>NZ_JAHQVB010000177.1 GCF_019052655.1 Holdemanella porci
GAATAAGTAACATCCTTATAGGCACGATCAAAACAGATCTTGAATGCCTTATGAAACATGCAGTTATACAGTTCAAGATCCTTTTTAATGATGGATTCTGCTTCAGGTTCTAAATCTTTATAATAGATTCTTTGTGACATTGAAAAGACCTTCATAATGCAAGTCCTCCTGTTCTATCTGACTCTATTATACTATATTTAACGCAAGCTTAATAGATTGTTTTGAGACTTTCTAAATTATTTTATTTTATTATTATATCACCAATGTGAATATGTGATATTTCACTTCCTTCTCACATGTTCACATTAAATTCACATTGACACTGCATTTTTATTCAATTTAGAATCGTTTTATTCTATACTTCAATTATGGACACTACTTATTATTCAAATATTCCAGTTGAAACTCTATCACTTTTAAATTGTGATGTTCGAAACTTTGATTTCAATCATCCTATTAAAAACATCTTCTTCGATAATA
>NZ_JAHQVB010000057.1 GCF_019052655.1 Holdemanella porci
TATTTGGAATGTAATGCTGCGGCGTACAATTGATCAGCATATGGATATGATCCTCATTCATATTCATTTCCAAGATTTGAAAACCATTATCCTTTGAAATCTGAGTCAGCAGCTCTTTTAAATTTGTTGCGACCTGTCCATTCAAGACATAACGGCGATACTTCACACACCATACGATATGATACTGTATTGAATAGACATAGCTCTTCCTTTAACAACTTCCATACGTTTTTTTCTCATTAATATTATAACATCTGTATATATTTAAAGCACTATATTTATCATTTATAATTAAATTATTTATCTAACATTTGCCAATCTAAGAACACTCGTGACTTTAGTCATGAGTGTTCTTAGATTGCACTATAAAATAGATAAAACTATGATAAAATAAGATACAGATAAACATATAGAAAGGATTTTACGAATGGCATATCAAGCGTTATATAGAAAATATAGACCAACGAATTTTGATGAAGTTGTTGGACAAACACATATAATTCAGACATTGAAAAATGCGATTGTTCAAAATCGTATTGCTCATGCTTATTTATTCTGTGGTCCTAGAGGAACAGGAAAAACTTCAATCGCAAAAATATTTGCGAAGACACTAAATTGTACGAATAATCAAGATGCTCCTTGTGGAGTTTGTGAGAACTGTAAAATGGCTGCGAATGGAAGTCATCCAGATATTATTGAAATTGATGCCGCCAGCAACAATGGTGTAGATGAAGTAAGAAATCTGATTGATAAAGTGAAGTATGCTCCAATGCAGGGAAAATATAAAATTTATATTATTGATGAAGTTCATATGATGACATCTGGAGCATTCAATGCATTGTTAAAAACAATCGAGGAACCTCCTGCTCATGTAATTTTTATTTTTGCGACTACAGAACCTAATAAAGTTTTACCAACTATTATTTCTCGTTGTCAAAGATTTGACTTTAATAAAGTGAGTATGCATGACATTAAATATAGATTATCTGTTGTTTGTAAAAACGAAGGAATTGAAATTGATGAGAATGGATTAACGTTAATTGCTCAATTGGCTGATGGAGGAATGCGAGATGCGTTATCCATATTGGATCAATGTGTTGCATACTGTTCATCTCATATTGATGTGAATGATATTCGTAAAATTTATGGTGTCGTAACATCTGAAGATATTGGAAAATTATTTTATTCAGTATATAAAAAAGATGTAGATAGTTTTGTCAAAGATATTCAGAAATATTCAGATATGGGAATGGATATTAAACGATTGACAGCAGACTTTATTCATATGTTGAAGGATAGTCTGATTTTAGATTATTCTGAAAATTCAACTCTAGTTTCAGATATGAACAAAGATATGATTCGGAAATATTTCAAATTAGCACCTATTAATTTCAGAATTAAGTGTATGGAAGAATTGATGGATACATATAATAAATATACATATGCATCTAACGCACTAGATTACTTAGAAGCCTCTTTATTAAAGATTTCAAGTTATTCATATGAATCGAAAACACATATTATTGATTCAGATCATAATGATTTTAAAGAGGTAGAGGAAGAAGAAAACTATGAAACATCATATGACGATACTTCTGATGACTCAGATATAATTGAGAAAAACACTCAAAAAGATGATAATAATGGGGTTTTAGAGAAATCTGAAATTTCTGATGTTTCACGTGAAACATTAAAACAGTCAGAAAATAAAAATAATAAAATCATATTAAACGATGAATTTGTCATTCAATTGTTAGTTGGAGCTACAAAGATGGAAAGAAGTATTGATACGAATAAGTTCAATAATATAGGACAATTCATATCAAGTTTAGAATTTGGAAAATATGCGGCTACATTGAGAAATAGTACTATTATGGCTAGTGGATCTAATTATATTGTCGTATGTGTATCTAGTGAAATCTTTGCGAAACAAATAAATGAATTTGAACTGAATTATGGATATGAAGATTTCATGGAAGTGTTATTAGGAAAAGCAAAGAAAGTATTCGCATTGGATAAGACACAACAATCTCGCGTACTGGATGAGTTTAAAGAAAGAATGATTAGTGGTAATCTTCCAGAACCATTTCAAGTTCATTTAAAAAGAAAAGACGCAGAATCTGAAAATAATATGAGTATTGAAGATCATATGAAAAGTTTGTTTCCTAATATAGAAATAAAAGAAGATTAGAAGGTGAAGCATGTACCCAAAAACATTTGATGATTTAATATATGAATTTCAGAAATTACCAGGAGTAGGTGCTAAAACGGCAGAGAGATATGCATTTACTGTATTAGGGTGGTCTGATGAAGAAATATCTGAATTGGCAGAAACGCTAGTAAATTTAAAAAAGAAGGTAAAGAAGTGTACGCGATGTGGTAATTTAACAGAAGATGAGCTTTGTGAATTTTGTAAGAACTCTAATAGGAATCAGAATATCATATGCGTGGTACAAAATCCGAAAGATATATCAGTAATAGAGTCTATGCAGCAATATAATGGTGTATATCATGTACTAGATGGATTGATCAACACTCAAAAAGGAGTATTACCTGATCAATTGAATATAATGACTCTTTTAAATAGAGTGAATGAAAGAACAGAAGAAGTTATATTGGCTCTAGATCCTACAGTAGAAGGAGAAACAACTGCTTTATATATATCTAAATTATTAGAAGGGAAGTGTAGGGTAAGCAGACTTGCCCATGGTATCCCTGTAGGTAGTCATTTAGACTATACAGACGCTATGACGTTGTTAAAAGCGTTTGAAGGACGTAAAAGTTCGTAAATATGCTTAATCGTATGAAGTATTTATGATATTTCATACGATTTTTTATAAATATATGAATATTAGTGCAAAAATCATATAGAATTCATCATTCATATGAATAAAATAGTACACTATATAGTGAAATCATATAGCATAGTATAAAAATGCTTTAAATAAAGATTATTCACCTAATTATCACATGGAGAGAAAGAACTGCAAAAAACGGACTTCTGAGCATTCATATGAAATATATATGATATTTCATACCGATATTTTATAAAATCTCATTCATGTGAAAATAATAAAAACAAAAAATAAAGGATATGAATTTAAATATGAATTAAAAAATGTGTATGAAGACGTTCATATGAATATAAAACGTTGTGTATATTAATCATATGAAACGATTTATTAAATATTTTAAATCATATGAATTATAAAATTTAAATATGAATGGAATAATTAAATTCATGTGATACAGATGTGAAAATATAAAATATGAAATCGTATGTGATTTTAATAAATAAGTATATATGAAGGTTCATGTGAGAAATATATGAAAAAATAAATGGTATTTTAAAAAGTAATAAATAATATAGGAAATTCATATATAGGTATAGCATTCTTGACAAAACTATGATAGACTTATCGTGACTCGTTAGATTATTATTATGAATTTCATAGGAAGGGGACGTGAATATGCCTGAAGAAGCATCAGCAATTGATGTATATTATGATATGGATATTGCGCAGATATGCCAACATTTCAATAAATCAAGAAATACAGTAGATAAAGCAATTGCAAAATTGGTAAAAGATAATCCAGATAAAGATTGGAAATACAAAAATCCAGCCACTCGTCGTATTACAATTAAGGCTGAAGGTGTTGAAAGATTATCTACTTATTTTAGGAAAGAAAAACATGAATTATCTACAGTTGAAATGGAACTTAGATTTGAAAATGAAAAGCTTAAAGCCATTATAGAAGAAAAAGAGAAGGCACAAGTCCAGATTGAACAATTATATCAAGAAAAGCTTAAATTAGAAATCGAAAAGAGTAAACAAACTTTCCTATTAGAAACACAAACGAAAGATGAGAAAATTTCTGAATTAGAATCTGAAAATCAGAAATTAAAAGAAGTAGAAGAACTTTATAATAAAAATAAAGAAGAAATTGAAAATTATAAGAAAAAAGAAGAAGAATATAATTCTAAATCCTTCTTCTATCGTTTAACACATAAATTTTAATCGTTTAATGCTCTAGCAATTTTGCTAGGGCAATTTTTTGCCCATTTTAAACCATATTTTTCTAATATAGAATTAAAAAAATGGATTCCATCATGATCGGATGTGTATTCATACTCAATTTCATAATCTGTATGATTTTTATAATATGTTTTATCTAAACATAATTCTCCGTTTTCAAATGCATATACATTTCTTAATGTAGTAAAACTAGCTGTCGGATGTAAATTTTTGGGAATTTGATATTGGTTGAACCAATTTAATATTTCTGGATCTTCAATCTCATTAATATTTTCTGCAGATATTTCTTTTTCGAATTCATAGTGTGTGTATTCATCTTTTCTGATTTTTAATGTGAATATTTTTTTATTTTGAATTGTTCGAATCCGGACTGCGCCATGTTGTTTTTTTACATCCTGATTCTCTGTGTCAAAGTATGTATTTGTCTGTGTTATTGGATTATGAAAATCATATGAATGGAGTAATTTATTATAAATATTTTCATTAATCAATAATTTCAATTCTCTTTCAATATTATCGTACATTCATATCACCCATAAATATGTTACAATAGATTTAACAAAAGAGGAAGTGATTTGATGCGTTTCAGTATAGTAGACAGAGGAGACGATAACTCAAAAAGAGTTGCAGAAACTCTAAAGAAAAAATGTATAGATATTGGATGGGAATATGATGATGAAAAATCTGAAGTTATTTTTTCTGTTGGAGGAGATGGTACTCTATTAAGAGCAATTCACACTTATATAGATAGATTGGATGAAATTCAATTCGTTGCGATACATACAGGGAATTTAGGCTTTTTTACCGATTATACACAAGATGAAGTGGATCATTTGGTTTATGATTTAAAACATAACCAGCCAAAAATTGAAGAGTTTAATTTACTTCAAATGGACCTTCCTCAAGTTAATGAAACATTATACGCATTAAATGAAGTTCGTATTGAGAGTTTAGCTAAAACATTGGTACTTGATATTTCGATAGATGATGAATTTTTTGAAAGTAGTCAAGGCTCAGGCATTTGTGTGAGCACACAATCTGGTTCTACTGCTGTGAATAGAGCACTTAAAGGAGCTGTTGTGGATCCAGGTTTAAAGGTTTTACAACTTTGTGAAATCATGCCTATCTCACATAAGAACCATCATTCTTTAAAAAATCCATATATTATGAATGATACGCGAAAAATAGGAGTTAGAGGAGATACACTGGCCTATGCACATGTATGTTATGATCACTTAGAAAGAGATTTAGAATCGATTTCTGAAATAATTATTCATTCGAGCACAAAAAAAGTACGATTCGCTAGATACCGTACTTATTCATATTTGACTCGACTTAAGAATTTATATTAATTAACTTACGTCTTTTTGAACGATTCAAACGAATCGTTCTTTTTGTTGCCGGTGAAATGTTTAAAATAATTGCGAATGAAATGAAGTAAGAAAGAATACTACTTCCTCCATAAGAAATCAACGGTAATGTGATACCAGTGATTGGAAGTAATCCAACAATCATCCCTGTATTTTGTAGTTGTTGATATAGCAGCATTGCGATAATACCGATTACAACAAATCGATCTTTTTTATTTTTTGTTGCGTAAGCTATTTTACATAAATAAATATCTAATAATAAACATAATAATAAGATAAATGTGGTTCCAATAAAGCCGAAGCATTGTCCAAAAGCAGCAAAGATAAAATCGGTATGTGCTTCTGGAATAGAGACGATATTTGCTTGTAACCCATATCCAGTTAATCCGGCACTACCTAATGACAATAACGCAGTATATAACTGGTTCGAACTACCTCGAATGTTACTTTCTGGTTCTAACCATGCATCAATTCTCTGTAGTTTGTATGAAGATATAAATGAAGCAAGAATATTAGGGTATTCGAAATATAAGAATAAGAAGGTTCCAACGACAATAACTATAAAGGCGAAAATACCAATAATATACTCTTTGCGTATACCACTACAACAGACTAAAATGAAAATATTGAATACGATAATAATACAAACACCAGTATCTGGCTGCATCATAATCAAAAATAATGGGGGGAATAATATTTTTGCGATTTCCCACAACAACATCAAGTCATCTTTATGTGTTGGATTTGGATGTGCATTTTGATGATCAACAATAATTTGTGAGACTAAAACAATTAAAACAATTTTAATAAATTCACTTGGCTGAAAACTACCAATCAAAGGCAGTTGAAACCATGAAATAGCACCATTAACTTCACTGGCAAAAGGAAGTGTGATACCCACTAAATTAAATAATAAGCGTGAGAAAAATAAATAAATAAGACATAGCATTAAAATTTTATAGGCCATATCCATATATGAATATATTTTTTTGTTTTGAAGAATTGAAAGGAAAAACATTGCGACAAATCCTACAATAAACCAAAATAATTGACGATATAAGTAGGAACTTCCGCTTCCAAATTTTATCAGGTTAAAAGAATTGTATAGTGCAAAACAACTTGTCATACCAAAAAGGATAAGAATTAGAATCAAACCAATATCAATTTGGATGGATTTGTTTTTCCATTGAATTGTTTGTTTCATTAATAAAACCTCCTTATTCAGTATTTTTAATTATAACATAATTATTTCGAATTTTTGTTATAATAGTAGTGTTAGGATGATGATTTATGGCAGAAAAAAAATATACACCAATGATGCAGCATTACTTGAAAATGAAAGAAGAAAATCCGGATTCGATTTTGTTTTATCGTTTAGGAGATTTTTATGAAATGTTTTTTGAAGATGCAAAATTGGTTTCTCAAGAATTAGATTTAGTATTAACAGGAAGAAGTGCTGGCGTTGAAGAAAAGGTACCTATGTGTGGTATTCCTTTTCATGCCGCAAATTCATATATTCAAAGATTAGTCAAAAAAGGGTATAAAGTAGCTATTTGCGAACAATTGGAAGATCCGTCTAGCGCAAAAGGACTGGTGGACCGAGGAATTATTAAAATAATTACACCTGGAACTTATATGGATGCAACAATGGATGCCAAGTCAACAAATTATATGGCATCTTGTGATGTTTCAAGTTTTGAAATTACAGTCATATATTGTGAATTAAGTACAGGTGAATTAAAGTATCAAACGCTACAAAGATCTTTGGTGGCGCTACAAAAGGCTCTTTTGGAACAAAATGTAAGTGAGCTTGTTTGTCCGATGACAATGGATAAAAAATGGATGGCTGCCCTAGAAGAAATGGATACAATGCTCATTTCAAAACATAAAAAGGCAAATATTGATCCTGAGGATCTACCTTTATTAAATGGAATTGAATCCGAATCTTTGAAAGAAGCGTTTGCGCTTTTAATGGCGTATTTAAAAGACACACAAAAACAACGTATTGATCATTTTTTACCAATAGAATCTATGGACAAAGATAAAGTTCTTGTTATGGATTATGAAACAAAGAATCATTTGGAGTTGGTTTCAAGTCAATCTTCGAATGCCAAGGCAGAAAGTCTATGGTCTTTTATGGATAAGTGTCAAAGTGCAATGGGATCAAGAATGTTAAAACGATGGATTGAATATCCATTGATTGATGCAGAAAAGATTGCGAAAAGACAAGCAGCGGTTAAAGATTTAAAAGAAAACTTTATGTTAAGAGAAAATCTAAAAGAACATTTAGTGTATGTGTATGATATGGAAAGACTTGCAAGTCGTATGGCTTATGGGAATGCAAGTCCTAGAGATGTACTTCAACTTGTAGCGACATTAGAACACGCAAAGCCTATTTTAGATTTAGCGTCTTCGTTGAATTCGTACCCAGAATTTAATGATGTGCCAGACTGCCAAGAATTATACAATGAAATAAAAAATGCGATTATAGAAAATCCACCATTAACACTAAAAGAAGGTGGAGTCTTTAATGATGGATACAATCAAGAATTGGATGAAGTTCGAAAAATAGCAAAACAAGGAAAAGACTTTATTCTGGAATTAGAAGCGAAAGAACGTGAAAGAACAGGGGTTAAATCATTAAAAGTAGGATATAACCGTGTATTTGGATATTATATTGAAGTTCGTAATGGAAATTTAGATAATATTAAAGAAGAATTTGGGTATCACCCGAAACAAACACTTGCGAATGCGACACGATTCATTACACAAGAATTAAAAGAAAAAGAAGAACAAATTCTACATGCACAAGAGACAAAGGTAAAACTAGAACAAAGTTTGTTTAATGATTTATTGTTGCGAATCAAAAGAGATTTATTTGATTTGCATGCATGTGCACAAGCATTATCTACAATTGATGTCCTTGTATCTTTGGCAATTCTTGCCAGTGAAAAAGGATATGTATGTCCAGTTTTCCATCCAGGTTACAATGCTAATGTGGTAGAGGGTAAGCACCCAATTTTGGATGATCGTATGAAAAAGAAGAGATATGTTTCAAATGATTGGAAAATGTCAGAAGAAGAACATATACAATTGATTACTGGACCAAACATGGGTGGTAAATCTACATATATGCGACAAAATGCCTTACTTGTAGTTATGGCACAAATGGGAAGTTTTATTCCAGCTAAAACAGCACAACTTCCAATTTTTGATCGAATCTTTACAAGAATCGGAGCATCGGATGATATATTGACAGGAAAAAGTACATTCATGGTGGAAATGATGGAAGCCAATACAGCTTTACGTTATGCTACAAAACATTCCTTGATTTTATTTGATGAAATTGGTCGTGGAACTGCAACTTATGATGGTATGGCTCTTGCTCAAGCAATGCTTGAATATATTGATGAAGCAATCGGAGCAAAAACATTATTTTCGACGCATTATCATGAATTAACGGAATTGGCGGAAGAACATCAATCTATGCGCAATGTACATGTTGATGTTCGTGAAGAGAAAAATGAGATTGAATTTAGATATCGTGTAATTGAAGGAAAGGCTGATAAATCTTATGGTATCAATGTTGCTAAACTCGCACATTTACCAAAAGTAGTTTTAGACAGAGCTTCACAACTTTTATTGAATTTTGAAAATCAAGATAACAATCAAAATTATCAACCAAGTTTATTTGTGATTGATCAAGTTCAACCAGAAAAGTCACAACTTTTACAACAACTACAAGAATTAGATGTCGACTCAATGACTCCTAGAGATGCTCTGGATTGTCTTTATGAGTTAAAAAAACTAAGCGAAAAAATCGAATCATAAATATGAAATTCATATGAATGGAGGTGTGAAGTATGGCTAAGATACATGTATTGAGTGAACATTTGACAAATATGATTGCGGCTGGTGAAGTCGTAGAAAGACCGGCTGGAATTGTAAAGGAATGCGTTGAAAACAGTATTGATGCAGGTGCTACAGTCATAGAAGTTGAAGTATACCAAGGTGGTATTGAACGAATTGTGATTACAGATGATGGCTGTGGAATGGATCATGAAGATGCACATTTAGCATTTATGCGACATGCCACAAGTAAAATGCATTCAGAAGAAGAATTATTCAATATTCAAACTATGGGATTTAGAGGGGAAGCTTTACCAAGTATTGCTTCTGTTGCCCAAGTTGAATTGCAGACAAGCAACGGTGAAGAAGGTACTTTATTAAGATACAACTATGGAAGTTTAGATGTTGATGAAACTTGCAATTGTCCACGAGGAACAAAATTAGATGTTTCTGGATTATTTGTTAAAACACCCGCAAGATTTAAACATTTAAAGAGTATTTCTTATGAATTTTCTGTAATTGCCGATTTAATGAATAAGATGGCATTATCCCATCCGCAGATTCGTTTTCAACTTTCTCACGATGGAAGAGTTGTATTTCAAACAAGTGGCAATGGAAATATCCAAGAAATTCTATACCAAATGTATGGTAAAGAAGTAGCTCAGAATGCAATTCAATTTGAAGGAAACAATGAAGATTTTCATATTCATGGATATGCAATCCAGCCCAAAATCAATCGGGCCACAAAATATTTTATGTTTTTAACTTTAAATACAAGATTGATTCGCAGTGTCGCAATCCAAAAAGCAATTCTAGATGCATATAGTGATTATATGCCGCCGAATCGTTTTCCAATCGTTGTTTTACAAATGGATTCAGATACACAATTGGTTGACGTAAACGTACACCCTAATAAATGGGAGGTTCGTTTGTCAAAACAAGGCGAAATGCTAGATTTAATCAAAACAACAATTCAAGATGCTTTAAATGCTTCTTTAAAAACAGTAGCTGTTAGTAAACCTGAAAAGAAGAGTGTTGCATTTGAACAGCCAGAAATACAATATTCATATCCTGTTAAGCAACAGCCAAAAGAGAATAAATCGATTGAACAGAGTTTTAAAAATTATAATCCAGTAGTTATCAAAGAAAAAAAGGAGCAGATACAGATATATGAAGAAAAATCAGCTCCTGAAATAAAAATACAGGAAGAACCGATTTCATATCCAATTCCTAAGGAAGATAAGAATGATAAAGGTCCAGAATTCTTTTTGCACCTTCAAGTATTAGCTCAATTGCATGATTCCTATATCTTATGTAGTAATGAAGAAGGTTTGGTTATCGTGGATCAGCATGCTGCTCAGGAAAGATATCATTATGAGCAGTTAAACGAAAAATTATTGGTTCAATGTACAAACAAACAACCGCTTATGGTTCCTATTCAATTGGACGTCTCAAGTAATGTATTGGCTCAATATATGACCATTAATGAAAAAACAGCATTCTTTGGGATTGAATTTGAACCATTTGGAACGGATCAATTGATTCTTCGTGAAATTCCATTATGGTTTCATGATGTAGACCAAAAACAATTCTTACAAGATTTATTAGATTATTTTGTAGAAAATCAAGACGTAGATATGGCAAAACTTAGAAAACATATGATTGCGACTATGGCATGCCATAGTTCAATTCGTTTTAATCGACCATTATCTATGCAGGAAATGGAGCAAGTCATTTTAGATTTACAAAAGTGTAAACAACCATATCACTGTCCTCATGGAAGACCTACAGTTATTGTGATGAGTGATGGTGAGTTGAGAAAGGAATTTGAACGTGGATAGACAAAAAGTTTTAGCAATCGTAGGACCAACTGGAATTGGAAAAACAAGCCTTTCTGTATGGTTAGCCAAACAATTGAATGGAGAAATTATTTCCTGCGATAGTATGCAAGTATATAAAAAAATGGATATTGGCACGGCCAAAGTAACACAAGAAGAAATGCAAGGCATACATCATGAATTGATTGATGTTCAAAATTATAATGAACCTTACAATGTAAAGGTTTTTCAAGAAAAATGTCGTACAGCTATCGAAGATGTTGTAAAAAGAGGAAAGTTTCCTATTTTATGCGGAGGAACAGGACTTTATTTAAAAGCAGCATTATATGACTATGAATTTCAAGAAGAAAACGAAGATATCGCCTATACTGCTTTTTTGAATTCGAAAACGAATGAAGAATTGGTCGCAATGTTAAAAGAAAAAGATGAAAAAGCTCTAGAAAAAATTCATCCAAACAATCGCAAGCGATTGATTCGTGCTCTACAAATTTGTCGTAGTGGTACTTCAAAATCAGAACAAGAAGACAAACAACAACATATTCCATTATATGATGTGTATTTTTTAGGTTTAGATGTAGATAGAGATATTTTACATGATCGAATCAATAAAAGAGTAGATATTATGTTCGAGAATGGTTTGGTCAAAGAAGTAGAAGATTTATTTACAAATCCAGAAACGTGGGAATATACAAGTTTTCAAGGAATTGGATATAAAGAGTTTAAAGATTATTTCTTAAAAGAAAAGAGTATCGATGAAGTAAAGACTGCTATAAAAACACATTCTAGACAATATGCGAAAAGACAATATACATGGTTTAAGAATCAGATGCCTGTACATTGGTTTGAAGCACAGAATAGAGATGAAATATATAGTGAAGTAAAGGAATGGTTGATGGATGAAGACAAATGAGAGAAGTGAATTGTTGCTGGGAAAAGAAGCATTAGAAACACTAAATGATAAGACAGTCCTTGTTGTTGGAGTTGGAGGAGTTGGTTCTTTTTGCGTAGAGGCCTTAGCAAGAACAGGAATTGGTCATTTAATTCTTATAGACAAAGACTGTGTGGAACCAAGTAATATTAATCGACAATTAGTGGCAACTTTAGATACAGTTAATGAAGTTAAAGTGGATGTATTAAAGAAACGAATTAGTACACTAAATCCTAATTGTATTGTAGATACATATGCATGTTTTTATGATCAAACGAAAGATGATGAAATATTTTCGCAACCCATTGATTTTGTCGTAGACTGCATTGATTCCATTCAGAGTAAAAAAGATTTGATGCAAGCATGTATTGAGCAAAATATACCGTTTTTATCAAGTATGGGAATGGCTAGGCGTAAAGATCCTACAAAATTAGTAGTTACAGAGGTAGAAAAAACAAGTTATGATCCAATGGCTAAACAGATTCGTCAGTGGAAAAGAAAAAATCGTATACGCAATAAAATCTGGGTGGTGGCATCTTTAGAACAACCGATTCCAGTAGAGTCAGGACAACCATTGCCTAGTGCTATTTTTGTACCTGCAAGTGCCGGATTGGTACTTGCGAGTGAATGTGTACAAAGATTGATTGAGTCATAAAGAGGTAATAATGATATGAAGGATGTATTTATTGTAAATCCCAAATCAGGGAAAAATAGTCAATATGAATTAATACAAGAAATCAAAGAGCATTTTCAAGGAAAACGTATTATCATTGAAAAAACAAAAAGTCCTGAACATGCGACGTTTATCGCAAAAAAGTATGCTCTATCCAATGAACCTGTGCATTTGTATGTGTGTGGCGGAGATGGTACTTTGCATGAAGTTATTAATGGGTGTGCCGAAAAAGAAAATGTGACTATTTCTGTGATTCCAATTGGAACGGGGAATGATTTTGTGAAATATTTCGAAGATTTAAAAAGCTCCTCTTTTGCAAATGGGTGGTAATCATTCGCTTATTTACTATGTTTAGAGCTCATTGCATCCCGATATCGCACTTTTTTTGGCGATAAAACTGCCATTTCAATAAATTTTAACACCTTATCATACTTGTCCTTTGGCTCATT
>NZ_JAHQVB010000178.1 GCF_019052655.1 Holdemanella porci
GAATAAGTAACATCCTTATAGGCACGATCAAAACAGATCTTGAATGCCTTATGAAGCATACAGTTATACAGCTCAAGATCCTTTTTGATGATCAATTCTGCATCTGGTTCCAAATCTTTATAATAGATTCTTTGCGACATTGAAAACACCTTCATAAGACAAGTCCTCCTGTTCTATCCGACTCTATTATACTATATTCAAAATAGGTTTAATAGATAGATTTGAGACTTTCTAAATTATTTTATTTGTATCATTATATCATCAATGTGAATATGTGATATTCCCCATATTCTCACATGTTCACATTAAATTCACATTGGAACTGCATTTTATTCAACTTAGAATGATTTTATTCTATACTTCAATTATGGACACTACTTATTATTCAAATATTCCAGTTGAAACTCTATCATTATTAGATTGCGATGTTAAAAACTTCAATTTTATTCATCCCATCAAGAATATCTTCTTCGATAATA
>NZ_JAHQVB010000058.1 GCF_019052655.1 Holdemanella porci
GTTTTCTAAAAACTCTTTCATAATTTTGTCTTTTGATTTATTCATGTGATTTCATATACGAAATAAATTGAGGTTTTCCAAAAAGGATGTATTATTTTGATAATTTCACATAATTCAATCGGATTTCACAACATTTACCAAAGTTATACTAAATTTATGACAACATGGAATGTTATTCTATAAGTGCCTTAAAGATAAGGCAATGAATATAGAAATAAACCAATATTCATATCTCTCTCCTAAAAAATAATAATAAACAAAAAGGAACCATTCTAGACACCAACACTAGAATGGTTTCTTTGTTATTCTTTCCAATTAATTTTTCGATAATATAAGAAAAATACAATACTTGATAAAGACCAAGTAAATGGATAAACCAAATATACAAATACAATGTTATGGAATAACATGTTCAACATTGTTAATAAGGTGACTCGCACAAGACACCAACATACAAGCATAACAACCATTGGAATCACAGACTTTCCTACTCCACGAAGTACAGCCGACACACCATGGCTATATGCTAATAAAAAGAATAGAATCGTCGCATAATGAGCTCGTTCTACACCATATTGTATTACTTTTGGATCATCAACAAATAAACGCATTAATGGAGTAGCAAACAGTGCAATCAATAACCCTATGGTTTCAGCCAAGCTGACGGAACAAACCAGTCCAAAATGAGCTCCTTTTCTAGCCCTTTTATATTCTTTGGCTCCTCTATTTTGAGAAACAAACGTAGTTAAAGCCATCATAAAACTTGTGATTGGCAAAAACGCAAAACCCTCAATTTTTGTATAGGTACCAATACCAGCCATAGCCAAGGATCCAAACGAATTGATATTCGATTGTACAACGACATTTGATATTGAAATTAAACTATTCTGAATTCCCGTTGGAATCCCCATTTCCAATATTTCCTTACCTACATCAGCATGTATACGAATCTCAGAAAGATGTACCTGATGACTTTCATTTGTCCGAATCAATAGATACAAACAAAGAGCAGCACTTAAAAACTGCGATAGAATCGTAGCCAAAGCAGCCCCTTCTACATTCATATGAAGTCCTGCTACAAATATGATGTCCAATACAACATTTACACAACTTGATACAATCAAGAAATATAATGGATGTTTGCTATCTCCTACTGACTGCATAATACCTACACAAGAATTGTATAGAATCATTCCTAAAGACCCTAAAAAATAAATTTGTAGATATACAGTGGATAAATGAATCACATTTTTTGGTGTTGACATCCACCCTAACAATACAGGTGCCTACAAGTATCCAAAAACGGTTAAGCCAATCCCAAAAATCAATCCAAACGCCATAAGTGTATGAATCGCATTCTGCATTCTTTCTTTATCATTCGCACCAAAGTAGCGTGCAATGACCACTCCTGCACCTACGGATATTCCTTGAAGCAAACTAGTCAACAAAAAGATCAATTCCCCACAAGAAGTAACGGCCGCAAGGCTTGAACTTCCCAAGTAGTTTCCTACAATCAAGGAGTCCGCGGTATTATAAAGTTGTTGAAATAGATTGCCTAGAAACACAGGAAACGCAAACAGAAGCATTTGTTTCCAAATCGTTCCAGACGTCATTAACATTTGATTCTTTTTCATGTACATATCATACACTATTAGCGCAAGAAAAAAAGCCCATTTCTGGACTTATTGAGAAATGCTCTTGGCATAATCCGTTGGAGAAATCCCATACTGCAATTTAAACTTTCTAGAAAAGTAGTGAATGGAAGTAAATCCTAAAATATCAGATATTTCTGAAATCGTCTGATTATGCTCATGAATCATGATTTTAGCCTGATTCAATTTCACGTTGGAAATATATTGTTTTGGCGTAATATGAATATTTGACTTAAACAAATTCTGTAGACTCGACCTCGAAATTGAGAACTTCGTACACAAATCTTCCACCGTAAACTGTTTATATACATTATTATTGATAAAAACCAAAATTTCATTCAACAACGTACTCTCATAATGCTCTTGCATCGGATTCGCCGTTATAGAAATCGATTCCTCTACCTCATCATCAAATTGATATAAAAGAATTAGAATCTGTTTTAAATACAATAGTACGAGTTCTGAATTCAAATGACCATCGGACTGAATGGATTTCATAAATTCAGACAACACTTGATAAATATCTTTTCGCGTATGAAAAACACGATTCTTTAAATCGCCAGGCAACTTATTATCCATATCAAACGTAATCGTCAGATATGAACAAGTACTCTGACTATCTGTACTTTGTGTATGGAACTGTCCCGGATAATATAAAATCAAATCATATTTAGACAATCTGTAACTATGACCATCTACCGTCGTATCCAAAGTACCATGATCAATATATGTCAATTCATAATAATCATGTGACTCACCAGGAAATGTATAATTCGATTTACGAACCTGGTAAAAACATGTAAAGATCTCTTTTAAATTCATCTTTGAAACCAAAGGCTGATACGAATATGGAGTCTCCATCATCTTCTGATTCATTCCATGACTTGAATAATGAATTTGAAGCACACTCTCTTTTGAGATAGAAACATAATTAAAATAAATATCTGGTTTTAAACGAACAACACGGTGAATCACATATTCCTCAAACTTTTTACCATCTTTACTCACCACTAACATGATAATTCCACTACGCGTATCCAAATATACTGGATCGCTAGAATAATAAAATGAATCAAACGTTTTATTTGTGATTTTAAAATCGTTTTCAACATAATCAATCAAATGCCCTGCATTATGATTTACAGAATAGAATACATCCCCAAACTTCTGGAATGAATAATTCGTAGTTCTCTTTTGCATATAAATAAATCTCCTTAGTTTTATGCCCCTTATTATTTTTTGTTCTTTTTAGTTGTGAAAGTTATTTATCTATTAAAAAGTATAAACCCAAACAGTTTATTCGTAAAGTATTTTTCTGTAAACAAAAACGCCTCATCTATCACATTACACGATAAATAAAGCGTATTTTATTATCTCATTTTTTCAATTAAAGGAACAATCACACTATCAATTATTCTGCAATTTGTCGTTCTTTCATCCCCATAATAGTATTCTTTAAATTCATCTAACGACAAACTCACTATTGTGACCAAAGACATTTCTCTATTATCGCATTTTCATATATATATATCTACGCTACAATGATTCAGAAAAACATTATATCCTGTATCATTCCTATAAAAGCGAAAACAATCCAAGAAAAATACACTCATTTGCGATTCATCTACGGATATACGCATATTATCCACCTCTTGCATTATATCACTTCCCAAAATTTCACAAAATGTTTTGATTAAATTAACGAATGATAAAATTATAGTATAAGTGTGCCTGAGAGAAGCACATCTACAATATTCAAAGGGCCCTATTACAGCTAGGGCAAGGCAAAATTCTGTTTGTTACAGCCACTCAGAATTTAATGTTCATGGTCTCCTAAGAATTGACGGGAGACCCTTTTTTTATTATTATTTTTGTATGTCAAACCTAACTAAACTTGCTCTAGAGCAATCCCTAAAAAGATTCTTATTAAAGAAACCATTGGATAAGATTACCATCAAAGATCTAACGGACGATGTTGGTATTTCAAGAATGTCTTTCTACTATCACTTTAAAGATATTTATGACCTTGTCGAATGGTCTTGTATTTATGATGCCACAAATGCACTAAAAGGAAATAAGACCTACGACACTTGGCAAGAAGGTCTCACATCCATTTTTGAAGCCGTTCTTCAAAATAAGCCATTCATATTGAATGTGTATCACACTACAACACAAGACAGTATCGAAAGATTTTTGTTCACAACCGTACACGACCTTATTTTAGGGGTTGTTAGAGAAAAGGCTCAAGGCACCAACATTTCAGAAGAACAAATCCAATTCATTGCCGATTTCTATAAATATAGCTTTGTAGGCATTATGCTCGACTGGATCGGCAAAGGCATGAATGAAGATTATAATGAAATCGTCTATAATATGGCCAATACTTTGCATGGTTCTATCGCAAATTCCATTTCAAACTTTACAAATGAAGCAAAATGATAAAAAAATTATCATCTTGCTTTTTTTGTTTATGGTTTTTTATTTTGATTCTCACTATTATGTAGCCATAAAGAAAAAAGGAGGACATGTATATGTCAAAGAATACTGTAAAATTAGGCATTGCAGGCCTTACTGCTGCAGCTACAGGTGCTGCTTTATTTACCGCCAAAAAAGTGAACGATAAAAAGAAAGAAGAAGAAAAGACATCTACAAGTGAATATCGTAATACAGAAAGAGGAAAATACGAAAAGAACTCTAAAGGTATTTACTACACTAATGGAAACTATGAAGCATTTGCCCGCCCAGAAAAGCCAGCTGGCGTCGATAATAAGAATGCATATATCGTAGGTAGTGGACTTGCTGCACTAGCGGCTGCTTGCTTCTTAGTTCGTGATGGACAAATGCCAGGAAAAAACATCCACGTATTAGAAGCAATGGATATTGCTGGAGGTGCATGTGATGGAATCTATGATCCCACTCGTGGATATGTCATGAGAGGTGGACGTGAAATGGAAAACCACTTCGAATGTTTATGGGATTTATTCCGAAGCATTCCTTCCTTAGAAATTGAAGGGGCTAGCGTTCTAGACGAATACTATTGGTTAAATAAACATGATCCTAACTACTCATTGTGTCGTGCAACAATCAACCAAGGAAAAGATGCTCATACAGATGGTAAGTTTGACTTAAGTACAAAGGGTGCTATGGAAATCGCAAAATTATTCATGACACCAGACGAAGACTTATATGATAAGACAATTGAAGATGTATTTGATGAAGAAGTATTCGATTCAACATTCTGGATGTATTGGAGAAGTATGTTTGCGTTTGAAAACTGGCACTCTGCATTAGAAATGAAATTATACTTTCAAAGATTCATTCACCACATTTCAGGACTTCCTGATTTCAGCGCGTTAAAATTCACAAGATACAACCAATATGAATCATTGATTCTTCCTATGCAAAAATATCTAGAAGCTCATGGCGTAGACTTCCAATTCAATACAGAAGTCACAAATGTTGAGTTTGAATTTGTAGGTGACAAAAAAATTGCGAAGACAATCGAATGCAAAGTCAATGGAACCGAAACCGGCATTGTATTAACTGAAAACGATTTAGTATTCGTGACAAACGGAAGCTGTACAGAAGGAACAATCTATGGAGATCAAGACCATGCGCCTAATGGAGATGCTGAAGTAAGAACAAGTGGATGCTGGAGCTTATGGAAAAACATCGCAAAACAAGATCCAAGCTTTGGTCATCCAGAAAAATTCTGTTCAGACATTTCAAAGACAAACTGGGAATCTGCCACAGTCACAACATTAGATGATAAGATTATTCCTTATATCACAAATATTTGTAAGCGTGATCCTCGCAGCGGAAAAACAGTTACTGGAGGTATTGTCACTTGTAGAGATTCAAGCTGGTTAATGAGCTGGACAATCAATCGTCAAGGACAGTTCAAGAACCAAGATCCAAACAAAGTATGCGTTTGGGTATATGGACTATTCACAGATGTTGATGGTGACTACATTAAAAAGCCAATGAGAGAATGTACTGGTAAAGAAATTACAGAAGAATGGCTATATCACTTGGGTGTTCCAACGGATCAAATTGAAGAATTAGCTACAAATTCAGCACGATGCGTACCTACAATGATGCCATACATCACTGCCTTCTTCATGCCACGTACAAAAGGTGATCGTCCAGACATAATCCCTGATGGATGTGTAAACTTCGCCTTCTTAGGACAATTTGCCGACACCCCAAGAGACACAGTCTTTACAACTGAATATTCAGTACGTACCGCAATGGAAGCTGTATATGGACTATTGGGTGTTGATCGTGGTGTTCCAGAAGTTTGGGGCAGCGTATATGATGTACGTGAATTATTAGATTCAAGCGTTAAATTAATGGATGGTAAATCGCCACTTGAAATCAACCTTGGGCCTTTAAACGTATTCAAAAAACCAATTCTTAAGGCAATCAAGGGTACTGTAATTGAAAAACTATTAAAAGATCACGATGTGATTAAAAGCAATATGAAATACTAGAAATGAAAAGGAAGAAAGCACTATACTTTCTTCCTTTTACATATCTAGCCAAATTTTAAGTCCCGTTGTATCTGCTCTACCCGATACGAAGGTAACTTCTACATTATGATATTTTTCACACTCTTTACGAATGTCCTTTACTTGGCCTTCTAATACAACTTCATTTTTTTGATTATATAATATTATTGTTGTCTCTGGATAAAACAGCTTCATACATTCATGAAAATTCATATAATAAACCCCAAGAAAAAGAGAGTAGATCAACTACTCTGCTAATTTCTTTTCAATATCTTCGATTTCTTGTTCAAGTTGTTTGATAAAATCTTCTTTATCTTCTACCTGATCCTGTAAGTCAGCTACTGTAGCTTCACTTACCAAACCAGTCATATCATCCTGAAGACGTTTGATTTGACGTTTTTGGTTTGCGATTTGTACTTCTTTACGAGAAATAATTTCTGACATGTGTTCACGCCAGTTAGCACGACGCTTTTCACTAGCCGATTTTAAACCCGCAAAGTATTCATCCATAACTCCTCTGAACTCATTCCAGATTTCGTCTTCTTTATCTTTTCCACAGAAACCAATTGATTTCCATTTGTTAGACAATTCTTTCATCATTGCCGTTTGTTCGCGAGTATATTCCTGTAAACCAGCAATTGATTTAGCTTCCTTAACTAAAGCTTGTTTTTCAGCATATTTTTCAGCATGTTCAACATGCAATTTTTCATAGAATTCATTACGTTTCGCATAGAATTTTTGGCGAGCCTCATTAAACGCATTCCATAAATCATCATCAAATTCACGACCTGCATTTCCTGCTGCTTTCCATGCATCCATCAATTCTTTATATTTAGCACTTGTTTTTTGCCATTCTTCTGAATCCTGTAAAGACTTAGCTTTTTCAATTAAATCTTCTTTTACCTTTTTGGCATTTTCAAACTGAACCGCTCTATTTTCCCAGTTTGCATGTTTACGATCATAGAACTTCTGACGAGCTGCATTGAAACGCTCCCACAATTCATCATCCGTTTTCTTTCCGGCATTTCCTGAAGCTTTCCATTCATCCATTAAAGAAGTCATTTTTTCAGTAGCCTTCTTAAAATCATCTGATAAAGAAGTTTTTTCAGCTTCCTTAATCAAAGCTTCCTTAGCCTCTACAACCTTTTGAGACAATGCCTTTTGCTTCTCATAAACCTTTTCAACATTTGCCTCAAATTCTTCTCTTAACTTTTCTTCTGCCAAAGACTCCCCAAATCCAGTCTTTCTCCATTTTTTCTTTAAATCATTCACAAAGCGAACAGCTTCGTTGAAATCTTCAATTTCATCAACTTTTTTTGATTCTTCGACAAGAGCCTGTTTTTGGTCAATACCGGCTTCCATATCTTCAAATTCTTCGTAAAATTCTTTTTCCATACATCTACTCAGCTTTCTAATCATCCGATTACTTATGATTATAACATATAAAAAAAAAAGTATAAAAAAAAACTGCATTTGCAGTTTAAATTTTATAAATGGTGGAGCGTATCGGGATCGAACCGATGACCCCCTGCGTGCAAGGCAGGTGCTCTCCCAGCTGAGCTAACACCCCATTATAGTAAGCGTCTAAAGAAATCATGGTGGGCCTGAATGGACTTGAACCAACGACCTCACCCTTATCAGGGGTGCGCTCTAACCACCTGAGCTACAGGCCCATATCCCCAAGACGCTCATATATAATACCATAAATATTCATCTTTGCAAGTACTTTTTTACTTTTTTTCTAAAAATTTTCTCTTTTCCTGATAATACACACGCATAATTGTGGAAACCAATAGGATTCCCAAAGCCAAAACACCCGCAATACTCAACGTTTGAAGCCCCATATTTAGTGTGTTTTGAGCATCCCCACGAATGGCCGCAAGCATCGTACGATACATACCGCCTCCAGGAACCAATGGAATCAATGCACAAACTAAAAATGTTGTGACTGGTGTCTTACATTGTCGTGCCAATATTTCTGATGCTAAGGCTAAACCTAAAGCCCCATAGAAATTGGATAATATTTCAGAACAATCTAAATACAGTCCCACCTTGTAACAGACACCACCAATGGCGCCTACAACACCGGCTAGCCATAAATTTCTTCCTTTAATATTAAATAGGAAACCAAACCCTAAACTAGCAAGGAATGAAGAGATTCCTGCTTTTAAAATCACATATATCATAATTCATTCCCCTATATCCAAAAATACATCACAAAACCAGCCCCTACCGCAATGGCAATAGCACACAAAAAGGCATCAACCGCTCTTGCGACACCAGAAACATAATCTCCTGCAATCGTATCACGAATCGCATTGGTAATCGCAAGTCCAGGCACTAAAAGCATAAAGCTAGAAATAACCATAATATCCACATTCGTCTGCGGTAATGCTTGATGGATCAATTGCGCACTCAGTGCTGCAGATCCTGCCGATATCGCATTATTCAAGAAAGAATTTAGTTTGTGTTTTGACAAGAAACAGCTAATACAACGAATCAAAATTCCAATAAAAAAGGACATTACAATTTCTAATAAAGTCCCATTAAAGAACATTCCAAATCCAGCAGCGCCAACCGCACCAAAAAGCATTGTCTCTTTAAATGTATAGCGAGACATCCCCTTAATTCGATCCAATTCATTAGCTAACTCATCCACTGATATTGGATTTGAACAAATTCTTCTAGAAAGCGTATTAATTTGATCAATACGATTCAAATCTACCTCTCCCGTGTGTACCCTGCAAATACGCGTCATTGTTTGATTGTCATACGTCAAAGAAAACATGATACCCGTTAAAGTCACATAGCTATCCGCATATTCAATACCTTCAAAACAATGACACATTCTGACCATTGTTTCTTCGACACGGCTGACTTCCGCACCACTCTCCACTAACATCTTTCCTGCTTCAATAATTGTATTCAATAACTTCTCAATATTCATAATCAAATTATAACAAAAAATAAGCAGAAAAACTGCTTATTAATCAGGAATTTCCACTGTAATCTTGTCCAGTTCTTGAGACACATTTAAAGCGTGGTCATTAATACGCTCAAAATCTGTAAAAATACGTGACAACATCATGCTGACTTCGCTTGAACATTTCTTTTGTTTTAAAGCTTGAATCTGTGCTTCACGCCAACTAGATACAAGTGAATCAATCACATCATCTTTACGTTCTGCCTCTTCTACATCATCCAAATCATTCTTCATATCCTCACATAACTTCTTCATGTGCTCTATAATTTCAATTTCCGAAATTGTCATATCTCCTTGAAGACGTTTTGTCGCCTGATGATTCATATTCACGGCATAATCACTAATACGCTCAATATCCACTAACATCAAATAGTAGCTAGACAATGCTTGAGAAATATTCACATTCAAGTTTGGCGTAGCCAAAGCCGTACTAATATATTCACTAATGACTTTATCCAAGTAATTGACTGTATCCTCTCTTTTGTAGATCTGTTCATCTGTCTTATCACTAAACTGCAACAATTGATCAAAAGCCTGATTTACATTCTCATACGCAAGACTCAACATGTGCATTGTTTCATCATTAATTTGTTTAACCGAAATAGCTGCACCACCAATCATCTTCTTAGACTTAGGTAGTGGCTGCAAATACAATAAACGCTCATCTTCAATCTCTTTATTTTCAACCGGCAAGATGTGTTGTGCAAACTCAGCCAAATACTTTCCAAATGGAAGCAACAAGATTGTTGTACAAACATTAAATATAGTATGCATATTCGCAATCTGTGCAATCGGATTGTATGGCGTTAAATGAATAACCCCAGATACCAATGGTGTAAACATACATACAATTGTAAAGATCGTTGTACCAATGATATTAAAGCTCAAGTGAATGGCGGTAGCCTGCTTAGCCTCACGACTTGTTCCAATTGAAGCAAGAACAGCCGTAATACAAGTACCAATATTCTGCCCAAACAACACATATACAGCTCCATCCAAGCCAATAACACCACTGGCTGCTAGGGCTTGTAAAATACCTACTGAAGCTGAACTCGATTGAATCAAAGCCGTAAATCCTGCACCCACCAAAATACCTACTAATGGATTTGAGAAATGTGTGACTAATTCAACAAATTCTTTTGATTCTCTTAATGGCATCATAGCTGTACTCATCATATTCATACCAATAAAAAGAATACCCAAACCTGCAATGATCTGCCCAATATCGGTTGCTTTGGCACTCTTGGTAAACATAATCAATGCCACACCCATAAAGGCAACTAATGGAGCAATGGCACTTACATCCAGCGCGATCAACTGACCCGTAATGGTTGTACCGACGTTAGCTCCCATAATAATCCATACAGCTTGTTGTAAAGTCATCATCTGTGCGTTGACAAATCCAACGACCATAACTGTTGTTGCACTCGAACTTTGAATAACCGCCGTAACAAGCGCACCTACAATGACTCCTAAAAATCGATTTGAAGTTAATTTCTCCAAAATTTGTTTTAAACGATCTCCAGCCGCAGCTTCAAGACCATTTCCCATCATCTGCATTCCATATAGGAATAAAGCTAATCCACCCAATAAAGACAATATATTTGTTGTTGTCATATTTTCCACCTTTTCATAATTACACACTTAATATAAATTTAAACGCAAATTCATACTATCTTTACAATGTTAAATCTATGTTAAATTTATTTAACAATTCAAAATAGGGTGTATAATAACCCCAATAAAAGGAGAATTTTATGACAACAATCATTGAAAACAGAAGAAATTTACACCAAATTCCAGAAATTGAACTTACCACACAAAAGACAGCGCAATATATTGAAAACGTATTAGACTTATATGACTGCATCATTGATCATCCCATCCAAAATAGTGTAACCGCCTATTTTGATAACCAAAAAGAAAAGACAATCGTATTCCGTTCCGATATGGATGCACTTCCTATGGAAGAAAATACAGACCTAGAATTCAAAAGCACCAATGGATGTATGCACGCCTGCGGGCACGACGGCCATATGGCCATGGTTTTAGAATTAGCGAAATATGCCAAGGAAAGCGACTACAACGTATTATTGTTATTTCAGCCAGGCGAAGAAAAACCTGGTGGCGCCAAACCTATCATTGAATCTAAATTCTTCGATAAATTTAATATTGCCGCCATCTACGGAATACACATCTATCCAGAACTTGAAAAAGGCAAAGTCTATACGCGTCCTCATGAAATGATGGCAGGCGGATGTGAGTTTGAACTTTTAGTAAAAGGAAAAGCCAGTCATGCAGCCCAACCTCAAAATGGAATCAACGCACTAACGGCTTGTGTAGAAATTCTACAAAAGTCTTTAGAACAAGAAGAAAAAGCTTTCGACGACAACACATTCCACCTTCTTCATTTTGGAACTTTCCATTCTGGATCAGCTTTTAACATCATTGCTGACCAAGCCCATGTACGAGGCTCTATTCGCTATTATGATCCAAAGGTATTTGATCAAATTGTGAATATCATTGAACAAAACATGAATAATGCAATCAAAAAATACAAGGTGCAAGTAAACTTCAAAATCAATCACCACTATCCACCTGTATTCAACAACGAAGAATTATTCTATACAATATACAAAAACAATCTAGTCAACAAACTAGAAAGCCCTGTACTTATCAGTGAAGACTTTGGCTACTATAGAAATGTAGCCCCATCTATCTTCTTCTTTTTAGGTACGGGAGACACCATTCCATTACACTCAAATAAGTTCACCTTTGATGAAGCCATCCTATACAAAGGTGTGGAACTATACAGGAAACTATTAACGACAAAAAACCCATTCTAGTAAGCACTAGGATGGGTTTTTATTATTATGATACCTAAAAACCACGCTTAAAAGGCGTGGTTTTCTCTGCGGCTATAAAACTTTACTGCCTGCTCGCAAAGGGCTTCATTTTTACTTATTCTTTCTCCTTGCTTTTTCTTGTTTATACGCCTGTTGGTGTGGTTCTGAGAATGGATTTGCGTACTCTTTTACACTCATTTTATCCATTGCTATATCG
>NZ_JAHQVB010000179.1 GCF_019052655.1 Holdemanella porci
GGCGCTCTAAAATAGTGTAGGGTTATGTGAAAATACCGGCTTTAAATTATTGTAGGGTTTCCGTATTAGGTTAAGAAAACTTAAATTTATGAATTTACTAAAAATGGGTCATATTCACCACTTTGTTGGTGAAATGACCCTTTTTTTGGTCTAATGATTTATTTGATGTTTTATTTATTTTTCTTGTAACGTCCTCTAGGCCAACCTTTCATACGAATAGATTTGTGTGAACCTGCGTAATTTGGCTTTGTAGTTTTATTCATGCAATAAAGGCATCTGTTTCTATATCTCAGAAAGTTTTTATATCCTTTTGCGTTGTTTTTAATTTCTTTTGCGATTCCATTTTTGGATTCCATGATTCCATTCGTAATGCGTCGACCATCTATAAAAGTAAAAGAATTGATTATTTCTTGAGACCAGTTAATCAGTGTCTTTTTTAATTTTAAAATTTCTTGAATATTGCTCTTTTTCAT
>NZ_JAHQVB010000059.1 GCF_019052655.1 Holdemanella porci
AACTCACATTGGTAAGCCGTATGCCTTAATAGGGCACGTATGGTTTGATAAGGGGCGGCAGAATTTAAACTCTGCCGCCTACTTTCTTGTATCTTTGAAAAAAAAGTGTTAAAATTTTATCTGTAGATGAAAGCGTTTTTCGCTTGTTTTAGGAGGAATTTATCATGTTAAAAGGGATAGCAGCAAGTGCTGGTGTATCTGTAGCTAAAGTTTACAAATTGGAAACACCAAAAGTTGTTATTGAAAAAAAAGCAGGAGTAGCTGAAGAAGAAGTTAAAAAATTCGAAGATGCTCTAGAAAAAACTAAAAAAGATATCGAAGGAGTAAAAGAAAGAGCAGCTAAACGTTTAAGTGACGAAGAATTAGCTGTATTTGATGCTCACTTAATGATGGCTGGTGACCCTGAATTAGCTGGTCAAATTAAAGCCATGATCGAAAATGATGGCGTTAATGCTGAATATGCGACTGAACAAGTAGCTAATCAAATGGTTGAAATGTTCGAAAGCATGGATAATGATTATTTCCGTGAAAGAGCAGCTGACATCAAAGACGTTACTTTCCGTTTAAAATGTAACTTATTAGGATTAACAATTCCTGATTTAACAAGCATTGCAGAAGATTCAATCATCGTTGCTCACGACTTGACTCCAAGCGATACAGCTCAGTTAAATGAATTTGTTAAGGGTTTCGCTACTGAAATCGGTGGTAAAACATCTCACTCAGCTATCATGGCTAACTCATTGGAAATCCCTGCAGTTGTAGGATGCCCTGGTGTATGTGATGCATGTAAGACTGGTGATACTTTGGCATTAGATGCATTAGATGGTGTTGTTGAAATCAATCCTGATGAAGCAACAATTACTAAATATGAAGCTAAGGCTGAAGCATTCTTAAAAGAAAAAGAAGAATTAAAAGTATTGAAAAACGAAAAATCAGTAACTAAAGATGGACACGAAGTTGAACTTGCTGGTAACATCGGTGGATTCAAAGATGTTGAAGGTGTATTGACTAATGGTGGTGAAGGTGTCGGATTGTTCCGTACAGAATTCTTGTACATGGATTCAGATCACTTCCCAACAGAAGACGAACAATTTGAAGCATACAAACAAGTATTAGAAGGTATGCAAGGTAAAAAAGTTGTTGTACGTACATTAGACATTGGTGGAGATAAACACTTATCTTACTATGAGTTCCCACAAGAAATGAACCCATTCTTAGGATATCGTGCAATCCGTCTTTGCTTAAAAGAAACAGATATCTTCAAAACTCAATTACGTGCATTATGCCGTGCATCTGTATACGGAAGACTTTGCATTATGTTCCCAATGATTGCTACAGTTAAAGAATTCCGTGATGCGAAAGCAATTTTTGAAGAAGTTAAGGCTGAATTAGTCGCTGAAGGTGTTGCAGTTAGTGACAGCATTGAAGTAGGTATGATGGTTGAAATTCCTGCTGCTGCAGTTCTTGCTGATCAATTTGCTAAATATGCAGACTTCTTCTCAATTGGTACAAATGACTTGATCCAATACTCTATGGCTGCTGACCGTATGTCTGAACACGTTTCATACTTGTATCAACCATACAACCCAAGTGTATTACGTTTAGTTGCTAACACAATCAAAGGTGCTCACGAACATGGTAAATGGGTTGGAATGTGTGGAGCTATGGCTGGTGAACCACATGCAGTTCCAATTCTTTTAGGTTTAGGTCTTGACGAATTCTCAATGAGTGCTACTCAAATTTTAAAGGCTCGTAAGGTTGTTAAATCTTTAAGCTATGAAGAAATGCAAGGATTAGCTCAAGAATGCTTAAATAAAGACACTGCTGATGAAGTTTTAGAAACAGTTAAAACTAAATTAGGTGAATAATTAATTCGGGGGTTCTATTGAACCCCTTTTATTTTGTAGGGGGAATTTATGAAGCTTATATGGAAATATTTAATGAAATATAAAAAATGGTTCTTGTTGGATTTTATAAGCGTATTTGGCTTTGCCCTTGTTGAACTTGGAATTCCAACTATCATTTCAGATATGATTGATCATGGTATTGAAACACAAGATACAACTTATTTATATAGTCGTTTTGTATTGATGGCATTCATTAGTGTGATTGGTGTAAGTGGGGTTGTGCTACTTGGCTATTGCTGCTCAAAAATATCGACAAATATTACGCGTGATATTCGTAATGACGTTTTTGAACATGCACAAGCATTCTCGGCTGCTGAAATGGAAAAATTTGGTGTATCCAGTATGATTACACGTACAAATAATGATGCCTATCAAATTATGTTATTTTTAAATGTGATTTTAAAATCTGCATTATTAACACCGGTTATGATGTGTGTTTCGGTTATGTTAATTTTAAAAATCTCTTTAGAACTATCTTATGTAGTCTTAGCTACGATTCCTGTTGTTATTTTGGGCGTGATCATTGTTGCCAAAGTAAGTGAACCATTGAGTGAGAATCAACAAAAGTCGATTGACCACATTAATCAAATTTTGCGTGAAAATATTACTGGAATTCGCGTTATTCGTTCTTTTAATAAACAAGAGTATGAAAAGAAACGTTTCTCTAATGAAAATGATTTCTATCGAGATCAAAGTGCAAAATTATTTAAATTGATGTCTTGTACAGAACCATCTTTTTTCTTTTTGATGAATATCGCTACAGTCATTGTATATTATTTAAGTTGTACTTTATTAAATACAAATGCCATCACTTTAGGAAATGTAGTGGCCTTTGTAGAATACTTATTCCATGTTATGATGTCTGTATTGATTTTCTGTATGGTGTTTATGATGTATCCTAGAGCGAATGTATCGGCTAAGCGTATTCTGGAGGTTTTAGATACAAAACCAAGTATTGTCAATGATGAAAATTCTATTCAATTGGAATCTATTCAAACATTGAGTTTTAAAGATGTTACGTTCTCGTATCCAAATGGAGAAGAGGCCGTTTTAAAAAATATTGATTTTGTATGTCAAAAAGGTCAAAAGATCGCCGTGATTGGAAGTACAGGATCTGGTAAGAGTACATTAGTAAAATTAATGAATCGATTTTATGATGTAAGTCGTGGATCGATTGAAATCAATGGTGTTGATATTCGTAAATATAATTTAGAGAGTTTACGTGCCCAAATTGGATACGTTGCACAAAAGGCACATATGTTTAAGGGAAGTATTCAATCGAATATTTGTTTTGGTAAGCCTGAGGCTAGTGTTGAAGAGATGGTTCATGCAGCAACGGTTGCGCAAGCTAGCGATTTTATTTCGACAAGAGAGCATGGGTATGAAGATGAAATTGCAGAGGATGGAACGAATATTTCGGGTGGTCAGAAACAAAGGTTATCGATTGCTCGTGTTATCTTAAAAAAGCCATCCCTTTATATTTATGATGATAGTTTTAGTGCTTTAGATTTTAAAACGGATGCAACATTAAGAAAGGCATTGAAACCTGAAGTAAAGAATGCGATTTTCTTTGTGGTTGCCCAAAGAATTTCTACCATCATGGATTCGGATATGATCATTGTTTTGGATGAAGGTCAGATTATTGGAATGGGAACACATGCACAATTGTTAAAGGATTGTAGTGTGTATCAAGAGATTGCTCATTCACAATTAACACAAAAGGAGTTGGATGATTATGAAAGAAACTAAGAAAATGAAGTTTACTGAATGTCTATCTCATCTGTTTGTGTTTATAAAGCCATATCGCTTTAAATTGTTATTTGGAATTTTAATGGTTATTACAGCCCAAGTGACTTTTGCCTTAAATCCGACTGTTGAAGGTATGATCACCACGCAATTAGCTGCAGATATTTCAGCGCATCAACCAATTCAGGTAGATAAAGTTGTACATATCTTATGTATCTTATTTTCCATCTATATTGTGAAGACAATATCTCAATTTTTAATGGCTGTTTTTATGACCGACGCGATTCAGAAGACGATGTTTGATGTGCGCAATGCGATTGAGAATAAAATTCATCATTTACCTGTATCTTATTTTGATCAAGAAAAAACGGGAGAGTTATTATCACGAATCACAAATGATGTGGATACATTATCGAATGCGTTGCAACAAACTTTATCACGAGTAATTTCAGCTATATGTACATTCACTTTTGTGCTATTCATGATGTTAAGAATCAATGTACTAATGACGTGTATCATTTTAGTGGCATTACCTGTTATTGCGCTCTTATCAAAATTTGTCGTTAAGAAATCACAGCCTCTATTTGATGATCAACAAAATACATTAGCCGATTTGAATGGTACCATCAATGAATTGTATGATGGATATAGTGAGATTCTTTCTTATAATCAACAAGAACATGCTTTAGAAAGATTTCAAAAAGATAATGAAAGAATGCGTGTATCTAGCTTTAAGGCGCAGTTTGTATCAAGTTTGATCAATCCATTATGTTCTTTGATTACCTATTTAAGTATTGGTTGTGCAAGCCTTGTTGGTTGTCTTCAAGTATTAAATGGAACTATCGCATTAGGGCAACTACAAGCATTTATTCGTTATATTTGGCAAATCAACGATCCAATTTCTCAAATATCTCAATTATCAAGTGCAGTACAATCTGCCTTTAGTGCCATGTCTCGTTTATTCACTTTCTTAAATCAACCAATTGAAGAGGATGTTATATCCAAATGTCAAATTGATGAAGTTCGCACTATTGAATTTGATCATGTACAATTTGGATATGATGATAATCTATTAATGAAGGATGTTAATATTGATGTACATCAAGGTCAAACCATCGCTATTGTAGGTCCTACAGGAGCAGGTAAGACAACATTGACAAACTTATTACTACGTTTTTATGATGTAAAGGGTGGAAGTATTAAAATTAATGGTATTGATATTCGAGAATTGTCATATCATGAATTAAGAAAATTATTTGCGTTAGTTCTACAAGATACGTGGTTGTTTGAGGGAAGTATTGAACAAAATATTGCGTATGGAAATGAGAAGGCGTTAAAGAATGAAATTGTAGAAGCCGCAAAACAAGCCAATGTCCATCACTTTATACGTACTTTAACCGATGGCTATGATACTTTGATCAATGAAGAGGGAAGTAATGTGAGTCAAGGGGAAAAACAATTATTAACGATTGCACGAGCTCTATTAAAAAATCCGGAAGTCTTGATTTTAGATGAAGCTACGAGTAGTGTAGATACAAGACTTGAAAGACGTCTTCAAGGTGCAATGGATCGAGTTATGGAAAATCGTACTTGTTTTGTGATTGCACACCGTTTATCTACTATTATCAATGCAGACAAGATTCTTGTGCTTGAACATGGGGATATTGTTGAACATGGTAGTCATGAAGAATTGTTAAATAAGAATGGAGTTTATGCTAGATTGTATAATGCTCAGTTCGCAAAGTAAAAGTCTGATTTAGTTCAGACTTTTTTGATGCCCTTGGCAATGACATACAATGGTGTTTCGTTTGTGTCCAATAGTCCTCGATTGATTGAATAATCGAGTTTATCGAGTTGTTTAAGAATGGAGTTGAACAATTTCACCGTATTCTTATTGTTGAAATCACAATAGATTTCATATCCATTGGCTTCATATTCACTTGAGTTTACATGTATGGATACAAAGAGATCGGCATTCTTTTTCTTTGGCTAAATCACAACGCGTTTGTAAATTTTCTTTATTATCATTTGACCATGAAACAGAGTCACTTGTACGTGTATATACAACTTTATAGCCATATGATTTCAGTTGTTTTCCAACAAGTAATGCGATATCTAAATTGATATCTTTTTCATAATCGCCATAGTTGCTTTCAGCTCCTACATCATATCCTCCATGAACGGCATCGATCATAATGGTTTGTTTTGTGCTTTTGGCAGAAACGGTAATATCGTTATGTAAGTAGAAGTGTTATGAATAATTTTTTCATGTGTTTATGAAAGCATGTAATCCTTAAATGTTTCTTAAATTACTGTCCCTTAAAACTAAGTTAAAACTGTACATTTTAAAGAATACAGCGAAATGATAATATAGGGACAAGTTTTAAAAAGGAGAAATGATTATGACAAATGAAACGACAAAAAGAATCGCAAAAACAGCTTTAATGATCGCATTGATCTTTGTATGTACATTCACAATTAAACTTCCAAATCCTGCAACTGGTGGATATACACATATGGGAGATTGTATGGCATTTCTTGCGGTGCTAGTTTTAGGTAAAAAAGACGGGGCTTTAGCTGCAGGCTTAGGAGCCGCATTAAGTGATTTATTGACTGGAGCCATGATTTGGGTGCTTCCTACATTTATCTTTAAATTCATTATGGGATATATTATGGGTGTTGTACTTGAAAAGGGAAACAATGAAAAATTAGATTGGATTGTTGGAGCTAGCCTTGGTGGTTTGTTTCAATGTTTCGCTTATACACTATTTAAGATTCCTTTATTTACAGCAGCAGTCGCCTTTGCGTCTGTACCTAGACTTTTAGCTCAAACGATTATGGGACTTGTTATTTATGCGATTGTTGCCAATATCTTAGCCAAATCTAAAGTGCTATCTTTACAAGGAGTTGTCGCATGAAAAAAATCGATGCACATGCACATTTAGGCTACATCGGTGGATGGGCCAATGTAAAAATGGATGCCGATGAATTGATTTCATTGATGGATACATATGAAATTGAAACGACAATGATTTGTGTTTTGGATAATGAAGAAGCATATAAGGCTATGCAGAAATATCCAGGTCGTATTGAAGGGTGTGTCTATGTGAATCCTTTAGAGCCAAATTGTTTAGATTTGATTGATAAATATGTAAAGCTTGGTTTTAAAGCCATTAAGCTTCAGCCGTTACGCCATGCGTATTGTGCGGATAGTGAAATTGTAGATCCTGTATTAGATAAAGCTGAAGAATATGGAATTCCTGTTTGTATACATTCGGGGCATCCTCCTTATTCACTTCCTTGGCAAATTGGATTACTTGCTGAAAGACATCCAAATTGTAAAGTACTAATGATTCATATGGGACATGGTCATGGAGTTTATATTGATGCAGCATTAAAAATGGCTCGACGGTATCCAAATATTTACTTGGAAATGTCGGGTATGCCTATGCATACAAAAATTAAAGAAGCGTATGATACGGTTGGCCATGATCGTATCCTATTTGGAACGGATGCTCCTTTCCATCATCCTACAGTTGAGATGCAAAAAGTATTAATGTGTGGTGTTGATGAACAGGGCTTAGAAGATATTTTCTATAACAACGCAAAGAAATTTTTTGATGTATAGACAAAACTAGTAACGGGTAAACCTCATCAATTTACCCGCTTTTTTTCTTTTTTTATATGAAACTTATGTGATGCCTCTCCAAAACTAACAACTTCCGTTGTTAGTCTTTTTTATGTCCATTTGCTCGTTTTTCTTAAACTAAGAGTTTCTTTTAGAAAAGTGAAACAGTGATTTAACACGTCTCCCTTAAACTAAGAGCTTCCATAGGTAAACAAAGAGCTGAACAGGTAGGAAGAAAAATCCTATTTGTTCAGCTTTTGTGTTTATAAAAGTTCTAAGAAGAATCGAATTACTATTCCATATCAGGTGACTTTTTCTAAGTTACGGAAGGTTTTTTTTTCATAGAAAATTTATAGTTCGATATGTTGACAAGTGTGAATGTATGGGATAGACTAAGTATAGTTTTACAGGAAGGAATGGATACTATGAGTTATAAAGAAGATGTTCGTATGATTAAGGCTTTGGCAGATGAAAACAGACTTCGTATTTTGGAATGTTTGCATCATGGAGAAAAATGTGCCTGTGTTATACTTGAAGAGTTATCCATTACCCAATCAACTCTTTCTCATCATATGAAATTGCTTTGCGACTGTGGACTTGTCGATTCTAGAAAAGATGGGCGATGGATGCACTACTCAATTTCAGAGGAAGGGAAAAACCGTTTTAAGGATATGTTTTCTCATTATGTTGAAACCATTGATTCAGATGGTGGATGCAACTGCGATAAGTGCGAATAATATATACATTAGGCAATCAGGTAAGATTGCCTTTCTCTTAAACGAAAACATTGATATATGTAAAACTATAAAACTAATAGGAGGCTAGATATGCAATTTTTGACTACGATTTGGATATTCATACAAGATCAAATTTTAGGAATGAAATGGCTTAGTTTATTGATTGGAGAGTTCTTATACTCTATTGGTCTTGATACATCCGGGAAGATTGGAGGCAGTGTTCAGTTTTTTATCTATGATGTGATAAAAATTGTTTTCTTGCTTTGTGTGCTGATTTTTATCATTAGTTATATTCAGAGTTATTTTCCGCCAGAAAGAACTAAACGAATACTTGGAAGATTTCATGGAATTGGTGCAAACATCTTAGCAGCATTACTAGGAACAGTTACTCCCTTTTGTTCTTGTTCTTCCATTCCTCTTTTTATTGGATTTACAAGTGCTGGATTACCAATAGTAGTTACATTCAGTTTCCTTATTTCATCTCCAATGGTAGACATTGGGTCGCTGGTGCTATTGATGAGTATCTTTGGAACGAAAGTGGCAGTAGTTTATGTGTTGCTCGGTCTTGTGATTGCAGTTGCAGGCGGAACACTTATCGAAAAACTTCACCTTGAAAATCAGGTAGAAGAATTTATAAGAAATGCAAAGCAAATCGATATTCCATTGGAAGAACTAACGGTTATAGACAGAATGAAATATGCGTGGGAGCAGGTTGTTGAAACATTTAAAAAAGTCTTCCCATATATTCTTGTTGGTGTTGGAATAGGAGCCTTTATTCACAACTGGATACCAGAAGATATCATAGTGAGATTTCTTGGTACTGGTAATCCATTTGGTGTCATTATTGCTACAATTGCAGGGGTTCCGATGTATGCAGATATCTTTGGATGTATTCCTATTGCAGAAGCACTGCTTGCTAAAGGTGCAAGATTGGGCGTTGTGTTGTCATTTATGATGGGAGTAACCACACTGTCTCTTCCATCCATGATTATGCTGAAAAAGGCAATCAAACCAAAACTCTTAGGTCTGTTCATTGGAATTTGTACCGTAGGAATTATTATTGTTGGTTATGCATTTAATGCATTTCAATATTTACTTATTTAACAGGAGGAAAAGATTATGTCATTATTTGGATTAGGAAAGAAAAAAGAAGAAGTTAAGATAGAGCCAGCTTGTGCTTGCAATGGAGAAGTAGCTACTTATGAAGCATCATCATGTTGCTGTGGCAATCAAAAGGTAAATAACTGTTGTGGTGGAGATAATAAGCTTACAAGCATTAAGGTGCTTGGTGCTGGGTGTAAAAGCTGTCATGATCAGTATGAAAATGTTAAAAAGGCCATTGAAGAACTAGGGTTAGAAATTGAAGTAGAATATATCACAGATATGGAAAAGGTTATGGCTTACGGTGTTATGAGTATGCCTGCCATTGTTGTGAATGAAACAGTTGCTTCAATGGGTAAGGTATTAAAGAGCTGTGAAGTAATTAAGCTGCTTGGAAAGATGGGATTTTAATGGCAAAGAAAAAGAGTGAAGGAATTAATTTTTTCCAAAAGTATCTTACAATCTGGGTATTTATATGTATGGTAGTCGGAGTAATCATTGGTAAGCTTTTACCGGCCATACCTAATGCACTCGGTAGTCTTGAAATATCTGGGATTTCTATTCCGATTGCAATACTTATCTGGATTATGATTTATCCAATGATGCTTAAAGTGGATTTTCAGAGTATTAAACAAGTGGGAAAGAATCCCAAAGGGCTTTTCATTACATGGATTACAAATTGGCTAATAAAACCATTTACCATGTATGGAATTGCATCATTGTTCTTGTTTACAGTATTTAAAGGATTTATTGCACCAGAACTTGCTACTCAGTATCTTGCAGGAGCAGTGCTTCTTGGAGCAGCACCATGTACAGCAATGGTATTTGTATGGAGTACTCTTACAAAAGGAAATCCTGCTTATACTGTGGTACAGGTAGCAACGAACGATTTAATCATACTGATTGCATTTGTGCCAATTGTAAAATTTTTGCTTGGAGTATCAAATGTATCAGTACCCTATGGAACATTGTTTATCAGTGTGATTCTGTTTGTGGTGATTCCACTTGTTGGGGGTGTATTAACAAGAATAGTTGTAGTTAAAAATAAAGGAATAGGGTATTTTGAAAACACTTTTGTTCATAAGTTTGATAACGCAACTACAGTTGGCTTGCTTCTTACTTTGGTTTTAATATTTGCATCACAAACAGAGGTTATCTTATCAAATCCTTTGCACATAGTGTTGATAGCAGTACCGCTCACGGTTCAGACTGTTCTTATTTTCTTTATTGCTTATTCAGCATCAAAGATATTTGGATTGTCACATGATATAGCAGCACCGGCAGGAATGATAGGGGCATCAAACTTCTTTGAGTTAGCTGTAGCCGTAGCTATTGCATTATTTGGTACAACGAGTCCGGCTGCACTTGCAACAACGGTAGGTGTATTAACAGAAGTTCCTGTTATGCTTGCGCTTGTAAAGGTTGCCAATAGTACAAGAGGATGGTTTAAGAAATGATAGATGGAAGAAAAAAGGTAGCATTTATCTGTGTTCACAATTCCTGTAGAAGTCAGATTGCCGAGGCACTTGGGAAACATCTAGCATCGGATGTGTTTGAAAGCTATTCTGCCGGGACAGAAACAAAGCCACAAATCAATCAGGATGCTGTTCGTATAATGAAAAAACTCTATGGAATTGATATGGAAACAAATGGTCAATACAGCAAGTTAATTACAGATATCCCAGACGTAGACATCGTAATTTCAATGGGATGTAATGTTGGATGTCCTTTTATCGGTAGACCTTTTGATGATAACTGGGGACTAGATGACCCTACAGGAAAAGATGATGTGGATTTTATTAAAGTGATTCGTGAAATTGAAGAAAGAATTATTAAATTGAAGAATAGTTTATAATCATTAGCACCTTGCAGCAATACAGGGGGTTTTTGTCATTTTTAGAAAATTTACATGGTGGAAATATGCCAGGATTGAATTTATCAACCAAATGGTTTGTAATATATAAAGTTAAGGTGCGATTAGACATGGAGGAATATAACTTGGAAGTTACAGAATTAAGTTAATCGTGCCATCTTGAGGATGGAAAAGTGTATAAAAATTAGATAATGACTAAATTGAAACTGCTTTTTTAGTCTAATCCTAGACTATGTTACCCGTTTTTAGTTTTACCGTTTCAAGTGAGTATTATCCGTTCTTACTTTAACGATTTGTGCTCTGTCTCGCTAAATGCACGGCTTAGTTTCTATATGCATGTTATAGTTTAACGATGACATTTGATGTATAGACAAAACTAGTAACGGGTAAAGCTTAACGGCTTTCCCTTTTTTTCGTTTCTTTTATGAAACTTAGGCGTGCGCTTTTATCTCCTTTTCGCATTGAATGGTTTCTTTATGTGAAACTATAAAATGTATTTAGAAATCTATTCCGATAAAAGTGCTCAAAATCGTTAAACTAAGACTGGGTAACTTAGTCTAAAACTAGTCTAAGAATGTTTTAACTAAGCACACTGTCTCTCCAAAACTAACAACTTCCATTGTTGGTCTTTTTTTATGTCCGTTTGCTCGTTTTTCTTAAACTAAGAGCTTCTTTTAGAAAAGTGATTTAGTGAAATGACCACATTTTCCTTAAACTAACAACTTCTTTTACAAAACGCATACAGTGAGTTGGCACTAAAACGGTTAAACTAAGAATCACGTTTACAAATTGGTAATATGATGGTGTTACAAATTTTTTGTATGAAAACTAAACACGATATATTTCCTCTCTACAAACCACTTATATTTTGTGTTAGAATAAATTAATAAATCGGGATTTATCAGAAAATGAGGAATAGTTGAAATGGAGGCGCTATAATAACATGAAGATTGAAGGGAACCAGAAAGAACGGAATGCGATGGTAGAATTTCATAAGGGAAACCGTGTCGAGGTGATGTTAGCATATAAATAGGACTAGTCAAAAAGAGAAAATTTACACCAGTGGTA
>NZ_JAHQVB010000005.1 GCF_019052655.1 Holdemanella porci
AAGCTATCAGAACTTGTAGAGGTGGATGAAAGGTTTACAGCTTGTTTCCATGACTACAAAATGAATCTGATTGAAATCACAGGAAATACTTCATATAATTTTAATGAAGAAGACGTGCACAATTTATTCTACATATGTCGAAGCATTTATGATCAGTCTATTTATGAAGGAACGAGTAATCATTTTGGACTTGTGAAAAGCACTGTGTTAAAAGTCGTCAAGACATTGACGGATGTAGAATGGTTGGATTTAGAAGAATTAGAGGAAAAGGAGGAGATTGAAATGTGTGAAGCTGAAAAGAGATGGCTGGAAGTAAAGTCAAAGGAATGGGAAGCTGAAGGAATAAAAAAAGGAATCGAACAAGGCATTGAACGAGGAATTGAACAAGGCATTGAACAAGGCATTGAGAAAAAAGAACTTGAAATGTATCAAACAATGGTAGACAAAGGATTCAGTATTTCAAGTATCGCATCCATCTTCTCAGTAAGTGAAGAGTCGATTGAAAGGCTATTGATGAAAGCTTAAGTGTAGTCGAAACGTGTAAGGAACAATTAATATTGAACAAATCTTTGAGATTATTGAAATGGATTTTAATAGATGGATGTGGATTTCGCATCCATCTTCTTGATAAGTTGAAAAATATAGATATATGCAGGATTGATACCATTTAGATAATGATATTTAGTCTTGATGTAGACGTTGTTTTAAGAAGTGTGGAGAAGTAGACATTATATGAATAACTAACTATAATAGAACTAGAAGTGAGGTACATAAAATGTCAATTATTAAACTAACTCCTGCATTTAAAGACTACCTGTGGGGTGGTACTAAACTAAAAGAAAACTATGGTAAAAAAACAGATATGGATCCAGTTGCGGAGAGCTGGGAATTATCTGTGCATCCAGATGGTCCAAGTATTGTTGCGAGTGGTGAATATCAAGGCTTATCTTTTCCTAAATATTTAGAGAAAAAAGGGAAGGGTGTTTTAGGAACAAAGGGAAACACATTTGAGTTTTTTCCAATCTTAATTAAATTTATTGATGCTAAACAACCATTATCAATTCAGGTTCATCCTGATAATGAATATGCGCTTCGTGTTGAGCATGAATATGGAAAAACAGAAATGTGGTATATCTTAGATTGTGAACCAGATTCGTTTTTATATTTTGGTGTAAATAAAGAAATTACTAAAGAAGAATTTGAACGTCGAATTCATGATAATACTTTATTAGATGTGTTAAAAGCGGTTCCAGTACATAAGGGAGATGTTTTCTTTATAAAATCGGGTACAATTCATGCGATTGGTGCAGGAATTCAGATTTGTGAGATCCAACAAAACTCAAATACAACATATCGTGTTTATGATTTTGGTCGTGTTGGAAAAGATGGTAAACCTCGTGAATTACATATTCAAAAGGCGATTGATGTTTCAAATCTAAGTCCGATTGAATCTGATTTTAAACCATGTGGTCCTGAAGAAAAGAATGGTGATTGTGATACTGCTCGTTTGGCAACTTGCGAATACTTTACTACATATGAGTCTACATTGAATGGTACAACAACGCTTTATGTTGATGATGAAAGTTTTGGTTCTATCTTGTTGATTGAGGGTAATGCGACAATTGAAAATGATGGTACAACTTTAGAAGTAAATAAAGGAGATTCTGTATTTATTGATGCGAATAGTGGTGATGTAAAAATCACAGGGAACTGCCAATGGATATATAGCAGGGTTTAATCCCCTGCCTATTTTTTAGTTATGAAAGAATTTCAAAAAGATTTAATAGACTGGTATATTAAAAATCATCGTCCTTTAGAATTTCGTTTAAAGAAAGAGCCTTATGAAATATGGATCAGTGAAATCATGGCCCAACAAACTCGTATTGAGGCTATGCTTCCATATTTTAAAAGGTGGATGCAGTTGTTACCGAATATTGAGAGTGTCGCAAAGTGTGATGATGAGAAGCTAAATAAGTTATGGCAAGGATTAGGTTATTATTCGCGGTGTAAAAATATAAAGAAATGTGCCATAGAATGTGTTGAAAAACACAATGGAAAATTACCTTGCACAAAAGAAGAATTATTAAAATTACCTGGAATTGGCCCATACACGGCAGGTGCCATAGCTTCCATTGCGTATGGACAAAGAGTAAGTGCAGTCGATGGGAATGTGATTCGTGTATTTTCTAGGTTGTATGATATTTATGAGGATGTTACCAAGACAAGTGTGAAGAAACAGATTGAAATGTTAGTAGATGAAAGTCTTCCTTCAAAAGAAGAGATTTCTTACTATAATCAAGCGTTGATGGAACTGGGAGCACTTATTTGTATTCCCAAAAGTCCAAGGTGTGATATTTGTCCAATCAAAAAATATTGCGAAGCTTCAGATCCTGCTTCTTTGCCTTATAAGCCAAAGAAAAGTGCACGTAAAATCGAGTATAAACATGTGTATGTTTGGATACATCAAAATAAGGTTCATGTTGTAAAAAGAGCGGATACCGGTTTGTTGGCAGGACTTTATGGCTTTGATGAAACGAAACCAGAACATATTATAGAAAGTATTGAATTAAAACCTTATATACATATTTTTTCACATGTGGAGTGGCATATGGATGCGACGTTGTGTATAGTAGATGGGGAAGATTCAAATTATAAAACAATTGAAGAAATAGAAGAGTATATCGCATTACCAAGTGCATTTATGCCGTTTATGAAACAAGTAGAGGAGTATTTATGGAAAAAGTAGAAATTGAAAGTTTTACTTTAGATCATACTAAAGTAAAAGCGCCTTATGTGCGTTTGATAAGTGAAGAAAAAGGACCTAACGGAGATATTGTATCAAATTTTGATGTTCGCTTATGTCAACCGAATCGACAAGAGATACCAACCGGAGTTATGCATACTTTAGAACATTTGTTCGCATTATATCTTCGCCCTAGAATTACTGGGTATTTAGATTGTTCACCATTTGGATGTCGTACAGGATTTCACCTTTTAGCATGGGGAAAACATTCAAGTAAAGATGTTGCGATTGCCGTAAAAGAAGCTTTAGAGCTAATCACAACTACAGAATGGGAAGATGTTCCGGGTACAGAAGAAAAAGAGTGTGGTAACTACAAAGATCATTCTTTATTTGGCGCTAAGGAATGGGCAAAAGAAATTTTAGAGAAGGGAATGAGTTGCGACCCGTTCGAAAGAAAAATTGTGTAAGAGAATGTGAAATTCTCTTTTTTTATTTGAGTTGCCCTATTTATCGTGTCGTTTCTATGTTAAAATATAGTATAGTCTTTAAAAGGAGAACTTATATTATGGCAGGAATTTTTGGAAAATTATTTTCAGAAGAACAACGTGAATTATCTGCATTAGAAAAGATTGCAGATCAAGTATTAAAATATGAACCAGAAATGCAGGCATTATCAGATGATGAGTTGCGTGCAAAAACGGATGAATATAGAAAAAGAATTGCGGATGGAGAAACGGTAGATGATCTTCTTCCTGAAGCGTTCGCAACAGCTAGAGAAGCTGCTTATCGTGTAATCAACGAAAAACCTTATAAAGTTCAGATTATGGGTTCGATTGCGATGCACAAAGGTGATATCTCAGAAATGAAGACTGGTGAAGGTAAAACTTTAACAGCTACAATGTGTGTATATTTGAATGCACTTGCAGGTCAAGGTGTTCATGTAATCACAGTCAATGAATATTTGGCTGGTCGTGATGCTGCCTGGATGGGTGAAATTTATCGTTTCTTAGGTTTAACTGTTGGTGTAAATACACGTGATTTAAAACCAAGAGAAAAACGTGATGCGTATGCATGTGATATTACATATACAACAAACTCAGAACTTGGATTTGATTACTTGCGTGACAACATGGTTACAGAAGTTGAAGACCGTGTAATGCGTGGACTTCACATGGCTGTAATCGATGAAGTTGACTCTGTATTAATTGATGAGAGTCGTACACCATTGATTATTTCAGGTGGTAAAAAACAAACCGCAAACTTATACATTCAGTCGGATCGTTTTGTGAAGACTTTAATAGCTCCAGAATATGAAACAGATAAGTTTACTCATGAAAAAACTTTGATTTCTGGAGATTATGATATAGATGAAAAGACACGTCAGATCATGTTGAGTGAAGATGGTGTTCATAAGGCGGAAAAATTCTTTAAGATCAAAAACCTTTACGATATTGAACACACTCAACTTGTTCACCACATTAACCAGGCTTTAAAGGCAAACTACATCATGATGCGTGAAGTTGAATATGTAGTTAGTGATGAAAAAGAAATTGTTATCGTTGATCAATTTACAGGTCGTATGATGCCAGGACGTGCATATTCAGATGGTTTACACCAAGCTATTGAAGCTAAAGAAGGGGTTCCAATCAAAGAAGAAACTTCGACTTTGGCGACAATCACATACCAGAACTTCTTCCGTCTATATGAAAAATTGGCTGGTATGACGGGTACCGCAAAAACTGAAGAAGAAGAATTCTTATCAACTTACAATATGAAAGTTGTTGTTATTCCTACAAACCGTCCAGTAGCTCGTAAGGATCTTCCTGATGAAATCTATGCACATAAAAAAGATAAATATGCTGCATTGGTACGTGAAGTAAAACGTTTGTATGAAACAGGACAACCAGTTCTAGTTGGTACGATTGCGGTAGAAACAAGTGAGGTTATTTCACAATTATTAAATAAGGAACATATTCCTCATGAAGTATTAAATGCGAAAAACCATGCTCGTGAAGCAGAAATCATCGCAAAGGCGGGTCGTCCAAAATCAGTTACAATTGCGACAAACATGGCTGGTCGTGGTACCGACATTAAATTAACAGAAGAATCACGTAAATTAGGTGGTTTAGCTGTATTGGGTAGTGAAAGACATGAATCTCGTCGTATTGATAACCAGTTGCGTGGACGTTCTGGTCGTCAAGGAGATCCTGGTTTCTCACGTTTCTATGTATCTTTAGAAGATTCATTGATGGTTCGTTTTGGTGGCGACAAGCTACAAAAGCTATTTGAAAAAATGGGTGATGAACAAATTGAATCAAAGGCAGTTACAAAATCAATCACAATGGCTCAAAAACGTGTTGAAGGATATAACTTCGATATGCGTAAACAATTGTTAGATTATGATGATGTATTACGTCGTCAACGTGAAATTATTTATGCACAGCGCAATCGTATTTTAGAAGCAGATGAAGTGCATGATATGGTTCGTGTTGTATTTGAAAAAACAATTGAACAAACTTTACAAGCTAATTTATCGGATCAAAAGAAACAAACAATCGATGTTGCAGGCGTTGTTAAATCCATTGAAATGATGGGTATGGCTGAAGATAAGGCGATTCGTGCAAATGAACTTGAAGGAAAGTCTTATGATGAAGTTAAAGAATATTGTGTAAATAAGATTTGGAATGAATATGAAGCTGAAATCAAAGATGTTAAGCGTCAATTCTTGCCTTTTGAAAAGACAGTTGTGTTACGTAATATTGACCGTAACTGGATCAACCATATTGATATGATGGATAAATTGCGTAGTGGTATCTATTTGCGTTCTTATGCACAAAATAACCCTCTACAACAATATGTACAAGAAGGATTCGATATGTTTGAAGAAATGAATCAAAGAATTGATCGTGAAATCACATTCTTTTTATTAAAGGTTCGTATTCGTAAGGAGCATGCAGCTTAATGGAACTATATGAATTGAAACAAGGAGTGAGTACTCACCTAGAGAAATTACATTCTTTAGGTGAGTCACTTTGACTTATCTAGTAAAAATAAACAAATTGAAGAATATGATAAACAAACTTTAGAACCAGATTTCTGGCAAGATCAAAAAAAAGCTCAACAAGTGATTCGTGCAAAAAACGCATTAAAAGATATTGTGGATTGTTATGAAGAATTAGATTTACAATTAACTTCACTAAATGATACGGCTGATGAATTAAAGTCTGAATTTGATGAAGAACTGATGATGATTGCCGAAGAAGAATATGCGGATATGGATAAGAAATTCGAGAATTTTGAAATCCAAGTCTTATTAAGTCATGAATATGATCAAAACAATGCCATTTTAGAAATTCACCCTGGAGCTGGTGGAACCGAGTCTTGTGACTGGGCAAGCATGTTGTATCGTATGTATACAAGATATGCAGAAAAACATGGCTTTAAAGTGAGTGTTCTAGATTATTTACCAGGGGATGAAGCTGGTATTAAAAGTGTAACTTTCCTTGTCGAAGGAGATAAGGCTTATGGCTATCTGAAATCCGAAAAGGGAGTACATCGTTTAGTTCGTATTTCGCCATTTGATTCAGGTGCTAGAAGACACACTTCTTTTGCGAGTTTAGATGTTATGCCTCAATTTAATGATGAAATTGAAATTGACATCAAACCAGAAGATTTGATTGTAGAAACAAAACGTGCTTCAGGTGCTGGAGGACAGCATATCAATAAAACGGATAGCGCGGTTCGTATGGTGCATAAGCCAACGGGTATTGTGGCTACATGTCAAAATGGACGTAGTCAGCATGAAAATAGAGAAGAATGTTTGCGTGTCTTAAAGTCTCGTTTATATCAATTAGAAATTGAAGAACAAGAAAAGAAGATTGCTCAAATTAAAGGTGTGCAGTCAGCCAATGAATGGGGAAGCCAGATTCGAAGCTATGTCATGCATCCATATAGCTTAGTTAAAGATGTTCGTACAGGTTATGAAACAAGCCAAGTTCAATCTGTATTAGATGGAGATCTTGATGAATTCATCTTTGCGTATTTAAAATCACAAATTCAATAAAATCCAATCGAAAGGTTGGATTTTTCTATATTCGCTCATAAAAGTGTAATTATTTTAAATTATTCGCTCATAAAAGTGTAATTATTTTAAATTATTCGCTCATAAAAGTGTAAAATACTCTTATCAAGAGGTTAAGAATATGAATGTATATTATCATTTACCGGGCTTATTTGAATTCTATGAATTTTATAAAAAGTTTTTGCCCCTATTTAAAAATAAATCAGAATATTTCTATGACTGGTGTAAGATTGGCTCTATTTATGGCTCACCATCTGATTGTATATGGTCTGGTGGACGCATCAGTTATGCAGATTGTGATCCAAAAAAAGTATTTGCTTTGATGAAAGAATACAATATATCTTCACGTCTTACATTTAGTAATTCTTTGATTGAAGAAAAACATTTATCCGATATAAAATGCAATGAATTATGTCGATTGTTGAATTTAGATTTAAACAATGGGATTATTATTCATTCAGATTTATTGATGAAATATTTGAAATCAAAATATCCAAATCTATATTTTGTATCTTCAACCACAAAAGTATTAACGGATTTTAATGATTTTGAAAAGGAAGTAGAAAATTCAGACTTTACGTATGTAGTCCCTGATTTTCGATTGAATAAACAATTAGAAAAGTTGAATTCACTATCTGAAGTATATAAACCAAAGGTAGAATTTTTATGTAACGAATGTTGCTGGTATGGATGTAAAGATCGTAAGGAATGTTATAAATCGGTTTCTAGACAAAATCTAGGTATTGATTGTATGGATCATGTATGTAAGGCCCCTTTTTCAAAGGAAGGGTATCGTTTTTCTAGAGTGATGGAAAATCCTGCATTTATTAGTTTAGAGGATATTTTAAATATCTATGTTCCTATGGGCTATTCAAATTTTAAAATCGAAGGAAGAGATTTAGGAAGTGCCCTATTATTAGAATTTATTCTTTACTATATGGTAAAACCACAATACCAAATTCATGTTCGTGAAGCAATGTATTTAGATGCAATGTTAGACTTATTTTAGGAGAAAATGATGATTGAAAAAAGACACACAGTACGGAAATATTTAGATAAACCATTAGATGTTGATTTAATAAGTTTATTAAATGCACGTATTGAACAAAACAATGAATTGTATGATTTGACATTGAAACTCGTGATGAACAACTCCGATGGTATTTCTAGTTTGGCTAGACTCATGTCGAATAATACGGTACAAAACTATATCATTCTTGCAGGTAAAGAATGTTCAAGTTTGGATGAGAAGATAGGCTATTGTGGCGCTGACTTAATTTTGTATGCCCAAAGCCTTGGGCTAAATACATGGTGGTGTGGAGGTATGTTTAATGGCAAGAATGCTCTTAAACATTTATATGATAAAGATGTTAGAGTCAATGGTGTCATTGCGATTGGATATGGAAAAACACAGGGTGTACCGCACAAATCAAAGACAGCTGATCAAATTAGCCATTACCAAGGAGTAGTTCCAGATTGGTTTAACGCGGGTATCAAAGCTTTATTATTGGCACCAAGTGCTTTAAATAGACAGCCGTATATAGTAAATGGTGTGGGAAATAAAGTGAGTTTTAAAGTGAAAAATGGACCTCTATCACAAATCGATTTAGGCATAGGAAAATATTTCTTTGAGCTTGGTGCAGGTAAATCAAATTTTGAATGGAGTTAATATGATACATATTGAGGATGAAATCTTTTTAAAGAAGAAATTTGATTTTGATAAGCTAAAAAGTTTTGACTTTTCAATAGTGGATAATAAATATATCTATACAGAAGACTTTATGGATTCAAATTTTAAAGCTATAATTGAAATATCGGATGTTTTAAAAGGTAAAGTCATTGATAATTTCAGTAATGAAGAATATATGCCGCTACGCATCGAATCCTATGATGGAGAGTATATCTGTAAAGTTCGTGAAGCATACAAATCCATATTAAAAAGAATTGCGGATGCATGATGTACAGATGTGTTTTTTGCGAGTGATCAAGCCAATCGCATTGCGAATTTGATTTATGAAAGGTATGGTGTAAAACCGGATTTTCCATGGAAGGATGACAATGGTGTTTTTCGTCATTTAGACAATAATAAGTGGTTTTCCCTTATTATGTATGTGAAGTGGAACGCTCTTTTAAAAGATGGAAATACCCGTATGGTAAACATTATGAATCTAAAAAGCGAAGAACACTATGATATTGATGGAATTTATCCGGCTTATCACATGAATCACAAGAGTTGGATATCTTTGGCTTTAGATGATACATTATCTGATTCATTAATTATGGAATTGGTTTCAAAAAGTTACAATTTAACAAGAAAGAAAAGGCGCAAATAATGCGTCTTTCATACTTTTTAGCCAATTGGCTGATGATAAAACTTGCCATAAAAATGATTCGTCTTATATGAGTTAATGATGACATTTGGCGCTACATTTAATACACAATCAATCACATCAGCTTCTTCATAGCTCGAAATAACTGTTTTACAAATATAGAATTTCTTATTACTGTAAGCCCCATACGCATCAATAACACTCATACCATGTTTGAAGTTTTCTGTATAAGCCTTTGTGATAATGTCTGGATTTTCGGTTGTGATTTCAACAGTAATCTGGGCATATCTGTGATAGAAACGAGAAATAGTTTGGGTTGAAATAAATTGGAAGATAATTGAATATCCCGCATGTACCCATCCAAAGAAAAGACCGAAAATAATTAAAATAATCGTATTAAAAATAAAGACATAATCCCACAAGCTTTTATGAATCTTATTAGAAATGTACAGGGCTATAAAGTCTGTACCGCCAGTAGATCCATCTGCCTTTAAAGCGAGTGTAATACCAATTCCATATAAGAATCCACCAAATAATACGTTTAGGACTAGATCATCAAAGAAGGGAGTAAAAGAGAAAATATTTAAAAAGAATGATACAAGTCCAAACTGTAGGCAACTCAAGAATACAAATCGTTTTGAAACAGATTTATAACATATTAATGCTGCCGGAATATTTAACATAAGAATTCCTAATGAAATAGAAAAATGGATGTTAAATAAATTACAGATTTTATGAATTAATATCGCAACTCCGGTAAATCCACTAGACAATAAATTGCACGGATTCATAAAGACTTGAATTACATATACTTGAATAAAAGCACTTAATATGGTCATGATAACTGAAAGTATTAAGTGTAGATTTTTGTTTTTTGAAAAATGTCGAATTTCTTTTGTCATGCGAATCACCATGGATAATTATATTGGAAAAGATTTTTAATTCTTTGAAGCTTCCTTCCTTGTACTAGGAAATTTCCTAATATTAGGAAAAAACGCATGTTAATAAAGAGGGAAAATCATATAAAATATAAATATGGGGGTGTACTAAAAGTGAATAAAAGACAAGAGAAAATTGTTCTATTGTTGAATGATACAAAGGCGTGGATGACAGGAAAAGAAATCTCTAAGCTTATGCAGGTATCGGATCGAACAATTCGTAGTGATATCGATGCGATCAATCGCTATTATGAACAGCCAATTATTGAATCCAACTTACGAAGTGGATATCATATTCGAGATGAAATTAATGTTACATTGCCTACAGCACAAAAATTTATAATACCTCAAACACCTCAAGAAAGATGTGTGTATATTATACGTGTGTTATTGTTTGAGAAAAAAGAATTAAACTTGATGGATCTACAAGATCAAGTGTTTATTAGTGGTTATTCAATTGATAATGACATCAAAAGAATTAAGAAAATATTAGAGAATTATAACGATTTAAAATTGATTCGCTCTAAAAATCACATTCATTTAGAGGGTAGCGAAGATGAAATGCGCAAACTCTATAAAGATTTACTTACGGAAGAGACGCAAGGAAATTTCTTGAACCTAAATAAGCTTTCGAGTATGTTTAAAGGTTTTGATTTATTAAAAGTCAAAGATATCATGGAAAATATTTTAAAAGAATATAATTATCGTATTCGTGAAATGGCAATTCCTATGTTGATGATACATATTGGTGTGGCGATTGAAAGGATGTTGCACCACAATTACATCAAAACAAGTCGTGGAACAGATCTTGAAAACACAAAAGAATATCAGATTGCCAAAGAATTCTTTAATCGTGTATCTAAAATTGTGCGTATTGATATCAATGAAAACGAAGTTGAATTATTAGCCTTATTATTGATGGGCAAAAATTCAATGAACCTTCAAAATGATTTGGTTTCTGCTTATAGTAAACATGGCTACAATGTGAATGAATTGGTTTCGCAAATTATCGAATCTATTAAATCAGACTATGATATAGACTTTTCAAAAGATGTAGATTTACGTTCTGGTATCGCACTACATTTGCAAGGGTTGGTTGAAAGAAAGAATAAAAATATTCATATCGATAATATGTATCTTCAAGAATTGAAGAAAAAGTACCCATTAGTTTTTGAATTGTCTATTCGTGTTGGTGAGATTTTAAATGAAGAATTAGAAATCGATATTTCTGAAAATGAGCTAGGCTTTTTGGCTCTTCATTTAGGTGCTGCCTATGAAAGAACGCATAATCATCAACATTATAAAGCCATTATGATTTATCCTGTGGATCAGGCTTTTGGTGATATTTTACTTAAGAAAGTGGATTTCTTATTTAACGAACGCATGGATGTGATTCAAAGTGTGAGTTATTTTGAAGAAAAGACAATAAAAGAATTAGATCCAGATTTGATTCTAACAACGTCACCACTACAACATAATTTAGATATTCCAACGGTTCAAATTTCTGTGTTTATCACAACAGAAGATGAGAGTCGTATTTTCCAAACGTTAAATGCGTTGGATAAAAAGAGATTTCAAAATGAGTTTAAAGCTCAAATCATTGATTTGATTGAACCTGAAACTTTCCATTTGAATTTAAAAACAGAAACACCAGAAGAAACAATTGAATATATGTGTGACCACTTGAAAAAACTTGGTTACAGTGATGATGCGTTTAAAAAATCAGTTCTTCAAAGAGAAAAAATGGCATCCACAAGTTTTGTGTATTCATTTGCGGTACCACACTCATTGAATATGGCAAGTTTTCGATCTTCGATTTCTGTTGCGTTTTTAGAAAAACCAATCAAATGGGGAGAATTTGAAGTGAAGATGGTTATGTTGCTGGCAATTAATGAAGTATACAAAGATACTTTGGTTATGTTCTTTGATTGGTTAAGCAGTATGATCAATAACGCAAATCATTTTGTGGCTTTATTAGAAAGTCAAAGCTATGAAGAATTTATATCAAAAATAATCGAATAGAAAGGTTGTGCAAATATGGATAAAACACATCGTTATGGAGTAAAACTGAAGAAAAGTTCAGTAAATAGTTTTTATAGAGGCGTTGCCTATCTGATTGATTGGTATGCGGCAACAATGTTTGCTGGAATCCCTATTGTCTTAATTGGAAGCATTGTAAATCATACAACTTCCGTATCGCAAGACTTATCTAAAATTCCGGCCCCATACAATATTTTGGTAGCTTTGTTGGCGATTGTATTCTATTTAGGATATTTTGTGATTCTTGAATTGTATGTATATAAAGGACAAACCTTTGGTAAACGCATTATGAAATTAAAGGTTGTGAAAAACGATGAATCGGATGTAGATTTTAAAACAATTTTAATGCGCGAAGGACTAGGAATCATGATCGTTGAAGGCTATATTGCGAATAGTTCAAGTTATTTGCGTCAATTGATTCAAATCGTTACAGGCATTCCAATTATGGATATGGCGGTATATGTATTTGGAATTATTAGTGCTGTTTCTATTCTAATGGGTATGGCAAGTCCATCAAGAAAAATGCTTCATGACCATATTGCGAATACACATATTATTAGTGTGGCAGATACGGAAAAGTAATTTCCTAGATGTAGGAAAACATTTAGTGAATTCATTATCAATAGCTGTGATAAAGTAAAGACAGCTAATAAAGGAGAGTGTTTATGGACAAGCTAGAAAAAATTTTAATGCCTATGGCAGATGTTCTAACTAAAAATCGAGTGTTAATCGCAATTCGTGATGGTTTCTTGATTTCTACACCATTATTAATTGTTGGTTCAGTCTTCTTGTTGATTGCAAACTTCCCAATTCCAGGATGGGATGCTGCAGTATCATCAGTACTTGGTGCAGGTTGGACAGACTGGTTCAAGGCGGTATCTCGTGCATCATTTAACTGTACAGGTTTATTAACTGCATTAGGTACAGGATATGCGATGGCAAGAGAATTTAAAGCAGACAAGATTCAAGGTGCTGCCGTTGCATTGGTTTCTTATTTTATTTTAATGCCAACAATTCACACAGCTGTTAGAGATTCAGGTGAAGTTGTTGAAGATGCTATTTTCGCAGGTTTAGATTTTGATTATATCGGACCAAACGGAATTTTCATGGCCTTGATTTGTGCGACTCTTGGAGTATGGTTATTTGCCTTCGCTTATAAAAAGGGATGGACAATTAAGATGCCTAAAGGTGTACCTCCTGCAGTTGCAGATTCATTCGCTGCATTAGTGCCAAGTGCTCTAGTTATGGGAGTTGCATTCTTAGTACGTATTGTTTTCTCATTCACAGAATTTGGATACTTCCAAGACTTCGTAGTAGCCATTCTACAAACACCATTGGAAGGTTTAGGAGATACATTAGGAGCTAACGCATTATATTCATTCATGTGTACTTTCTTCTGGTTCTTTGGTATCAACGGACCAGCTGTATGTAACTCAGTATTCTTCATTGGTAACGTATTAACTGCAAAACAATTAATCGCATTCGAAGCTGGTGAAGCATTACCATATATCTTCACAAACCCATTCAGTAACTTCTTCTGTAACTTCGGTGGTGGAGGATCTACTCTATCATTAGTAATCTTGATGGTTACAGTATGTAAATCTGAACGTATTAAACAATTAGGAAAATTATCTATTGTCCCAGGATTCTTTGGAATCAACGAACCAATTATCTTCGGTTTACCAGTTGTATTAAACCCAGTTATTGCGATTCCATTTATTTTAGTTCCAATGATGAACTTGATCCTATCATATTTCGCAACTTTATGGGGTATTATTCCACGAACAACAGGTGTAAACTTACCTTGGACAACTCCAATTGGATTCTCAGGATGGTTGGCTACAGGATCTTGGAGAGCAAGTGTATGGCAAATCTTCTTGTTGGTATTAGGATTGATGATTTATTATCCATTCATTAGAACATTAGATAAAAAATATTTAGCAGAAGAAGCTGCTGCTGCAAATGAGTCAAGCGAAGAAGACGATATCTCATTTGACGATTTAGATTTAGATAATCTATAAGATTAGGAGGATAACACAATGAAAGTTATGATGATTTTTGACCAGACACAAGCTGGTTTAGGAGGAAAAGAAAGTCCTGATTTACCTATGGGCGGAAAAGCAATGGGAATTGGTTCTTGTGAAATGTTTACTCGATTCTTGGATCAACAAGGAGGGAAAGTCATCGCTACTTTATATTGTGGAGACGGTACTTTTTTAGCCGAGCCAGAACTTAACGCAAAGAAGTTTGCGGCTATGGCAAAAAAATTTAATCCAGATGTAGTTATCTGTGGACCATGTTTCAACTATGCAAATTATGGTATCATGGCTGCTAAATCAGCTGAAGCAATTTCAGAACTAACAAATATTCCTGCTTTTGCGATCATGTCACAAGAGTGTGAAAAGGCTATTGAAACATACAAAGATAAAGTTACAATTTTAAAAATGCCTAAAAAAGGTGGAATCGGATTGAATGAATCATTAAGCGCTATGTGTGAATACGCTAAAATGTTAGTCGACAAAAAAGATACTGCTGAATTCTTAGAAAAACATGCTTATTAATAATGACCAGCTCGATTGAGTTGGTTTTCTTTATGTTCCTAACAATAGGAAACACATTTGGAATCTAGTGAAACAAAATAGGTCTATACTGCTTTATATAAGGAGGACATAATCATGTCAGAAACATTAAAAATACTTAATACTTTAACACAAACAATTTCAATTTCAGGAGATGAAAAAAATGTTGGCAAATGTATGGCACAATACTTAGAGCCATATTGTGATGAAATTGTATATGATAATTTAGGCTCTGTATTTGGCGTAAAGAAAAGTAAAAAGGAAAACGCAAAGCGCGTATTAGTAATTACACACATGGATGAATCAGGATTAATGATCACAAAAATTAATGATAATGGAAGTGCTGAATTTATTGAAATAGGTAAAATCAATAAACAATACTTACCAGGAAGTCGTTTGCGTGTAAAAACAAAAACAGGTGAAGTCAATGCCTTTGTGGTAGGTACAGAAAAAATGGTTATCGATTTTGGAACGTATTCAAAAGAAGAAACATTAGCACTTGGTGTATTTGTAGGAGATAGTGTCGTTGTAGACGGTCCATTTGTCAAAGTACAAAAACAATGTATTTCAAAAGCATTAGAATCAAGAGTTGGATGTTTAATGGCTGTTGAATTATTAAAAGCTGTTAGAGATAAAGAATTTGATTTTGATTTATATGTTGGAGCTTGCGTTATGGAAGAAGTAGGACAGCGAGGCGCTACAACAGCTACAGGACTAGTAAAACCTGATCTAGGTGTTGTACTTGGTTGTAAGATAGCTAAAACATTAGATGAAAAAGACCAAAGCGTAGGAGAGCTAGGAAAAGGCTTATTAGTATCTTTCTACGATAAAGGAATGATGCCAAACCGCGGTTTATTAGATGCATTAGTACAAATCTGTAAAGAGGAAGATATCGCATATCAGCACTACTATAGTATGGATCTAAATGAAGGGGCATGGGTACACAAATTGTTTGCTGGATGTCCAACACTCAATGTATCGATTGCGATTCAAAATGCATATAGCGCAATTGAAAGTATGGATCTAAATGATTATGACTGCGCAAAAAAAGCTTTAACTGTATTTGTTGAACATTTAAATGAAGAAAAGATTCAAGAATTTAAGGAATCAAATCGATAGGTGATACTATGGAACAAGCAATTGGTGATATTAATTTAGAAATGCTGAAAGAATTAAGTGAGGCTCATGGTATTAGTGGAAACGAAAAAGAAGTGAGTCGCATGATGAAAAAGTGGATGAGTCCCTATGCGGATGAAATCACATATGATAATTTAGGATCCATCATTGGACTTCAAAAAGGAGAAGAAGACCAGCCTACTTTTATGATTTGTGGACACATGGATGAAGTTGGTTTTCTAGTGCGCGAAATTGATGAACAAGGCTACATTCGTATGCTCCCAGTTGGAGGATGGTGGGGACATGTACTACCTAGTCAGACGCTTGTAGTGACAACACATGAAGGGAAAAGATATCAAGGTGTTGTAGGATCGAGTGCGCCTCATGGATTGAGTAAGGAAGTCAAAGAAAAAGTTATTCATCCCTTAGATTTATTTTTAGATTTGGGTGTCGCAAACCGTGCTGAAGTTGAAGAATTAGGAATTCAAATTGGCGATATGATTACGCCAGATACAGAATTTACAGTTATGAACAACCCAAACTATTTAATGGGAAAAGCCTGGGATGATCGTTTATGTGCAGCTATGGTTGTAGATGTAATGCGTCTTTTAAGTCAAGATAAGCATAAATGTAATTTATATGGTGTTGGTACGGTACAAGAAGAAGTTGGTTTAAGAGGAGCAAGAACAGCCGCAAATATGTTACATCCAGATGTTGCGATTGCCTTAGACGTAACAACAAGTATGGATACACCAATGGATAAAGGAATCAATGGCTTAGGAAAAGGTGTTGTATTAAGTTTAATGGATGCGGGAATTATTGCAAATAAAAATTTTATCGCAAAGATGGAAGAAATCTGTAAAGATTTAGATTTAGACATCAATTATGACATGATGACATGTGGTGGAACAGATGCCGATAATATTCATAAAGCACATGATGGTGTTGTCACAATGACATTATCTATTCCTACACGTTATATGCATTCTCATCGATTGATCATTCATCGTAAGGATTATTGGCAAACTGTATTATTAATGGCTGAATTTGCTCGTAGATTAGATAATGAATTGTTGCAGATTTTGAAAGGATAAAACAATGAAAGTATTAGTTGGAAGATTTAGTTCAGAATCCAATGAACACTCTAGATCTTTAATGAGTCTAGATAAATTTATTTTGAAATATGGAGAAGACTGTATCGACTCTATGTATTGTCGAGATATTTTTGAAAAAAATGGCATTGAATTGATTCCAAGTATTGGTGCGATTGGACATCCCCATGGACCTGTAACTTTACAGGCTTATGAATTTATTGTGGATAAGTTCAAACAAAGTGTGAAAGAACATCTACACGAAATTGATGGAATCTTCTTGTTTCTTCATGGTGCTAGTAAGGTGATTGGTTTACAAGGAGGTTCAGCAGAACATGCGATTCTACGCGAAATTCGTGCTATTGTTGGACCATATATGCCTATTGCCCTAGTTATGGATCCACACGGAAATTTATCGGAAGAATTAGTTTCAAATGTAAATCTATTAAGATGTTATAGACACTCACCACACATTGATACAAAGGAAACGTATCAATTTATGGCTAAAGATTTTATTGATCTATTAAATCATAGAGAAGATATTCATCCAATTTATTATCGTGTTCCCATTATTATTGGTGGAGAAAAAAGTGTATCTTTTGATGAACCCATGGTGTCTATCAACAATATGTTAGAAGAAGCTGAAAAGACAGGTCGCATTCGTTCAGCCTCTTTCCACATTGGTTATTTAAGACATGATGGACCAAACTTAGGATGTTCTGTTGTCGTATGTCCAAAGACAAAAAAAGACACAGAATTTGCGGATATGTGGGCAAGAAAAATTCGCGAATTTGCCTATTCAAAACGTCATGAATTCCACTATCATGGAAATGTAGCTTCTTTAGAAGATGCGATTAAACAAGTTGTTTATCGTGATCAAGGAACATGCTTTATTACCGATTCTGGAGATAATGTAGGATCTGGTGCGGATGGCTTTAATAATTATGTTTTAAGACAAATTATGAATTTAGATGATTTTAATCATAAGAAATACTTAGTTTCGGGAATCGTTGATTTTAATGCACATGCTTTCTTAATGAACAAAAAGGTTGGCGACAATGTCGAATTTGATTTGGGTATGGACTATGATGAACTATGTCAGAAAATCCATATTAAAGGTAGTGTTGTAGCCAAAGGCTTAGCTGAAGAAATGTATGTTGGTAAAGAAGATATTGGTACAGTAATTACTGTAAAGGTAGAAAACATGCCTGTGTATGTTGTGGTTGAAAATGATGCCATTCAATATTATGAGCCAGCCCAATATGTAACAAGCGGCCTAAATCTAGATGATTATGATGTCGTTGTTGTTAAACAAGGTTATATCTCAGCTGAATTTGATGCATATGCATCGTATTGTGTTATGGCACTAACGGATGGGCCTACAAATCAAGCGAGTGAAAAGCTTGTATTTAGACAAATTCATAGACCAATGTATCCATATGATGATCGTGAATTAGACGAAATTTAATGAAAAAAATAAATCCACCGCTCGGTGGATTTTATCTTTTATAAATAGTTTTGCATAAATGAATATGCATTGTTGAAACAAATCGCATTGATTTCTTCATCTGTGAATTCATTTTTCTTGAGTTTTAGTGCAATATTTTGGATTTCTGTGATGTCCTTCATACCAACCACATTACTATCTTCCATGCCAGGAATATAGTCCATAAAATCAAAACCTAATGCGATATGTTCAATACCAATCTTTTCTTTTAAGTATTCAAGGATTTCAATAAAGTCATCTAGTGTCGCATTTTCTTTCTTGTTCTTCACAAACCAACGAACCGGAATACCTCCAACTAGTCCTTGTTTATTTCTAATAATGTCTAGTTGTAAATCGCTCAAGTTACGGTAATGATTGTATAAAGCCTTCACATTACTGTGAGATGCGATGATGGGCTTTGTACTTGTTTTTGCGATATCATAGAAGTTCCATTCGCAACAATGACTTGTATCAATGGCTATGCCAATATGATTCATAGCTTGAATCGCTTCAACACCTAGATCTGTTAATGGTTTATTATTTGTTCTTGCACCACAAGCTAAGGCATTATCATCGTTCCAGCATAATGAACCAAGACGTACATTATGATTATATAACCATTGAATTTTATTTGTGACATCTTCTTTAATTCCACACATACCTTCAACAGCGATAAAGACTTGAATATCTTTATCGTTGTTAAATGAGAAATGTTTACTTGAATGAATACAATCATTGGCATATACGATACATTCTTGCATATCTTGCCATGATTCAGTGCCGCTAAAGCAGCAGACAATGGCAGAAAATTTCATGGTGCCTTCTTTAAAGCGAGGATAGTGAAATTCATCCAAACGATTCAACTGTTCTTTATGATCGAACAAATCATTTCCTATATCATCATGTAAATTCGCAAATGAGATCATGCGCTTAACTCCTTTAAGAAGTCTTGAATTTGATCGGCAATCGATTGTAGACTTTCTTGCCAGAACGATTCTTCTTCAATGTTGATATCTGCCATACTTGCGACATTTTCACAAGTATTTGTGGTTGTTGCAGCTAGTAGTTTTTCATATTTAGGAATAAATGATGTCCCTTCCTTTTTGAATTTTGCGTATAAACCACGAGAAAATAAAGCACCAAATGTATATGGGAAGTTATAGTACGCGATATCTGGAATGTAGTAATGTACCTTTGTAATCCAACGATAAGGATGTATCCAGTTCTTGTCTAAACCATCACCGAATGATTTATTTAGGGCTTCCTTCATTAGTTCACATAGTTGTTTGGCATTTAAGAAACCTTCTTCAATATGCTCAAATACAGATTTTTCAAATAAGAATCGCGCATAGATGTCCAATACGTTTTGACATAATGCCGATAATTGTGTATCAATGACTAATAATTTTTCTTTTTTAGGTAAAATGCTTGCCATATAGTTATACATTACATTTTCATTAAATGTACTTGCCGTTTCTGCCAGTGGCATACAATAATCACGGTTTAAAATAGCTTGTTCTTCAATCATTTCTCCATGGAAAGCATGACCTAACTCATGGGCAACTGTAATAATATCACTTAATGTATTGTTGTAGTTTGTGATAATACGACTTTCATGGATCCAACCCAGGTTTTCACAGAATGCGCCAGGTTGTTTACCTTCATAAGTTGGATAATCAATCCAATGTTCATTAAATGCAGTTTTTGTCATTTCATGTAAGTTTTCACCTACTTTTTCAAAAGCATCCAAAATATAGGATTCGCAATCTTCAATAGAGAAATTAAAGTCACATTCTTGTAAAGTGGCATAGATTTCATACCAAGGAAGACCATGATCATAACCTAGCATCTTGGCCTTTGTACGAAGGTATTTTCTAAATACAGGTAAATATTTTTGAATACTACTCATCATCGCATCTAATGTTTTGGATGACATTCTTGATTCAATCAACATTTTTTCTAAAGGATCTTTATAGCCAAGTAAGCGTGCTTCTATAAGTTGTTGTTTCTTAATGGCACTTACCGCAAAGGCAAGTGGTGTTTCAATTGGTTTATAGGCTTCAAGCTCGGCTAGGAAGGCATCTTTACGAACGTTGGAATCATTATCATGACACATATTCTTTACTTGTGTTAAGGGTAAGCTGTTCCCACGATAGTTGGCCTTGGCATTTCCAGTTAGTGCATAGTACATGTCTGAGAAAGCTTTTTTACTTGTTGGATATACTAAGTTTAATATTTCCTGCTGTTCTAAAGGCAATGTGTGTTTAGCATTGTTTAATTTTTCTTCAATGATAAATTTATAGGTTGAATAATAACTTGATTGCTTGATTTCTTTATCTTCTAAGATTTTTGTCCATAATTCATTCATTTGATTTGCGGCTACAGCACAAGCACTTAATACTTTGCTTGACCATAAAATAGCATCTTCATTGTTGGCTTCTACACTTAGTCTTAATGTTACATATAAACGAAGTCGATATTCTAAGTCTTTGATTTCTTCGAGTTGTTTAAAGGAAGTGTTTGTGGTCACGTTTTCTATTTTGTAGTTTACTAACTGGTCATAGTCCTTTAAAAAGATTGGATCATCATAACCAGTATATAATTTAGATAAATCCCATTTATAATTGTTTGTCATTTGTACACCTGTCTTTCTATATTAATTATAGGAAGTATAGGAATGGAATACTCAGAAAGGAATTTCCTAGATGTTAGGAATAATCGAATATTTCCTAATCGCTAGGAAGTTCGATTCATAGAAAAGAAAATTTGTATGATGTACAATACAATCAGAACAAGGAGGGTATCTATGGAAAACTTGGAAATGATAAGCTTTCAAATTATTTCTTGTGTAGGTACTGCAAAATCAAGCTATATTGAAGCAGCACGTAAGGCGCAGGAATACGAATTTGATAAGGCAGAAGAATTAATTAAAGAAGGAGATGCTATTTATATTAAAGGTCATGAAGCACATGCTTCTTTGATTCAACAAGAGGCAAGAGGAGAGTCTGTTGCGGTAAATATGTTGTTGATGCATGCAGAGGATCAATTGATGGCAGCTGAAAATTTTAAGGCTTTTGCCCAACAACAAATCGTGATTTTCAAGAAATTTCAAGATATTGAGAATAGGTAGGAGACGAATATGAAAAGAGTATACTTATTTTGTGATAATGGGATGTCAACAAGTATGATGGCACAACGTATGCAGGACGTGGCTGACAGTCACAACTTGCCAATTGAATGTAAGGCATTTTCATATAAAATCATTCAAGACATCATTGAAAAAAATACTTTAGATTGTATCTTGATTGGTCCACAAACTAAATTCTTATTTGATGAAATCAATAAAAAATACGGTGATAAAACACCAGTTATGGTTATTGATCCAACAGATTATGGTATGATGGATGCAGAAAAAGTATTAAAAAAAGCTATCGTGCAAATGAAAAAATTTAAAAACAAATAAGGTCGCTTTTTTAAAGCGATTTTATTTTTGAATCATATGTAGGAGGAAAATGTATGTACGGAATTATCGCAACATGGAGAATGGCTTTAGAAGGAATTTCAAAAGCAGATTCTATGTTAAAAAATAACGAAAGTGCAGCGGATTCGATTGAAGAAGCAATCAAAGCTGTAGAGGATTTTGAATACTATAAAAGTGTAGGATATGGAGGACTTCCAAATGAAGAAATGGAAGTGGAATTAGATGCTGCTTTTATGGATGGGGATACACTAGAATTTGGATGTGTTGGAGGCGTTAAAGATTTTGCCAACCCTGTTAGTATTGCACGTAGTCTAATGCACTATGATGCCAACAACTTCCTAATTGGTCAAGGTGCTGAAAAATATGCTTCAAGACATGGCTTTGAAAGAAAAACAATGCTTACAGATCGTGCCAAGATTCATTATCACAATCGTACAAAAGAAATCACAAATACGGAATTAAAACCATATTCAGGACATGACACAGTAGGTATGGTTTGTTTAGATACTGCAGGACATATGACAAGTGCTACAAGTACTTCTGGATTGTTCATGAAACATCCAGGACGTCTAGGCGATTCGCCTGTATGTGGTTCTGGATTCTATGTAGATTCTTTTGTTGGAGGAGCGAGTGCTACAGGGTTAGGGGAAGATGTTATGAAGGGCTGTGTTTCTTATGAAATTGTTCGCCTAATGAAAGAAGGCATGCATCCTCAACAAGCGTGTGAAAAGGCTGTACACGATTTTGATTTAGAATTAAAACGAAGAAGAGGGAAAGCTGGAGACATGTCTTTGATTGCGATGAATAATAAGGGGGAATGGGGTTGTGCTACAAATATTGAAGGTTTTAGTTTTGTAGTGGCAACTGAAAAACAAGTCCCAACAGTATATTTAGTAAATCATGATGAGGATGGAAAATGCACATTTGAAGTCGCAAGTAAAGAATGGATGGACAACTATATGGCTACGCGCACAGCTCCATTAGTAAGGAAATAAAATGGAAGAGGCATTATTAAAGAAAATCGATGAAATCAGCGAAGAGATGATTTCAGGAATCAAAAGAATTGTTCAAATCGATAGTGTACAAAGTGAAGCTAAGCCAGGTATGCCTTTTGGAGAAGGCGTAAATAAAGCTTTAGAAGAAGCATTGAAATTAGCTCGTGAATTAGGTTTTGAAACAGAAAACGTCGATCATATGGTGGGTATTGCCAAATATGGTCAAGGAGAAGACTATATTGGCATTATGGGACATTTAGATGTTGTACCTGTAGGAGAAGGATGGAATCATCCTCCGTTCTCAGCTTATGAAGATGAAAATGGCAGAATCTTTGCCCGCGGCATTTTAGATAATAAAGGGCCGACTTTATCTTGTTTATACGCATTATATGCCATAAAGGAATTGAAAATTCAGTTAAAGCGTCCTGTTTATATTTTGTTTGGAACCAATGAAGAAACGGGATTTGAAGATTTAACACATTTCCTTGAAGTCAGAAAACCACCTATTATGGGCTGGACACCCGATTGTAAATATCCGGTTGTATATGCGGAAAGAGGAAGAAGTACCTATCGTGTGAGTACGGCTGTTAAAAATAAAACTGTATTCAACCAATTTATTAATGAATATATTTTATCAGATAATGGATTTGGAAATAAATTGGGACTAAACATGGAGGATCCTGAATTTGGTAAAATGCAGATGAGCAATAAAAAGCTGGTGGATTTAGAAGGAAAACTTGGCTTTGACTTCTCTTTTAGCTATCCTGCAAGTATTAGTAATGATACAATAGAAGTGACAATCAAATCTAAATTAAGCAAAGGACTACAAGTAGAATGTATACATAATTATGATCCTGTTTATTTTGATAAAAATGGATTCTTATGTCAAACATTAAAGGCGACTTATGAAAAGGTAACAGGCATGGATGGGACGCCAGTTACAACTACGGGTGGAACTTATGCGAAGATCATGCCAAATATAGTTCCTTTTGGACCTAGTTTTCCTGGACAAAAGGGCATTGGGCACAATCCGAATGAATGGATGGATCGTAGTGATTTGATTTTAAATGCGAAAATATACGCATTAAGTATAGTGAGGTTGGCTAATGGAGAGAATGATTGAAGTATGTGCAGGTAGTTATCAAGATTGTATAGCTGCATATCAGGGTAGTGCAAAAAGGGTTGAATTAAATAGTGCGTTAAGTGTTGGTGGCTTAACGCCAAGTGTCGCGAGTCTAGTTCGTGTAAAAAAAGAAACAGACTTAACTGTAATTTGTATGGTACGTGTGCGTGCTGCTGGTTTCTGTTATGAAAAAGAAGATGTAGAAATTATGTTTGAAGATGCCAAGATTCTTTTGGATCATGGTGCTGATGGAATTGCGTTTGGTTTCTTAAATGAGGATGGCACAATTTGTGAAGAGGACACAAAAAGAATGATCGACTTAATTCATTCGTACAATAAGGAAGCTGTATTCCACAGAGCTTTTGATGTTACGCCAGATGCATTTGAAGCCATTGAAACATTGATTGATTTAGGGGCGGATCGCGTACTTACAAGTGGACAAAAAGCAAAAGCTATGGAAGGTATTGATTTAATTAAAGTATTGAATAATCAATATGGTGATAAGATTCAGATTCTTCCTGGCAGTGGAATGAATGCAGAAAACGCAAAAATGATGATGAATTATACAGGTGTATATCAGGTGCATTCGTCTTGTAAGAGCTATAAGGCAGATGCGACAACAACAAAAAATGGCGTTTCTTATAGTTACTTGGCTAGTCCACATGAAAATGACTATGATGTAGTGGATGTAGAGTTGGTAAAAAAATTAGTTGATAGTATAAAGTAAGGCGGTTTTCCCGTCTTTTCTTGTACAAAGTTGTAAGGAATGATATAACTTACTAAGTTATAACTAAGTAAGTCATAACTTAGTAAACGGAGATCTTATATGTTTGTTGGTAGAGAAAGTGAATTAATAAAATTAGAAAAAATGTATTCAACGAATGAATTTCAGTTTGCGGTAATCTATGGTCGTCGAAGAGTTGGAAAAACAACTTTGATTCGTGAATTTTTGAAAAATAAAGGGATTATTTCGGAATTGATGGATGACAATACATCCCATAGCAAAAGCCTCTAATTAAGTTCAGAACTATTGATTTTACCTAAGATGAATTGTTTTTGCATTTGTGATAATTATTTTTTATATCACAATTAAATAATGCTATAATCTAAAAAGGAAAGCACTACAACAATAGAGATAAGAGTAAAAATTCTTGCAATTATCACAATTTGTGGTATATTATAGGTGTATCGATAGATATGGAAACAAATGACCTTTACGGTGTGGTCCAAGTATCACCGTTTGAGACAAATGACCTTTACGGTGTGGTCCAAGTATCACCGTTTGGGAGGCTTCATAGCCTCCCTTTATTTATTCGGGGTGAGGTATTGTATTAAATGATTAAAAATGCAATGTATTTTGGAAAAAGAGATTTATATAATTTAATAAAACGAGTCGGTGGAGAATGGAACGATACAAAAGATAGACCAATTTTTTGTTGTATAGAATCCTTGGAACATAAAGGATTGTATTGGGCTATTCCAGTAGGTAATTATAACCATAGGGACGCTTCTGCTAAAAGAAGAATTAATAATTTTATTAATTTGCCACCAGAGAATATAGCTTCTTGCTATTATCATATAGGACAAACCACAATTAAAAGTATATTCTTTATATCTGATGTTATTCCAGTTATTGATAAGTATATAGAAAGAGGATATATAAATAACTATACTGCTTCCATTCATATTGTAAAAAATAAAACACTAATAAGCGAGTTAGAGAATAAATTAAAAAGGATTCTTGCATACGAAAACAGCAATCCTAATTTTTTTAGGCAACATATAACCGATGTTAAAAATGAATTATTAAAAGAGTTAATTTAACATGTTTATGTAGACTAAATATAATAATCCAAGAAATTTACAAAAACAAATAACAGATTTCACCCTAAAAGTGTTTAAAGGCTATCACTTTCTAAAAGTAAAAATCCCTATGACTTTTAAAGGTTGATTTATCCTTGGTATCTAGTTTTATATATTCAATTAATTAGGCAGGACTAATAATCCTGCTTTTTCTTGTTCTTAGAACCTTTAGGTCTTCCTTGTTTCCTTTTGGTTGTGGTAATCCCTTTAATGACATTGGTAAATTCTACTATAGAACCATAATTTTGAATATATACTTCTCTGAAGATGATATCTTGAACATTTGGTAGCGAACATATAGCTTTTACTTTTTGTCTTTTATGAGCACCTTTAACATATAAACTGTTTTCTTTAATAAGCTCGTTTAATCTTTTGGCGCCGAGATTGTTGAAAAAATGATATTTATTGAAGATATACATCGATGTTTCATCATTTCCCTCAAATTCAGATTTATCTTTATCATCTTTTGATAAATTAATAACTTTTCTTGCTTCTCTAATCATGTCTTGCGATTTCTTAATAGTTTTCTTAGATGGACGTCTTAAATTAAGCTCTTTATTTAAAATATCTTTTTCTTTGGGATTGTCTTTATATTTAAGGGTATGTCTAATCATTTCACATAAAATCTTGGTTGCATCTAAACGAGCAAAATTTTTAATTTTATGATTAGTTTTATAATTTTGAAGATACACAAAAGTGCCTATATAGTCTTGTAAATAATCACTGCTTACACCAGTAGTATTCTTAACTAAATATTTATCTAACATTGAATGAAAAGCATTAACTCCATTAATACCAAGTTTAAATTTATATCTAATAACATTAAATTCATCGAATGAAATAGGTTTCTTACTATTTTCAATATGTGGATAACGTTTTTCTTTATACATTTGGCGATTTATAGCTTCATCTTTCGCATATTCTTGCTTTGTAAGTTTATGGTATAAATTATCAGTATCAATATAACCACGAGCCTTTCTTTCAGCTCGATAAGTTGATGGTTCAACATAATGCGTGTATCCATTTTTATCACACCAATCCGAATAGACGCTAAACATATCCGTACAATCCGTACAAATATAAGAAACATCGCCAATGTAATTATTTATGCTTTCTAATTCATTAATATTCATTGGGCCTAAACATATGCATTTTGCCCATTACTAACATATTTGGACGAACTACAATGAGGACAGTTTAAAGTAATGTTATGTTCTTTAAAATTATTTTCTATGGATGCGGATATAACAGTATTCAATTGCTTAGGTAGTGACTTTCTTTTTCTTAGACCATCAATTATTTCTTGGTCTGTATATTTGCTGAAATCTGGCATTTACAGCGCCTCCTGTAATAAAAAATAAGCAACGAAATGAACTAAAACAATTCATCTTTGCTTATATTTTACTACATTATTGATTTTTGTCCTATAAACAAAGGATTATTTCATCACTCATATTCCGAAATAATCCAAATAAAGAGAGTTTATTGTACGTTTCGTTGGAAGGGACACAAAAAGAAAATTTAATTGGATTGTCACGAGTGGTTTCGAAGAATGATTCAATCGTATACGATTCATTTGAAAGCTTATTTAATGCGATTGATAAAATGTTAGAAACAAATCAAAAAATAGTTCTTGCGATTGATGAATATCCATATTTAGCCGAAAGCTATCCGCCTATTTCTTCTATTATTCAAAAGCATATTGATTTATGCTGGAAAGATAAAAATATGTTTTTAATTCTGTGTGGTTCAAGTATGAGTTTCATGGAAAATCAAGTGTTGGGATATAAAAGCCCACTATATGGTCGAAGAAGTGCACAATTTAAAATTACACCTTTCACATATTTAGAAACGCAAAAAATGCTTGTGAATTATGATAAAGAAAGTCAGGCAATCGCATATGGCATAACAGGAGGAATTCCTGAATATCTTTCAAAAATAGATACAAACAAATCTTTAGATGAGAATATATTAGATTTGTTTTTTGATGAAAATGGAACTTTTTTTGAAGAAGCAACTAATCTTTTAAAACAAGAAATGCGAAATCCCGCAAGCTATAATAGTATACTTGGCGCCATTGCTTCGGGGGCTAGTCGTTTAAATGAAATCGCAAATAAAGTGGGTCTAGATACGTCTGCTTGCAGTAGTTTATTGAAGTCTTTGATTGAATTAAACATAGTCGAAAAAATATATCCTGTTACTGAAAAAGAATCAAGTCGAAAAACAATATATGAAATAAAAGATACAATGTTTTTGTTTTGGTACAAATTTGTAAGACCAAATTATTCAAATATACAAATGGGTTTGGGCCATATTATATATGGTCAATACGTTAAACCAAAAATATCGGATTATATGGGGTATGTTTTTGAAAAAATGTGTACAGAATATATATATCAAGAACAAGTTTTCCTGACATTACCGTTTATTCCGGAAAAGATTGGCAAGTGGTGGGGGAATGACCCATTAAAAAAAGAAGAAGCAGAAATTGATATAGTAGCCATAAATTCAGATTCGTGCTTAATGTGTGAATGTAAGTGGAGAAATAAAGAATTAGATAGTCGAGTTTTAACTGTTTTAAATAGCCGAAAAGATATTTTTAAATATAAAAATAAGAGTTTAATGGCATTTTCTAATTCTGGCTTTACAGAAGATGCGATAGAATACGCAAAAAATAATGATATTCGATTAGTTTCGTTTGAAATGATGTAGATGTGCTACAATAGACGTATTAATGGAGGTTGTTTACTCATGAAGCGTAATGAACAAAAAATAGAAAACACTTGGAGAACAGAAGATATATTTAAAGATGAAGCAGCATTTCTAGCTTGTTTAGATACTTGTAAAGAATTAGGAAATGAGCTTTGTGCATGCGATGGAAAATTGGATGATGCATCCAACTTATTATCATTTTTAAAGGGATATGAAAAATTAACATGTCTATTAGATGATTGTTTAGGCTATTCTTCTTTGTTGTCAGATCAAGATACGGCAGATGCCCATCATCAAGAATTAAAAGGAAAAGCCAATGCATTAGCGGTTGAAGTTTTTACTAAGCTATCTTTTAGTGATGTACAAATCATGCAGATTGAAAATTTAGAGTCTTTTTATGCATCTGAACCCATCTTAGAAAGATATCGTGTATATCTAGAAGAAGTATGTCGTTTAAAAGAACACGTATTATCTCAAACAGAAGAAAAATTAATGGCATCCAGTTCATTGATGCAAGACACACCTTATTCGATTTTTGGAATGTTGAACAATGCGGATTTAAAATTTGAAGATGCGATCGATTCAAAAGGAAATAAACACACTTTAACTACAGGTACATTTATCCATATGTTAGAGCAGGAAGATGAAGTGCTAAGAGAGAGTGCATATCGTAATTTTTATGCAGGCTATGGTTCTATGATCCATACTTTAGCTGCTTGTTTAAATGGACAGACAAATCAGTTGAAATTTAATAGTACAGCACGTAAATATGCATCGAGTTTAGAATGCGCAGTCGATGCGAATAATGTTTCACCAAAAGTGTATGAACAATTGATTGAAACGATACATAAAAATATCCATGTTTTACATAAATATATGCGAGTTCGTAAAGAAGTTATGAAGAAAGATAAACTTCATATGTATGATCTATATGTACCTATGGTCAATGAATGTAACGTTCCTGTATCTTTTGAACAGGCCAAAGAAGATATCTTACATTCCGTTCAATTGTATGGAACAGAATATGCCAATGTTTATGAAAGAGGATTAAATTCGCGTTGGATCGATGTATATGAAAATGAAGGAAAGCGTTCAGGTGCCTATTCAAGTGGACAAAGAGTACATCCTTTTGTCTTGATGAACTTTGCAAATTCTTTAGATACAGAATTTACTTTAGCTCATGAAATGGGGCATGCGATGCATTCTTATATGTCTACAAAATATCAAGCTCCATTAGATCGTCATTATAAAATATTTGTAGCCGAAGTTGCCAGTACTTGTAATGAAGCTTTATTGATGGATTATTTGCGCAAACAAAACTCAGATCCTAAATTCCAGGCTTATTTGATTAATCACTTTATGGAACAATTTAGAACTACATTATTTAGACAGTGTATGTTTGCGGAATTTGAAAAGATCATCAATGAAAAAACAGCAAACAACGAAGTTTTGACAAGTGATACATTGAATCAAATCTATGCGGATTTAAATAAATTCTATTATGGAGAAGATGTGATTGTGGATGATGAAATTAGTATGGAATGGGCTCGTATTCCACATTTCTATATGAATTTCTATGTATACCAATATGCGACAGGATTTAGTGCAGCTATGGCTCTATCACAAAAATTGCTTCATGGAACACAAGCTGATATTGAAGCATACTTATCTTTCTTAAAGGGAGGATGTACAAAGTCTCCAGTCGAATTATTGCGTATGGCTGGGGTTGATATGGCAAGTCCAAAACCAATTGAAGATGCGATTGAATTATTTGATTCTTTAATTGATGAATTTGAGAGTATTATGAAGTAGAAAGTCGTTTGATTTTCTACTTTTAGTCATTTTAAAATTAGTAATAAATAAATGATAAAAAATGATACATTCATTTTCAGAAAATAGATGAAAATTATGGTATGATATTCATTGAGGTGAACCTATGAATAAGTTGGAACAAGCACGTACGCAAATAGATGCGATTGATCGTGAAATGGCTAAGCTATATGAAGCCAGGTTGGATGCCGTTAAAGATGTGATTGCGTATAAAATAGAAAATGATTTACCAATTCTAGATTCAGGTAGAGAGCAGGTTGTAATTGAAAAGAATCTGCAGTTTATTCAGAATCCGGGTTATAAAGAATATTATGAGTCTTTTATAAAGTTCATTATGAAAGAATCGAAGGCCTATCAAAGAACGTTGCAGTCGCATGATAAAGTTGGATATTGTGGAGTTGAAGGTGCCTTTGGGCATATGGTGAGCGAGAAGTTGTTTCCTTCCAATCCAAAAGTGGGCGTTTCTAGTTTTGAGGAAGTTTTTCAAATGGTTGTCCATTCAGACGTACAATATGGTGTGATTCCTTTTGAGAATACGAATTCTGGATTGGTTGGAGAAGTCTTAGATTTATTAATGGAATATCCAGTGTATATTCAGTCAATTTATGATCAAAAGATTGAACAATGTTTACTTGGAATTCCGGGCAGTACATTAAAAGATGTGGAGTGGGTCTATTCAAAGGATCAAGCACTTTCACAGTCTAAAGAATTTTTAAAGGAATTAAACGTACAAACGGTGGCCTATCCAAATACGGCGATGGCAGCTCAATATATTTCAGCACAACAGGATGTGCATAAAGCAGCTATTGGTGCTAAGGAAAATGCAGAGCTGTATGGCTTAAAGGTGTTGGCTACAAACATTCAAGAAAATGCGACTAACACAACGCGATTCTTAGTAATTGGATTAAAGCCACAAATGCAGGGCAATCGCTTTAGTATGGTTCTATCGGTTAAACATGAGAGTGGCGCTTTGGCAAAGATCATTGATTGTATTGCCAAGAATGGATTGAACATGGAAAGTATTCAGTCTAGACCGATGAAAAATAAACCTTTTGAGTATTTCTTCTTTGTCGAAATTGAAGGGGATATGTCAAAGGCAAATGATTGTATTCGAGAGGTACAGTCTGTATGTGAAAGTGTAAAAGTATTGGGAGCATATACTTTAAAGGAGGAAAAATAAGTATGAATTTTGTGAAGGAAAGTGTCAATCAAACACCAATCGTAGATACTGTATTCTCAATTGTTGCCAAGGCAAAAGAGGCTAAGGCTAAGGTGGGAAGTGAAAACGTTGTAGATGCGACAATTGGTTCTTTATATGATGAAGAGGGAACTTTGGTTGCCTTAGACAGTGTATTTAGTTCATTAAAAAACTTGGATAATAAAGTATTGGCAGCCTATGCAGCTAGTTTTACAGGAAATCCAGACTTTAGACAAAAAGTATATGACTGGGTATTAAATGGGAATTCACACTTAGAACATGAAGTTATCGCAACACCTGGAGGAACCGGTGCTGTTGGTATGACTTTACAAGAGTGTCTAGATGAGGGACAAACAGTTGTCTTGCCAGAAATCGCATGGGGATCTTATGCACTAATGGCGCAGATGCACAATTTGAATGTGGAAAAATATAGTTTATTTGAAGAAGATCACTTTAATTTAAACTCTTTTAAATCGGCATGTAAAAATGTGATGGAAAAACAAAATCGTTTAGTCATTGTGATCAACGATCCTTGTCACAATCCAACTGGTTATTCTTTAAGTGAAGACGAATGGAAAAAAGTCATTTCTTTCTTGAATGAATGTTCAAAAACACATGCCGTAGTATTGTTGAATGATATTGCGTATATTGATTTTTCTTCTAGACAAGAAAAGGCGAAAGAATATTTTGCACAGTTTGATCAAATTGAGAAAAACTTTGTCGTAATTGTCGCATTTAGTTTATCAAAATCAATGACGAGCTATGGACTTCGTTGTGGTGCTGCCATTGTGTTAGGACAAGAAAAAGAAGCAGTGCAACAAGTGAAGATCGTATTTGAAAAGGATGCGCGTGCGACTTGGTCAAATATCAACAATGGGGCTATGGCTACATTTGTAGATGTATTAGACAATCATAAAGATGCGTATGATAAAGAAAGATTGCACTATGTAAATTTATTAAAAGAACGTGGAGATATCTTTGTCAAAGAAGCGAAGGAAGTGGGATTAAAACATTATCCTTACAAAGAAGGATTCTTCGTAACTTTATCTATGGATAATGAAACACGTGACAAATTCCATGAGGCATTAATGGAAAACAACATTTTTACCGTCAAAGTAAATTTGGGTATTCGTGTTGCGATTTGTTCTTTATCGGTTGAAAAGACAAAGGGACTCGCAAAAAAGATGAAGGATATTTTGGATACAGTAGCTTAATACTGTATCTTTTTTTTCATCCACATATGTGGGACTCCTTCATCATCGTCAATTTGACCAAACTGAATATAGCCTTGTTTTTCGTAAAATGGGTGGATACGAACTTGTGCGTGTACCACAATTAAGTCTCCGTTTAATTTTTTGATTTCATTTTCGGCACTTTCAAGTAGTAAATTACCCATATGTTGATTTCGATATTCCTTTAATACAGCCACCCTTCCAATGGTATAGTGATCGTTTTCTTTGAAGAAACGACATGTTCCGATGGGTTTTCTTTCATCAAAGGCAACAATATGATGACTAATAGTGTCGATTTCATCAAATTCGTTTTCAAAGCCTTGTTCTTTCACGAATACTTCAATACGAATGTCTTTGGCTTCTTGTGGTAAGGTTGTATACGTTTTTGTGTTCATAATCATTCTTCTTTCTTTTCTCATACATTAACAACTCAAAAATAGAAAGTCAAATTTGTGGTATAATAAGGAGTAAGTTAGGTGGGAAGAAATATGCGCATTTATGAAGAATCTTTAAATCGTTTTATTAAAAATTCATGGATATATTATGAGGCAAATGATCCTTATTATGCAGGTAAGATTGAGCGTATCTCAATTGAAAGAGTGCATGATCGGATTTTATATTATGAAGTAAAGGCTATTATTCAAACGCGTTGGAATGAGGAAATTATTAATTTTAGAGTGAATGAATATGGTACGATATTAACTACAAATTGTACATGCTCACAAGAGACACATAAAGGGTGTGTGCATTTAGTAAGTGTAGTGCGTGCCATTAATGCGATCAATCCCCAGATTTTTCCGTTTTGTGTGGAGTATCAACAATATATTGAAGAAAAAAATCGGCAGGAAGAATTGGAAAGAAAGCGTCGAAGAATTCATAGCTTGAATCAGACGGCATTTGATTTTCTAAAAGAAAAACAAGAAGATAAAGTTAACAATTTCTTTAAGGAAAACGAGAATCGAATTCGTTTGACGTTGCATCCTACAAATTCATATTATTATGATCAGGCAGCGTTTAAATTAAAGATTCAAGTGAATCGTGCATATATAGTAAAGAATATTCAAACTTTAATGCTAGGCTTTTTTGAAAAGAAATTGGAATCTTTTGGGAAAAACACACAGATTTATTTAAATCCAGAAGATTTGGATGAGCCAAGTCAAAAGATTTATGCATTTTTGATGAAATATAGTTTTTCAAAAGATTGGCAAAAAGACGGGGAAATCTATTCGGAATGTCTGGATGATTTCTTTGATTTAAATGTATCTTTGCCTAATGACTATACCGAATTTAAAACGGATGAAAAAGATATAAAATTAGTTATAAAATTGGTTGAATATGATGATTGTTTCGAACTCAATGTAGATTTGGATGATAATTTTCTAATTGGTAATAAACATTTGTATGTAGTGGATTATAAAAATATTACGCGATACACATTGGATGCGGATGGCTTTTTAGCTTCACTTGCGTATAATGTTTCGCAAGAAGATGGTTGGTTGATTAAAAAAAGTGATTTTAGAGCTTTTTACTTACAATGCTTGCAGCCATATATGGATTATATTCAATTAGAAACGAATGTAGATGTAGAAAAATATGCGACTGTAATTGAGAATATTCGTGTGTATTCAGATCTTGAAAATGCGAATATGATTGTATGGGGAAACTATCTAGAAAATAATCAAAAAAAGAGTTTTTTCACAAATACAGATTCCAACCAAATTGCCAGTATAGAAGCAATTATTTCGCATTATGCGGTAAAGATTGAAGATAATAAGGCTGTATTTAAAGGTCGAAGCGATGCGTTATATAATTTTTTGGATCATGGAATTCCTTTGATTCAAAAACAAGCGAATGTGTATGTGTCTGAGGAATTGAAACGTTTAAAGAATCGTCACAGTATGAATTTAAGTGTAAAGGTCTATGTTCAAAATGATTTATTGAAGATGGAACTAGATAGTGATGTGAACGCAGATGAATTGTCACATATTTTAAATGCGTATCGAAAGAAGAAAAAGTTTTATCAGTTAAAGAATGGCGAAATGATTGATTTGGAAGATACAGGTTTAGAACAGTTGAATGAATTGGCTTTTACAATGAATTTAACGACTAAGGATTTCAAGAAAGAAATAATTGAAAAACCAGCATATCAGGCTTTCCATTTAATGGATGTGGATTCAGAATTGGATGTTCGTAATGATGATTCGGTTACAGAATATACAGATCGATTAATGAAAGTGAAAGAACAAACAATTCAATTGAAGGATGAGTATAAATCTTTATTGCGCACGTATCAGCAGCAGGGCATTCAATGGTTGTATGATTTGAAAAATATGAATTTAAATGGAATTCTTGCCGATGATATGGGACTTGGAAAAACTATTCAAGTATTGGTATTTTATGAACAGTTTGTTTCAAAGGATAAACCGAGTTTGATTGTATGTCCAAGTAGTCTAATGTATAACTGGATGTCAGAAATTGAAAAGTTTAAGATTGGTGTGGACGCTGTTTGTGTTACGGGAACGCAAGAAGTTCGTAAAGAGATTATTCAGGAAAATCACGAACTCTATATTACGACATATGATTATTTGCGTAGGGACGTTGAATTGTATATGCCTATGGAATTTGAATATATTGTTCTAGATGAGGCACAGTTTATTAAGAATCCTAAGACAAAGAATGCGCAAAGTGTAAAGGCTTTAAAAAGTAAACATCGTTTGGCATTAACAGGAACGCCAATTGAGAATAGTTTAAGTGAATTGTGGAGTATCTTTGATTTCTTGTTGCCAGGATATCTATATAGTTTGAATTATTTCACAAAGAATTTTGAGAAACCCATTCAGATGGGGGATGATGACAGACAGTCCAAACTTCAAAAGTTGGTGTCGCCATTTATTTTGCGCAGAACGAAAAAACAAGTGTTGAAGGATTTGCCGGATAAGGTTGAGAAAGATATGTGGTTAAACTTTAGTCCGGAGGAAAAGCAGTTGTATCTTGCAAATCTTGCCCAAGTCAATGAGCAGCTTCAGCAACAATTAGAATTGGAACAAGTGGATTCGATTTTGATCATCGCGATGATGACGCGTCTTCGTCAGATTTGTTGCGAACCAAGAATGTTATATGAAAACTGTAAGGGTGAGAGTACAAAGTTTACAATGTGTCTTGAATTGATTGAGACATTAAAAGAGAATGGTAAGAAAGTCTTGTTGTTTTCAAGTTTCACAAGTATTTTTGATTCCTTTATCGAAGAGTTTAAGCAGCGAGGCATCAAATACCATATGATTACAGGTGCAGTTGATAAGAAGAAGCGTAAAGAAGAAGTAGATGCTTTTCAGAGTGATGATTCGGATGTATTCTTAATTTCATTAAAGGCCGGTGGAACTGGGCTAAATCTGACTAAGGCACAAGCTGTGATTCATTATGATCCTTGGTGGAATGTGAGTGCGCAAAATCAAGCAACGGATCGTGCGTATCGTATTGGTCAGACAAAAAATGTGTTAGTGTATCAGTTGTTGATGAAGAACACAATAGAAGCGAAAATCTACGAGATGCAGAAGCGCAAAAAAGAGATGAGTGATATATTTGTCGAAAATTCAAATGGTGGCATTTCGACTTTATCCAAGGAAGAATTGAGAGATTTATTCTCTATGGAATAGGAACTATATAATTTTTTGAAATATATAGTTCTTTTTTATAAAAGTGTGTTAAAATAGAAGTAATGAAAGGGATTACAAAACGGTGATAAAATGAATAGAAGTGCAGGAATCTTATGTCCTGTTTTCTCTATCCCTGCAAATCAAGGGATTGGTGATTTAGGGCAAAAAACAATTCGAATGATAGATATTATTGCGGATGCAGGGTATACCATATGGCAAATCTTGCCTTTGCAGATGACAGGCCCCACTCATTCTCCATATCAGACATATTCTAGTTTTGCGGGAGATCCTATCTATATTAACTTGGATCGTTTGTGTGAAATGGGGTTGTTGACGCAAAGCTCAATTGTGAATTGTAATAAGTTTAAAGACTTTGTTGAATATGACAAGATTCGTGAATTCAAGGAATCTTATTTTCAAAAGGCCTTTAAAGTTTTTAAAAAGGAATTTGATTCATTTAAAGAAGATTTTGAAGCATTTAAGCGTGATGCATTTTGGCTAGAGGATTGGTCTGCCTACTCTTTATTTAAGAGTTTTTATAATGGGGCTCCATGGTTTGAGTGGGAAGATGAATATAAGAACTGGCCAGAAAATCGTGATATTGATTTGGATGATTATAAAGATGAGATTTTTTATATTGAGTTTTTACAGTTTGTTTTTTATAAACAATTGGATGAAATTCAAATGTATGCGCACGCAAGAAATCTTAAAATCATGGGAGATATGCCATTCTATGTAGATTTAGATAGTGCGGATGTATGGTGCAACCGTAAAGCTTTCTTATTGGATGAAGAAGGAAAACCAGAATATATTGCGGGTTGTCCACCAGATTATTTTAGTGAAACTGGACAACGTTGGGGAATGCCAATTTATGATTTTGATGCGCAGGAAAAAAATGGATATCTTTTCTGGTGTAATCGTATGAGTTGGATGAATCGTTGTTATGACATGGTGAGAATCGATCATTTTAGAGCGTTTGATACATATTGGAAGATACCAGCGTCTTGTCCAACAGCTATTGAAGGAAAATGGATCTTAGGTCCAGCTCATAAATTGATGGATGCGATTTTAAAGGCATGTCCAGATATTGTTTTAGTGGCTGAAGATTTAGGTTTGATTCGTCCTGAGGTTATTGAACTTGAGGAAGATTATGGAATTCCAGGAATGGATGTTTTATTGTTTAGAATGGAAGCTAAACAATTAAAGAAAAAGGCAAAGAAAAACTCTGTATTATATACAGGAACACATGATAATGCGACATGTAATGAAGATTATTATACGTATGATTCAAATAAGCGTATTAGTTTGCGTCGTTTCTTTAAAAATCAGGGATATTCAAGTCGTTCTTTTAATGAAATGCTTTGTCAATATGCTTTAGATACTGATGCAGATACAGTTATATTGCCGATTTGGGATATTTGTGGATTTAAAGAAGAGGCACGAATCAATACACCAGGAACAGTATCAAACAAAAACTGGACTTGGAAGTTAAAAGATTTTAAGACATTTCCAGATAAGGTAATGAAGACAAAAGAATGGATTGAAAAATCGAATCGCTAAGGGGCATGAACTTGCTCCTTTTCTTGTGTATTGTTAAAATAAGATGGAGGTGGAAACAATGAAAAAGTTAATAACGATTTTATGTTTGTTTGTTCTATGTATATCTTTGTTTGGATGTCAAAAAGAGACAAAGGATTATACCGCAAAGATTGAAGTGAAGGATTATGGAACAATTACGGTTAAGCTAGATGGGAAAACAGCGCCTATTACAGTGCAAAACTTTGTAGATCTTGCCAAATCTGGCTTTTATGATGGATTGACATTCCATCGAATTATTGAAGGATTCATGATTCAGGGTGGTGATCCAAACGGAAATGGTACAGGAGGATCCGACAAAACAATCAAGGGCGAATTCAAAGAGAATGGTGTAAAAAACAATATTAAACACAAGCGTGGTGTTATTTCTATGGCAAGAAGCTCAGATTATGATTCGGCGAGTTCACAATTCTTTATTATGCAAGAAGACAATGATTCATTAGATGGACAATATGCAGCTTTTGGACATGTTACTAAAGGAATGAAGATCGTAGATCAAATTTGTGAGGATGCAGATCCCATGGATGATAATGGTACAATTGCCGAAAGTAAGCAGCCTGTCATAAAAACAATTAAGGTATCTGAAATTAACGACTAGAGAAATCTAGTTGTTTTTTTTGTTTGATATTTATTGTTAGTCATTATAAACTCAATTTATTTAGACTAACTGAGGTGAATTATGATCAATAAAAAATTATTGTTTTCGGTAAAAGAAAGTATTCCGTATATTCAAAAGAATGTGTTATATCAATGGATAAGATTAATTTGTAACGTATGTTCTACGGCATGTTTATGCTTGATTATCGCAAAACATAGAAATATATTATGTATTGGAATCATTTTTATATGTTTAATACTTCGCTATATTGTAAATCAAAAGGCAATTGAGATGTCGTATTTATCGAGTCATATTGTCAAGGAAACGCTTCGCTCTCGTTTATATAAGAAGCTGTCTAAAATTGGAATTGAGTATACAAATAAGTGGAGTACAGCAGAAATTGTACAATTATCAAGTGAAGGTATTGAACAATTAGAAACCTATTTTGCGAATTATATTCCGCAATTCTTTTATTCTTTAATTGCACCAATAACTTTATTTATCATTATTTCATTTATGAATTTTAAAGCCGCTTTGGTTCTACTGGTTTGTGTTCCACTGATTCCTATGCATCAGTTAGGGTCATATTTTCATATTGCGATGAATGGTATGGCGGCAAGTGATAAGTTGTTTGCGATATTAGAAAAGGAAATAGAGGAGAAACAAAATGTAAAATTAGATTCATATTCAATTTCTGCTCACAATCTACACTTTGGATATACCGATAAGGAAGTTTTACAGGGTATACACTTTAAAGCATTTAAAGAAATGATTGGTTTTGTAGGTGAGAGTGGTAAGAGTACAATTGTCTCTTTATTGATGGGACAATATTCGAATTATAGGGGTGAACTGAAGCTATCAAATTATGAAATCAAGGATATTAATATCTATCCATATATGGCTTTGGTTTCTTTAGAAAGCTATTTGTTTAGTGGAACGCTTAAAGACAATTTGTCGGTGGCTAAAGATGCCTCTGAAAAAGAAATGAATAGCGTATTAGAAAAGGTGGGTATCCTTGATTTTGTACATGAACAAGGCGGACTTAATATGCACATTGAAAAGCGTCCTTTTATGGAAACAAAGACATTTTGTTCGCAATGTAAGGTACATTGTTACAAGAAGGATAAAAGAGAACAGATTCGTAAGGTCATGCGTTTTTCTGGTCCTAGAATGTTGGTGTATCATCCTATCATGGCGATTCGTCATTTGTACTACCAAATTACAGACAAATAGAAAAAATATGCATAAAAGTAAAAAATATTCTTTAAAAATATGCAAAAATGATATAATGCCTAGTGTTTAGAGGGTTTTAGAATGAGAGAAAATATTGAAAAGTATATTGAGTTAATTATAGGAAGTATTTTACTTTCGTTAGGAATTTATTTATTTGTGACACCTAATGGAATCAATTTTGGTGGTGCCATTGGTATTGCACAGATTATTGAGTATTTTATTGTGAAGATGATTCCAAGTCTTGGGCATATGAATTTGGTGGGAATCATTAACTTTATGATTAATATTCCTTTGTTTGTGATGGGATTTAAGATTATGAACAAAGAGTTTTGTATCAAGACGGTCATTAGTTTGGTGGTGCAAACCATTACTCTATCTATTTTGCCAAAGCAATCTTTTGTGATTATGCCAGATATGCTTTCAAATTGTATTTTTGGAGCCTTAATGTGTGGTATTGGAGTTGGACTTGCTTTACAGAGTAGTGGATGTTGCGGTGGTATGGATATTGCCGGTGTATGTTTATCTAAGACAAAACCAGGCTTTTCGGTAGGTAAGCTTTCAATTATTATCAACTCAATTTTATTTACAATTTGTGCCTTTATTTTTGATTTGCAGACATCACTTTACTCCATTATCTTTGTGGCAATTCTTTACTTTATTAGTGATCGCATCCATTATCAGAATATCAACATGACTGTATTGATTTTCACAAAGAAAGAGAATATGAAAAATGTGATCATGGAAAGAACCGGCCGTGGAGTAACGTATTGGATGGGGAAAGGTGCGTATACAGATACAGACCAATATATTTTATTTTGTGCTGTCAATAAGTATGAGATTCGTAACTTCAAAAAAATTATCAATGAAATTGATCCAAAGGCTTTTGTGACAATTAGCGAGGATCAAGAAATTGATGGTGGATTTGAAAAGAGATTATGATGTAGTAAAAACTACCTACAAACTTTGCAAGAGTTGGTGTGGGTAGTTTTTTTGTTTTCCAAAGAAAAAAGGAACGATTATTTCGTTCCTATGATTTCTTTGGCAATCTTTTTACCTTCCATTACAGCACTACCAATTGTTTTTGGCCCAGTGAAGGCATCTCCAATAATGTATACATTCTTTAATGTAGAGGCGTGTGTATTGGTTGTTTTTAAATCGTCATTTAATGGAGTGAAGTCTACTTTTTGACCAATAGCCATCGCAACTAGATCGCAATCCATTGTGAATAATGAATCTTTTACTTCGTGGCAGCTTGCTCTTCCAGATTCATCCATTTCTCCAAGTTCCATTTTCGCAACTTGAACACCACAAACATTTCCGTTTTCATCTTTTAAAATGTCTTTAATGTTGTTTAAGAAGGCAATCTTAACACCTTCTTTTTCACAGGCTTTGATTTCTGCAGGACTTGCAGGCATTTCCTGTAAAGATCTACGATATACGATTGTGACATCATCAATGATACGAACTAATGATCTTGCGCAATCCATCGCAACATTTCCACCACCCCAAACAATGGCCTTTTTATATTTTTTGAAGTCTTCTTGTTTGTGATTGATATTTAAATCGTAAAGTAATGTTAAGCCGGCAACGACGCCATTACCTGTTTCAAAACCAAAAGTATTTTCAATTTGGGCACCAATTGCTACAACTACATAATCATAGTTTGTTTGTAATTCCTTAAACATAGTTTGATCCACAAAAGTATTAAAATGGAATTTAACACCGGCTTCAATCAATCCGTTATAGGCTTTTTCTAAGAATGTTTTGGGCATACGATATTCAGGAATACCTGTGTAAATGGCTCCACCAATTTCAGCTTCCTTATCAAAAATATCAATTTGGTATTCATTTTCTGTTTTAACTAATTCTTGAGCTAATGTATAGCCAGCAGGACCGGCTCCAATAATGGCAATCTTTCTTGTCATAATTAAATTCCTCCATCTTTTTCGCCACTTAATTATATCATAAACTATTTCCTTAGGTATGAAAGAGCTCGTTTGTTTACGTTTTTTACGGCGATCTCAAGTTCACGAGCTGAAATTCTTTTTGCGCCATTGGCCAAAATCGCATTTTGAATCAAGCCATCACTTGTCGCAACTGATAATTCATATTTCTTTTTTAAGTCGTGTACAGCCTTTTCAATATAGCTGTCTGCTGTTTGATTGTATCTAGTATAAATAATGTCTAGATTTCCTTGATTAAAATGTGAACCTGTATTGTTTTTAACGCGATATCCATCAAATACTAAGATGACTTTGATCCGCTTATATCCTTGATAATTCGAGATTCGATTGATCAATTCATCACGAGCAGATTCAATGTTTACTTTGGCAATATCTTTTAAATCTTGCCAGTCATAAATCATATTGTAACCGTCAATCATTAAACATTCTGGCTTTTTATCTTCGACATGAATCTGATTTAAATTCATATCAACCTTCGCTTTTTTCTTGATTGGCTTTTCAGCTTTCTTGTTGTTTCCACCAAGTGAATTAAATACTTTCTTTAATTCTTCTTCACGAACAGTATGTTTTACATAAGAAGCATAGGAAGTTGTGTTGGCTTCTTTAATTTGGATGTGCATATGCTCCTTGACTTCATCCCAAGGCACAAAATAACCTGCTCCATGTTCGCAGAATACAGATCCGGTTGGATTGTTTAAATCGGCTTCACTATCATAATTTGTTTCTTCAATGATCTTTTCTTGATTAAAACACTCATGATAGTCTTCTAATTCACAAATAAATTGGCCTTTTCCTTTTGTGTATGCGATGACATCTTTTTGATAGTCCATCAACTCACGAACGGGTCCCGTTCCTTTTATGTGAACAAGATTGTTCATGTCTTCTTCAATTTTAAATGAGCAATGCTTGTTTTCTAAATCAAACAAGGCTTTTGAAACATATTGATTTTCAACGACTAATTCAAAACTATAATAAGGTTCTAATAATACAGATTCTGCTTCTTTTAAACCTTGTCTTATAGCACGATAGGTTGCTTGTCGAAAATCCCCACCTTCTGTATGTTTTAAATGCGCTTTACCGGCCACTAAAGTGATTTTTATGTCGGTAATTGGCGATCCAGTTAATACGCCTTTGTGTTGTTTCTCTTTTAAATGCGTTAAAATCAGATTTTGCCAGTTTAAAGCTAAATCGTCATTGGAACAGTTTGATTCAAACACAAGTCCTTTACCTCTAGGTAATGGTTCAAGTTTTAAGTGTACTTCGGCATAGTGTCTTAAAGGTTCAAAGTGCCCTACACCAATCACACTATTTTGAATGGTTTCTTTAAATAAAACTTTACCCGTTGTAAAACCAACTTTAACTTTAGATCTTTTCTCAATTTCTTTTTGAAGAATTTCCATTTGAATTGATCCCATTAGCTTTAAGAAAATTTGTTTCGTCTGCTCATCATATTCAATTTGTAGCTGCGGATCTTCTTGAGCAAGTACACTGCAGTAGCGCATCATAGTGAGTGCATCTACACCTTCGGGAAGTAGGAGTTGGTAATTCATATAGGCATTTAAGAGTGGTTTTGTCGTGTCAGATTCAAAGCCTAGCCCTTGACCTACTTCATACTTGTTCAATCCTTTTAGTGCACAAATCATTCCTGGATAAGCGGTTTGTACCATTTCAAATTGTTTTCCGTTATACAAACGAATTTGATCTACCTTTTCATCTGTACCAACTTTATCTTTGGCATTTAAAACACCACCCGTAATCTTTACGTGGGTTAAACGATTGCCTTGGTCATCATTTGAAATCTTGTATACACGAGCACCAAAATCTTCAGGGTAATCTTGGATAAAAGATAAATCGATGATCGCATCCATTAAATCTTCGACGCCTTGGATTTTTAAGGCAGAACCAAAGAATACGGGGAAGCATTCTCTTTTAAAAATGGCTTGTTGAAGAAGTGATGAATCGATTTCTTCGGTTTCTAGATAGTGATTCATGATATCTTCATTCAACATGGACAGTTCATCTTCAGCATCTTTTGATTTAAAATTGATACAGTTGGATGAAAAATGCACTTTAAGATCATTCATAAGCTCTTCTTGTGTCTTATAGCTAATATCCATTTTATTAATAAAGATCAGCGTGGGAATCTTATAGTGTTTTAAGCATTTCCAAATGGTAGAAGTGTGAGATTGAATACCGTCTTGTCCGTTGATTAAAAGAATGGCTAAATCTAATACTTGAAGACTTCTTTCCATTTCACTTGAAAAATCGACGTGGCCGGGTGTGTCAATCAAATAGATTTCACCATCTTTCCAATGAAAGTGAGCTTCTTTTGAATAAATGGTAATGCCTCTTTCTCTTTCTTGATTATCATAATCCAAATAGGCATCTTGATGGTCGACACGTCCTAATTTTCGGATTGTTTTTGATGTATAAAGCATACTTTCGATACAAGTAGTTTTACCTGCATCGACATGCGCTAATATTCCAGTTACTATTCGTTTCATAAATATCATTTTATCATGTTGACGCAAATGATAAAATAGAGATAGGTTTTTTCGGAGGAAAAATATGAAAGTCTTAATGTTGAATGGTAGTCCACATGCGAGTGGAGTGAATGATTTGGCTTTGCGTGAAATGGAAGTTGTATTTAAAGAAAATGGGGTTGAAACCGAAATTATACAAGTTGGAAACTTAGCTGTTCGTGGTTGCTTAGCTTGTGGTGTTTGTACGAAACTTGGCAAGTGTGTATATGATGATATTGTCAATGAATTGTTACCTAAATTTGAAGAAGCGGATGGATTGGTCGTTTCAAGTCCTGTATATTATGCCAGCGCGAATGCAACATTGATTGCAGTATTAGATCGTTTGTTCTATATTTCGCGTTTTGATAAGACAATGAAGGTGGGGGCTAGTGTTGTTTCTTGTCGTCGTGGCGGAGCGAGTGCTACTTTTGATGAATTAAATAAGTATTTTACAATCAGTGGTATGCCTGTTGTTTCGAGTCAATATTGGAATTCAATTCATGGAAATACTGCGCAAGAAGCCAATCAGGATGAAGAGGGTAAACAAACAATGCGTGCTTTAGCTCGTAATATGACGTTCTTGATGAAAAGTATTGCCTTAGGTAAAGAAGCGTATGGTTTGCCTGAAAAGGAAATTAGAAAGGGTACGAATTTTATTCGTTAAAAGGTGATCACATGGTGAATTTAAGACATCCAGATAATATATTTTATGATCGCGAAGGCGATTTATTCATAATCACAACGGATTTAGATGGTCGTCAGGAAGTGGTTTGTAAGACCAATCTTGAATGTGTGAGTGATGTTTTGGCAAGATTATTAGATATCAATTTTAAAAAGGTTCTAGACAGTGATGATCATTTACGTATGTTTGGTGATTTAGAACAATTTGCGTGTGTATATGCACTGAAACTAATGACATATAAGACGGTAAAGGGACTTTATTTAGAGTTTCCTACTTTAGCCAAGTATCAAGGTGCAGCTCTAATCAGTGCCAATACAATCATTGATAATCGTAATGATGGCTACAACAATAAGTATCACTTAATGTTGGTGAATGTTATCTATACATCTATGATTCATGCGACTGTTAAGTATGCAGGTTCAAGTCAAGAGGCTGCACACATGAAAGAAGTGTTTGAAACGGTTTTACCAGATGATAAGGGTCTGATTGAAACGTTGAATGATTTCTATGATGGTGCTATCAATGAAGCGGATTTAACGGATATTATTAAGAATATTCAAAACGAAAATACGACAAAAGCTTAAAAAAATCGTTTTCATCGACCGATTTTCGATTTTCGGTCGAGTACAAATGTAAAAAACATCTCTATGTTTAACGTGGAGGTGTTTTTTTATGAAACAAATTGTGCAATTTATTGAAGATAATAATATTTCAGAGGAAGTAGTTGCCAAAGCAGCCCATATGTCTTTGCGTAATTTTAGAAGGCAAATTCATTCTGAGGATCGCACGCAAACGCGTATTGTACTTATTCTTGCAGATTATAATCATCAATCTATTGATTCGATTTTCTTTGATCAAATGTATAATCAGCCCGTTAATTTAGAAGGCTTAACATGGAATCAGGTTCAAGATATTATGAAATTGATTCATCCTGAACTATTTACAGATATTAAAAGAAGTTCGAAATTTAAGGATTTTGAATACAATTTAAAAAATGATATGGGTGATCGTATGCGTTTTATACGAGAAGTTGTTTTTTCGCTTTCACAAACTCAATTTGGCAAATATATGGAAGTAACGAGAAATACTGCTAAGTATTGGGATGAGGGACAGATCAATGTGGATAAGATCTTAAAAATATCGCAAAGAACAAACATCAGTATGGACTTTATGATTCGTGATAATTATCCGTTGACTTTACAGACACAAGGTATGAGTGAGGCTTTATATTTGGCAGTTATGACAAATTGTGTATTGTATCGTTTGAGAAATATGAAGCAGTAAAATAACTTTAACTTTAGAGCAAAAAAATGCTCTTTTTTTCTTGCATAATTGATGGTTTCCTATATAATAGACTTGTTCTTTTAATAAAACAAAAAGTTTATTATAAAAAACAAGCAGGGGTGATTGAATGAAAATAGGCAAAAAACTAAAAGAGCTTCGAACCCAGAATGGGTTGACTTTGGAAGAACTTGCGAATCGTAGTGAATTAACGAAAGGCTTTTTATCGCAGTTAGAGCGCGACTTAACAAGTCCAAACATTTCTGCATTGGAGAATATATTGGAAGCTTTAGGTACCAATTTGGCAGATTTCTTTCAATCAAGCAAGGAAGAGCAGATTGTTTTCCATACGCAAGATTTTTTTGTGAATGAGCAAGATGATTTGGTTACGGAATATATTATTCCTAATGCCCAGAAGAATCAGATGGAACCTCTTTTATTGACTTTAAAACCGGGCGCAAAGTCACAGGAAGTCAAGGCTCATGAGGGAGAAGAATTTGGCTATATTTTAAAGGGCAGTGTTGTTTTAGTTGTTGGTAATAAAAGGTTAAAAGTTAAATCAAAAGAAACCTTCTATATTACAGGTAAGGAAGGGCATTATTTAGAAAACGTATCGAGTGCGGATGCCAAAGTATTATGGGTATCTACACCGCCTGTATTTTAATTGACAAGGAGAGAACATACATGGAACAGGAAAAGAATAAATTAATTCAATTTCGCCACATCGTAAAAGAATTTGATGGTCAAGTTGTGTTAAAGGGTATTGATTTAGATATATATGAAAATGAGTTTGTCACACTATTAGGTCCTAGTGGTTGTGGAAAAACAACTTTATTACGTATTTTAGGTGGTTTTTTAGAACCTAGCGAAGGACAAGTCATCTTAAATGGAGAAGATATTTGTGAAGTGCCAGCCTATAAGCGTGAGTTGAATACGGTTTTCCAAAAATATGCACTATTCCCTCATATGAATGTGTATGACAATATTGCGTTTGGATTGAAAATTAAAAAGATGAGTAAGGACGTTATTGATCAAAAGGTCATGAAAATGTTGAAGTTGATTGGTCTTGAAGGATTTGAAAATAAAGATGTTACTTTACTATCTGGTGGTCAGCAGCAGCGTGTTGCGATTGCGCGTGCCTTAGTTAATGAGCCAAGCGTATTATTGTTGGATGAACCTTTGAGTGCGTTGGATTTAAAGCTTCGTAAAGAAATGCAGTATGAATTAAAGAAGATTCAACAAGAAGTAGGAATCACATTTATCTTCGTTACGCATGATCAGGAAGAAGCACTAACAATGTCAGACAAGATTGTTATCATGAAGGATGGCGAGATTCAGCAGGTTGGTAGTCCAGAAGACATTTATAATGAACCAGTCAATCAATATGTTGCGAAATTCATTGGGGAAAGTAATATTATTCCAGCACGTATGGTTTGCGATAAGAAAGTGCGTTTTGATGATATTACATTTGATTGTGTCGATGTTGGATATAAAGAAAATGAACCGGTGGATGTCGTAATTCGCCCAGAAGATATTGATATTGTGGATGTGAAAGATGGCAAGATGACTGGTGAAGTTGAGAGTGTATTATTTAAGGGTGTTCACTATGAAATTATGGTGGAAACAGTTCCTGGTACGCATGTTACGGTAAATATGCACGTAAACAAGAACTATGCGATCACAAGTGAAGATGGAAAAGAAAAGATTTCTGCCAACGACTTCTATCTAGACTTAGAAGATATGAAGGATATTGATGATAAAGAAATCATTGCGCGTGCCGATGCACAGGCTTGGAATCCTGAAACAGATGAGTTTATTTCAATTCATGATATTGATACAGATTTAAAACAGGAAGTAGGAGAATATACTGTTACTTTCTCAACAAACAATAAAACTTCAATTACGCGTAAGATTTGGGTTGTGGACCAAAGGGTTGTTGAAAACAAGAAGGCTAATGAAGCCGTTTCTGCGTTTAACTTCTTTAAAACAGTGGATGAAATCAAGGAATCCATGGCTATTGATACAGACTTGAAGACTTGGGCAAATGCACAGGGTTGGAAGTTGGATGACGAAAACGAAACAGTAGATCTAGATGTAGATTATGATTTTGATCCTGAAACAATCAAGGAAGGAATTTATAAGGTTACTTTCTGGACAACAGGACGTGAATTTAAGATTCATACAACGGATTATGTAGAGGAAGGAAAAGAAGTCGGACTTACTTTCTTTGCGGAAGATATTCATGTTATGGAGAAAATGGGATTCTAGAAAATGAAAAAATTTCAACAATTAGCAATCCCTTATATTGTGTGGGCTTGCATCATGTTGTTGCTTCCGATGTTGCTGATTGCGTTTTATTCAATCATTCAGCAAGGCAACAGTATTGTGCACTTTAAGCTTACATTAGATAACTATGTTCGTTTCTTTACAGACAAAGATTTCTTGTTGATTTTATGGCGTTCTTTATGGATTGCCATTAAGACAACCATTATTTGTTTGTTGATTGGATATCCAATCGCATACTTTATTTCTAAGAATAGTCCTAAAGTTCAACAAATCTTAGTTCTTGCGATTACTCTTCCTACATGGATCAATATGCTTGTAAGAACATACGCATGGATTGGTATTTTATCAAGTGATGGAATTATTAGTAGCTTTTTAGGCTTGTTTGGAATTCATACAGAACTTTTATATACAGAGGCTGCTGTATTGATTGGCATGGTGTATAACTTCTTGCCATTTATGATTCTGCAGATCAACACGGCTTTAACGAAGATGGATAAATCTTTATTAGAGGCGGCTCAGGATTTGGGGGCCAATAAATTCCAAACGTTTTGGAAGGTTATTTTCCCACTTTCATTACCGGGCGTAGTTTCAGGTATCACATTAGTGTTCTTGCCAGCTGTAAGTTCATTCTTCATTCCTAAATTATTGGGTGGAGGACAATTCTTCTTGATTGGTAACGTCATTGAAAACCAATTCATTACTGTGGGAGAATGGAACTTTGGTTCAGCTATCTCAATGATCATGGCTATGATCATGATGCTTCTAATGATGCTTGTAAGGAAATTGGAAGAGCGTAATAAGGAGGAAAAATAGGCATGTCGAAAGATAAGAGAGTATTAGGTAAAGTAGGCATGGCTTTATTATTGGTGTTCTTTTATGCACCAATATTATTCATGATTATTTTTTCCTTTAATAGTTCAAAATCATTAACACACTTTACAGGGTTCTCGTTACGTTGGTATGAGGCTATGCTTAAAAATCACAGTATGATGGAATCTTTGTATATCACCATTATTATTGCCTTATTGGCAACAATTATTTCTACGATCATCGGTACGATTACGGCGATTGGTTTATCAAAGTCAAAGAAAGTATTGCGTGCTTTTGTCAGTCAGGTCAATGATTTTCCAATCATGAACCCTGAAATTGTTACTGCCATTGGATTGATGCTTCTATTTATTACTTTCCAAATTGAAAAGGGATTTGTGACATTATTATTAGCACATATTGCTTTTTGTATTCCATATGTGATTTTGAGTATTATGCCAAAGATCAAATCACTAGATCCAAACTTGGCAGATGCTGCAATGGATTTAGGGGCTACGCCTTGGCAGGCTTTGGTGAAAGTTATTGTGCCACAAATTATGCCGGGTATTGTTTCAGGTGCTTTGATTGCGTTCACAATGTCTTTTGATGATTTCGTTATTTCATATTTTGTAACGGGTCAAGGTGTGAAAAACTTGAGTATTATGGTGTATACAATGTCTAAGCGTATTAATCCAAGTGTAAATGCGATTAGTACATTGGTTGTCTTGTTGATCACAATCACATTAACAATTGTGAATATCTTACCTATCATTCGTAAAAAGACAAGTCCTTCAAAACAAAATAAACCTTGGAAATGGGCTGTTGCAGGTGTTGTAGTCGTTGGCTTAGTGGCTTCTTTATTTGGCTTAAATAAATCAGCTGGTAGTCAGCCTTATGCAGGACAAACTTTACATGTATATAACTGGGGTGAATATACAGGTGAAAATATCATTTCAGGTTTTGAAGAGTTAACGGGAGCTAAGGTTATCATGGATAACTTTGATTCAAACGAGCAGATGTATATTAAGGTTGCCAATGGCGATGCGTATGATGTATTAGTTCCAAGTGATTATATGATTCAAAGAATGATGCAGGAAAAAATGCTTCAAAAATTAGAGCCAGAAACTCGCAAAGAATGTTTAGGTGAATTGGTGGATGCGATCAAAGGTCTTCCGTATGATCCAAAGAATGAATATTCAATTCCTTATTTCTGGGGTACTGTTGGTATCGTATACGATAAGAGAAAAGTATCTGAAGAAGATTTGGAAAAAGATGGATGGGATATTTTCTTAGATCAGAAATTTAAGGGAGATATCTATCTATATGATTCTGAAAGAGATTCATTCATGATGGCATTAAAAGCTCTTGGATCTTCAATGAATACGACAAGTCAAGATGAATTGAATGCAGCATATAACTGGTTGATTCAATGTGTTCAGACAATGGATCCAGAAATTGTAACAGATGAAATTATTGATAATATGGCACAGGCAAGAAAGGCTTTAGGAGTTATTTATTCTGGAGATGCGGCTTATGTCATGTCTGAAAATGAAAATATGGGATTCTATATGCCAAAGAGTGGAACAAACTTATGGTCAGATGCGATGGTTATTCCTAAGAATGCGAAGAATCCTAAGCTTGCGAATGAGTTTATTCGTTATATTACTAGCTATGATGCAGCTATGGATAATTCGAGTTATGTTGGATATACTTCACCAAATAAAGAAGTTATGGAAGAACTTGGTGGTAAAGGCGGAGATTATGATGGTATCAACGCATATACACCTCGTGCTGGTTACGATAAGGATGAAGTATTCCAATATGATGAAACTACACGTAAGATCATTGCGGATTTGTGGTCTAGAGTAAAAGTTTCGGCAAGTAACGCACATTAGTCGAAGAAAATTTCTTCGACTTTTTTTCATTATTATTATAGAATGAATGCATGAATCCGATTATTTTTATTTTATTATGCTTTGCTGCTTTAGGCTTATTTGACAAGATGTTTAAGAATCGACTTGGACTAGCCACTTCTTTTGATCGAGGCATTATAACGATGGGCGATTTTATGATGAGCGTAGGAGGCTTTTATTGTATTGCGATTGCGTTCTTAAATGGTCATGCCACTTTATTTGAAAATAAAGAAATGATTATTTCAAGTTTGTTGGCGCCAGATCTTGGTGGATATTCCATTATAGAGTCTATGACACATGCAGATAATATCTTGATTTTCTGTGGTGTATTATTAACGTCCACTTTAGGATGCTTAATTAGTTTTCAATTGCCAATCTTTTTAAATGAACTGGATACAGATGATTTGAATCACTATTTAAAAGGAGTTGTGTATGGTATTTTAGGTTTATTACCTATTCTTATTGGTTGTGGCTTTTTATTGCATATTGATCATTTTTTGATTGTGTTTTTACCCGTAATTCTTATTTGTGCTATTTTGATTGGTTTATTTTTTATTTCATTTCAAACATTAATTGTAGTATTAACCGTTTTTTCTAAATTAGTACAAATGCTTGGGTATATTTTCTTTTTTCTAGTTTGTCTAACCTTCTTTTTCAATTTGAACTTCACAAATGCGACATTAATCAATGAAGCACTACGCATTGTATTTCAAATGAGTATTATTGTATGTGGTTCTTTAGTGTTTTGTGAAATTGTATTAAGAAAGTTTTCAAATCAGATTGAAAGAGTAGGTCAAATACTAAATATTGATAAATACTCAGTGATGGGAATTATCTTATCTTTTGGAACAAGTATTGCGATGCTTCCTTTATTTAGTAAGATGAATAAGAAGGGCAAGATTATAAATGCTGCCTTTTCTTTGAGTGGAGCTTTTGTGTTTGGCGGACAACTCGGTTTTATTGCCTCAGTCAATCCTGCAAGTGTGACTTGGTTTGTGGTTGTGAAACTGGTAGCCGGAATATTAGGTTTAGTTATAGCGAATGTAATGGAGGAATGATTATGAATTATATGGAATTGATGGAAAAAAGTCGTGAAGTGATGGGGACAAAATTATGTAAGTCTTGTCCTGTATGTGATGGAAGGGCATGTCGAAATACGATTCCAGGACCTGGTGCTAAAGGGATTGGGGATGTTGCGATGCGTAACTATGATGCTTGGAAAAACATTCGTGTGAATATGGATACAATTACTGATAATGAGCCAGTAAGTACAGAATTAGAACTATTTGGTCATACATTTAAATATCCGATTTTTGCAGGTCCTGTAGGAGCTGTAGCCATGCACTATTCAGATGCATATGATGATAATGGATACAATGATATCTTAGTAAAAGGTTGTATAGAAGCAGGCATTTGTGCGTTTACAGGAGATGGAAAAGATCCTAGTATAATGGAAAATGCGACACGAATTATTAAAGAGAATAATGGGTATGGTATTCCAACGGTTAAACCTTGGAGCTTAGAGACTTATTTGGAAAAGCTAAATTTAGCTTTAAACAGTAATGCCTTTGCGGTAGCTATGGATGTAGATGCAGCTGGACTTCCTTTCTTGAAGGGGTGTCAGCCTCCTGCAGGAAGAATGAATACAGAACAATTAAAGGCAATCATTTCAAATACACCTGTACCATTTATTGTGAAGGGTGTTATGAGTGTGAAGGGGGCTTTAAAGGCAAAAGAAGCGGGAGCTAGTGCAATTGTGGTTTCGAATCATGGTGGTCGAGTTCAAGATCAGACGCCTGCAACTGCTGAAGTACTCGAAGAGATTGTAAAAGCTGTAGATGGCAGTATGAAAATCTTTGTGGATGGTGGACTTCGTAGTGGTGTCGATATCTTTAAGGCTTTGGCATTAGGTGCGGATGCTGTCATTGTAGCTCGTCCATTTGTGAATGCGATCTATGGAGCAAAAGAAGAAGGTGTTCAAGTCTTAGTGGATAAACTTGGCAGTGAACTTCAAGATACTATGGAGATGTGTGGGGCTAAAAGCTTAAAAGACATCACTCGTGATATGGTAAGATAGGCAGCTTAAATGCTGTCCTTTTTAATGTAGATAAAAAATGTGCAAAATAGATACTGAAAATCTCGGAAAAATGTGTAAAAACAATACCAAAAAGTCCGAAAAAATGTGTTGAATAGATGTAGAAAAGTCCGGAAAAATGTGTTAATTTATAATTAAGAGGTGGTATCATGAAGCGAAATGCGATTTTAGAACTAGTTCAATGGAAAAATAGTCCTGAGAGAAAACCAATGGTATTAAGAGGGGCAAGACAGGTTGGTAAGACTTGGTTGATGAAGGAATTCGGTCAGAATTATTATGATAATTATGTTTATTTTAACTTTGATGAAGAAGATGAATTAAAATCTATTTTTGAAACCAATAAAAATCCACATCGTATTATTGAACTTCTTTCTATGATCAGTGATGAAAAAATTGAGCCTGAAAAAACTTTGATTATCTTTGATGAAATTCAGGAGTGTCCTGAAGCATTAAATACACTGAAGTATTTCAAAGAAAAGGCGAATGAATATCATGTGATAGCGGCAGGAAGTCTTTTAGGTACATTATTGGCAAAGCCAAAGTCATATCCTGTAGGTATGGTTAATCTTTTAGATATTTATCCATTAACGTTTGATGAATTTTTAGATGCGATTGATTCTGGGCTATATGCATATTATGAAAGTGTTCAAAAAGGACAAGTGATTGAAGAGATTTTTCATCAACGCCTATTGGATGTATTTAATTATTATCTTATTATAGGGGGTATGCCTGAATGTGTATCTTCATGGATCAAGTACAAGGATCCTACTATGATATCTAAAATTCAAAGAGAATTGATTGAGGTTTATGAAAATGATTTTTCTAAACACAATGGAAAAGTGAATAGTGGACGTATTTTGATGGTGTTTAGAAGTATTGTTGCTCAACTTGCGAAACCAAATGAGAAGTTTATGTATAGTGCCGTTCGTGAAGGTGCTAGAGCTAGAGATTTTGAAGAAGCTATTGAATGGCTTGTATCAGCAGGTATGCTTAATCGTGTATATAATGTGTCTAAGATGGAACATCCGTTGTCTGCTTTTGATAAATTGGATCAGTTTAAATTGTTTGTGTTTGATACTGGGCTTCTTAAACAAATGGCGGGTGTGGATAATGGCGCCATATTATTGAAAACGGATTACCAATTTAAAGGGCCGTTGACAGAAAACTATGTGTTACAACAATTAAAAGGTCAATTTGAAGTTGAACCTCGATATTATTCGGATAGAAATGGTGAAATTGATTTTGTGGTTCAAAATAAAATGGAAATTATTCCAATTGAAGTAAAGGGTGGTGAGGATAGATCTGCCACTTCTTTTAAGACATATGTCGCAAATTATGCACCAGAACATGCATATCGTTTTTCTAAGCGTGGATATCGTAAAGATGGTGATTTCACGAATCTTCCATTATACTTGGTTCGAAAAACAAAGAATTTATTGTAGTTAATTGTTTAATTGCCAAAATGTTTGAAAGGTTGATTTGAAATCAAGGGGTGGTTAGATGAAGGTAAGATATATTGCACATCTAGATGATATAGATTTAACAGAAGGAGCAATTTATAAAGTTTTATCAATTGAGAAAAATTGGTATCGCATAGTTGACGATTCTGATGATGATTATTTGTATCCGCCTGATTTATTCAAAGTTGTAGAAGACTATCTATGTCAAAAAATCGTTGTTAGTTATTAATTTAAAAAGGTATCAGTTTTAATTTCTGATACCTTTTATTAATGAGATGAAGGCAAGTACTGCGTTGATTAAACACCATGCTGACCAAATATATAGGTCGGAGTAGTTTCCTGCAAGTACAAAGCCTGTGAATGTAGCTAAACCAAACAGAATAATAAGTGCAATGTTGGTTCCTTTTGAATTGTTCTTTCTAGATACAATCGATACAATTCCTCCACAAAGCATGCATATACTAACAACAAGTCCTGCACTTCCACTTACTTGTCCACTTTCTTCTAGTGCGTTGGCAAGGCCTGCCATCATACTTTGGAATACGACAAATACACTTAATACAATGGAAATGATTCCACTGACTAGTTTCCATGTTTTCATAATAATAAAATCCCCTTTCTTAAGTATATTTATAACTTAAAAATGGGGATAATTGACATGTTCGCGGTATACATTAATGGTGAGTGATATTTAAGATGTGATTTAAAAGTCGTGGGACTAAGAAAGAAATGTAGATTACGGATCCTATTGATAAAATTCCTAACATAAATAATCGCCTCTTTCTTACACCTTTATTGTAGAATTTTAAATGTTTAAATGGTGTAAAAGAATGAGGAATCATGTTAAGATTTCATTAAAAACGAAGGAATTTTTGTACGTCCGAATTTTGCGCAAGAATAAGAATGTTTTCGGATTCTTGGAAAGTATGTTCAGCACTAGGAAGTGGGTCTAGAATTCCATTGAATTTTGTAGCTAGAATGTTGATATGGTATTTTCTACGAATATCGAGTTCTAACATGGTTTTTCCAATCCAAGCGGTTGGTACGGCAATTTCATAAATGGAATATTCTGGAGTAAGTTGTACGTAGTCAAAGATGTTTTCGCTTGAAAAACGTACGGCGGCCCAGTTACCAATTTGTTTTTCAGGATATACAACTTCATCGGCTCCATTGCGCAATAAGAATTTAGCGTGTACATCGCGCACGGCTCTTGCGACAACAAGTTTTGATCCATAATCTTTTAATAGGGCTGTTGTCTCGAGTGAGCTTTGAAAGTCATCTCCAATGGCTACAACGCAAAGATCAAAGTTCGATACGCCTAGTGAGTCAATAAAGCTTTCGTCGGTAGAATCTCCGATTTGAGCGTTTGTGACATAAGAAAGGACTTTGTTGATTTTTTCTTCATTTTTATCAATGGCCAGAACGTCATGTCCTAAATCATATAGTTTTTGTGCCATGTGACGTCCAAAACGTCCCATACCAATAATTAATACTGATTTCATATGTTCCTCCTGTTATCCAATTGTGATATTTTCTTGTGGTAAATTTGTGTTTGCGACAACTTGATGTTTCGAAATGGCTAAAAGTAAAGTTAAGCCTCCAATTCTTCCAAAGAACATCAAGAAAATTAAAATACAATGTGATGCACTTGATAATGTAGGTGTGATTCCTAATGTCAATCCGACGGTACCAATGGCAGAGGCCGCTTCAAATAGGGCGTCAAGAATGGGTAATTGATCGAAGGCTGAAATAAGGAATGTTCCTGTAAAGAATAATACCATAAACAACATAAATAGGGCGGTCGCATTGTTTAATGTGTCCATGGAAATGCGTCTTCCAAAACATTGTGGGTTTTGTTTATGATTGAATACAGCACGAATACTTAGAATTAATACGGCTAGTGTTGTTGTTTTAAATCCTCCGGCCGTACCTTGTGGACTTCCTCCTATCAACATTAATAGTGTCATAAAGAAAATGCTGCTTTGATTCATTTTGTTTAAATCAATCGTATTAAATCCGGCTGTTCTTGGGGATACGGCTTGGAAAATGGAAACGTTGATTTGATCGGCTAGACGCATATTCCAATGGCTAAAGTCATTGATAAAGAAATAGAGTGTACTGATGATCAACAATGTTGCAGTAGTAAATAATACAACTTTGGATTGTAGTGAATATTTATGTAAATGATGTTTGTATTCAACAACATCTTTCCAGACAAAGAAGCCTAAACCACCAAGTACGATTAGTGCTGCAATGACGTTGGATACTAAAATATCGCCGGCATATCCTGTTAAAGATGAGTAAGCTTGGTTTGTGCCCATTAGATCAAAACCTGCGTTACAAAAGGCTGAGATGGAATGGAATATGGAATACCATAGGCCTTTGACAAGTCCAAAACGCGGTAAGAAGCGTATGCCTAATAAGATGGCACCTAGTGCTTCGACACATATTGTAGCTTTTATAATCCATTTTGTGTTTCGGATAATACCTCCTAGTTTTGGAGCAGAAATAGATTGTTGCATAAAATATCTTTGTTTAAAACCAATTTTCTTGCCTCCAAGAACAAAGAGTAGAATGGCCATCGTAATGACGCCCATACCTCCAATTTGAATCAGAATCAAGATAATGAGTTGTCCAAAGGGGGACCAATATTGTGCTGTGTCATGCATAATCAGTCCGGTTACGCAGGAGGCACTGGTTGAAGTGAATAATGCATCTAAAAAGGGTGCGCCCTTACCATCGTTTGTGGAAAATGGAAGCATAAGCAGGCAGGCACCGATAAATATCATAGTCGCAAAACTGAGGATAATCATTTGTCCTGGGGTAATGCGTTTCATACGTTTTTTAAACATAAAACCACCTATCCTAATATCTTAAAACATTCTACACTAGTCTGTATTAAGATTCTATAAAGTATTCTAACATTATGTTAAGACAATGTTAAGATGAATGATTCTTTGTGGGCTTGTGTTATACTAGCTTTATGGCGAATGTATTAATATGTTTATCGGCTTCTAAATATAATTCTAGAGTTATTGATAAGGGAGCTCAAATTGCGAAAAGCAATCATGCAGTATTGAGTGCTATTTTTGTGCAAACTCCAAAATATGAGGGGATAAGTGCGGCATCAAAGAGTTGTTTACGTGAAAATATTAAGTATGCGGAGAGTAAAGGAGCAAAAGTAACGATTCTTTATGGACAGGATGTATTGCCTCAGCTTGTGGAATATGTGGGTGTTTCTCAGGTAGATTGTGTTGTTTTAGAAAAAAATTTGGCGAAACAAGCATTGTTTAAGTTGAAAAATATTGATGTATATTCTGTGAATTATCCGCAGGATTATCGTCGCATGTTTCATTTTAGTTTTAATCTTTTGAGCTTTTCATTGAAAGATACATTAAAAATGATGGGGATTCTTCTTCTTTGTACGCTTATTGGAAAGGGATTTATGCATTTTCAATTCTTGATTACAACGCCTATTATGATCTATATCTTGGGCATTGTATTTGTATCCATTTGGACAAGTGGATATATCTATAGTTTATTGGCGTCTTTATTTTCAGTGTTATGCTTTAACTTTTTCTTTACATACCCCTACTTTTCTTTGTTGAGTGATCCAAGCTATATTACGACATATATTGTTATGTTTGTGGTGGCCATGTCATCTAGTTCGTTAATGACAAGATTAAAGAAACAATCTTTCGAAAATGCCAAACAAGTGTATCGTACGCAAGTCTTATTGGAGATGAGCCAGATGCTTCAAAAGGCGAATGATATGAATGCGATCTATGCTTCGATGTTAAAACAGCTGCATAAATTATTGGATACGGATTTAGTGTTGTATCCACATAATGATGAGCCTATTCTATTAGGACAGTGTCCTGTAGAAACGGATATTGTGGCTTGGGTTTATAAAAATAGGCATGAGGCTGGAAAGACAACGAGTTATCATTCGGATTCGATGTGTTTATATTTGCCTATTAATGGAACGCACGAAGTATTAGGTGTGGTTGGAATTGTATTAAAAGATAAGATAGATTCTTTTGAAAAAAATTTGTGGCTTGCGATATTGGACGAGTGTGGTATGGCTTTAGAGAAGGAAATGATTCGTTTAGAAAATCTAAAGATTGAGCAACAAGCCAAACAAGAGGCGTTGCGAGCCGATTTATTACGTATGATTTCGCATGATTTAAGAACGCCACTGACTAGTATTTCAGGCAATGCTGGCTTATTATTGGAAAACGAGAATGCGTTTTCACAAGAAAAGAAGAAGGAATTGTATCAAGATATTTATAATGATGCGATGTGGTTGTATGATTTGGTGGAAAACTTATTGTTTATAACGAGAATTGAAAATGGTACGATGCAGTTGAATTTACAACCAGAAATGATTGAGGATATTTTTAGAGAGGCTATTCATCATTTGGGTCGTAATAAACGCAAACATAATATTTCTATGCATTTAGAGGATGATTTATTGATGGCTAATATGGATGCACGCTTGATTATTCAGGTTTTAGTGAATTTAATAAATAATGCGATCAAATATACGCCTGAAAATTCAAATATTTCTTTGAATGCTAGGCGGGTTGAGGATAAAATTTTAATAGAAGTTCAAGATGATGGAAATGGTGTATTACATCCTGAACAATTGTTTGAGATGTTCTATACGGAAAATAATCGAGGTGGAGATACAAGACGTGGCATGGGTCTAGGTCTATCTTTGTGTAAATCTATTATTCAATCGCATGGTGGTACGATTTGGGTTGAGAATGTAACGCCTCATGGAGCTTGTTTTAAGTTTGTATTGGATGCAGTGGAGGTAAAGTTGTATGAATAAAGTTCAAATCTTAGTAATTGAAGATGATATTGCGGTTGGGAATTTGATTACGACAACTCTAGAGATGGAAAATTATCAGTTTCGTCTGGCAAAAACAGCGAAGCAAGGAATCATGAATGTGCTTTCTTATAATCCGGACATTATGCTTCTAGATTTAGGATTGCCAGATATGGATGGTTTGGATGTTATAAAGAAGGTTCGTTCTTGGTCAAATATTCCAATTATTGTGGTTTCATCAAGAAGTGAAGATCAAGATAAGGTAAAAGCTTTAGATTTAGGGGCCGATGACTATTTGACAAAACCATTTTCAGTGGATGAATTGTTGGCTAGACTTCGTGTAACGATTCGAAGATTAAATAATAGTCAGACCATAAGTGTAAATGAGAGTGTATATGAAAATGGAGATTTGACAATCAATTATGCGCAGGGTTGTGTATATGAGAATGGGCATGAAATCCATTTAACTCCGATTGAATATAAATTATTGTGTGTTTTAGCTAAAAATACCGATAAGGTTTTAACACATAATTATATCATGCAAGAAGTATGGGGAAGTGTTCAAGGTACAGAAACGCCAAGTCTAAGAGTGTTTATGGCTACTTTGCGTAAAAAGATTGAGCCGGATACTTCAAATCCGAAGTATATTCAGACGCATGTGGGTGTTGGATATCGTATGTTGAATCAGACAGAAAAAAAGGAAGACTAGTGTCTTCGCATATTGAAATAGAGTGAAATAATAATTGTGATAACTCCAATTGTGATGAGTGCCATAATGGTTTTATTGATGCATAGAAGGATCAATATACTAAATAGGCTGACAATCGCAAATAGGAATAGTTCAATATTTAATAGAATTGGATACATCAACAATGAATCGCGAAAACTGATTTTTTCGTATTGCGGTTCATTGTTTTTTAATAGTCTTTTTTCATATATAAATAGAATTTGGCTAAAGAGCACGACAAAAACAAGGTATATGATATTAAAAAAGATTTCTTTTGAGAAGAGTGCACTGCACGTTAAAAACATGACAAGAATGGTTCCAATTCTTGGCAGGTACACGTAATAATTATATTTCATAGAGTTTTTCCTTTCTTTTATTATGCCACAAATCATATCACTTGAAATATACCTATAGGGGGTATATTATTATATCGAGGTGAGATCAATGAGTGAGTGTTGTCATAAAAAACATAAGCCTAGAGATGAGAAAGAAATCAAACAATTGACGAATCGTCTTCATCGTATGGTAGGACAATTGAATGGAATTGAGAATATGTTGAAGGAGAATCGTTATTGTGGCGACATCTTAGTGCAGGTAGCGGCTGTAGAGAGTGCTTTGCAGGCGTTTGGATACATTGTTTTGCAGGAACACTTAAATACGTGTGTTGTTGAGGATGTGCAAAATGGAAATACAGAAATCATGAGTGAGGTTATGGATTTAGTAAAGAAGTTAAAGTAGGTGGTTTTAATGGAAGAAAAGTTTGATGTGACAGGCATGACATGTGCGGCTTGTCAGGCTAATGTAACTCGTGTTGTGAGTAAGTTAGATGGTGTGAGTCATTGTGATGTCTCTTTATTATCGAATTCAATGAAGGTTGAATTTGATCAAGATAAGGTGAATGAACAAACGATTTGTGAAGCTGTAAAACAGATTGGCTATGGAGCTAGTGTGCATGGTCAAAAGACAGAGGTTCGTAAAGTATGGCAGAATCGTCAGAATCGAGTGGAATCGGATCAAAGAAGTGCTAAACAAAGATTGATTTTAAGTTTAGTTTTATTGGTTCCTTTACTTCTAATTGCGATGGGTCCTATGGTAGGCCTTCCTATTTTAGAGGGTATGGAATGGATGATGGTTTCAGCCTTAACACAGCTGATTCTATGTCTATTTATATTGTTTATTCAAAGACATTTCTTTATTACAGGTTTTAAGGCTTTAATTAAAAAGTCGGCCAATATGGATTCTTTAGTTGCGATGGGTTCAGGTGCAAGCTTTGTGTATGGCTTGGTCGGTATTTATCAGATGGCCTATTATTTTGGTGTGCAGAATATGGAAATGGCCCATATGGCAATGCATTCTTTATACTTTGAGTCGGCCGCAACCATTGTGACTTTGGTTAGTGTTGGAAAGTATTTGGAGTCTAGATCTAAGGCAAAAACGAGCGATGCCTTAGATAAGTTGGTGGACTTAGCACCAAAAAATGCGACGATCTTAAGGGATGGGAAAGAAATTGTTGTGTCGAGTGAAAGTATTCAAATTCATGATATAGTTGTGATTCGTCCGGGACAAAGAATTCCAGTAGATGGTAAAGTTATTTCGGGTACAGGTTATGTGGATCAGTCGGCGATTACGGGTGAGAGTCTTCCGGTAGAAAAGAATGTAGGGGATTCAGTCATTTCAGCTACTATGAATGAGAATGGTACTTTTCAGTTTGAGGCTGAAAAAGTAGGTGAAGATACAACTTTGGCTAAGATCATTCAGCTAGTCGATGATGCTGGTAACTCAAAGGCCCCTATTGCTCGTTTGGCAGATAAAGTTAGTGGTGTATTTGTTCCTGTTGTGATTTTAATCGCATTGATTACATTTGTCGCATGGTTGATCAGTGGTCAAACGATTCAATTTGCGTTATCCAATGCGATTAGTGTACTCGTGATTTCTTGTCCTTGTGCCTTAGGTTTAGCTACGCCAGTTGCGATTATGGTAGGTACGGGTAAGGCAGCGGAAAATGGAATTTTAATTAAGTCGGCTGCCATATTAGAACAGCTACATTCGATTGATACGATTGTATTAGATAAGACGGGTACGATTACTTCAGGAAAGCCAAGTGTTCAAGGTGTTAAGGTATATACAAATATTAGTATGAATGACTTTATTTCAATGGCGGCAAGCTTAGAGAGTGGTTCTTTGCATCCTTTGGGACAGGCTATTGTGGAGTATGCGGAAGATAAAAATATAAAGCTTCAACAACCTGAACAATTCACAAACATTTCGGGTCGTGGTATTCAGGTTAAGCTAAATGGACATGTGTATTTGGCAGGAAATAAAAGGTTATTAGAAGAGAAAAATATTCAAATAAATCAAAATGTTTTATCAGACTTAGATGCTTATGCAAGTTTAGGTCAAACTCCATTGATTTTTGTGGAAGATCAAAATGTGATTGGTTTAATAAGTGTGGCGGATACCATTCGTAGTACGAGTCAGGTTGCATTAGAACAATTTAAAAAGAAGAATATGCGTGTGGTTATGTTGACTGGAGACAATCAAAAAACAGCGAATGCGATTGGTAAATCTTTAAGTGTGGATGAAGTGATTAGTGATGTGTTGCCACAAGATAAGGAGAGTGTAATTCGTAAGCTTCAAGAACAAGGTAAGAAGGTTATGATGGTGGGTGATGGTATCAATGATGCGCCTGCATTAATGCGTGCAGATATTGGGGTTGCGATTGGTGCTGGAACCGATATTGCCTTAGATAGTGCGGATGTGATTTTGATGAAAAGCTCTTTATTGGATGTAGTGACGGCAATTGATTTATCAAGTGACGTTATTAAAAATATTAAGATGAATCTATTTTGGGCTTTCTTCTATAACATTTTAGGAATCCCAGTTGCGACAGGTTTATTGTATCCAGCATTTGGACTTCGATTATCACCAATGATTGGTTCGGCATGTATGTCTTTGAGTAGTGTTTGTGTTGTCACAAACGCTTTACGACTTCGTTATTTTAAACCTAGAGTTGAAATGGAAGAAGTCAAAACATACACAATGCATATTGATGGTATGTCCTGTGGACATTGTGCATGGTTAGTAGAGGATGCTTTAAAGAAGGTTCCAAATGTAAAAGAAGTTCGTGTGGATTATAATTTAGGTAAGGCCGATATTGACTATGTGCAACAAGTAAATAAGGTGGCTTTAAAACAAGCGGTTGAAGATGCGGGTTATATTCCCGTTGAATATAAGGAGGAAAAGAAAATGAAAAAAGTAGTAACAGTAGATGGTATGATGTGCATGCATTGTGTGGCACACGTAAAGGATGCATTAAGTAAAGTGGAAGGTGTAAGTGATGTAGTGGTTAGTTTAGATGAAAAAACAGCTACATTAAATTGCACAGAGAATATCACAGATCAGATGTTGAGTGATGCCGTGACAAATGCAGGATATACAGTCATTTCTGTAAAATAAAGAATCATAAAAATAAAAAAAGTCAAGACTTGTAAGCGTATTCAGAATATTCTATGATAAACGTCGAGGGAGACGCAAAATGGAATGTTTTATTGATGGGAAATCCACTTGCGAAAGAACTTTCTGGAATCGCTTGAATGTTTTGGCAAACTTTCAACAAAAAGAAATGATAATGGATGGTTTGAAAGTTCGTGTTGCAGAAAGTGTATATTGGATTCAACAAAAGAAAGGATAGTTCGTTTGAATTATTCTTTTTTTTCGACAGTTGAATGATATGAAAAACTCAATATTTACTTTAAGTAAAGTGTAAATAGATGCTTTTAACATAAATAAAATGTTGTATGGGATTTTTAGCTTTTCTTGTGGAAATACATTCGGTTTCTTTGTATAATACATATAGAGAACGACTACTGGAAAAGCAGTGGTTACTCTGAAATAAAGTTAATGCTGAAGCACTAATCTTTTTCCATTGTCGGTGGTGATTAGTGCTTTTTGCATTTCAGAGTCGTAATATTGTTGAAAAAGTTTCAAATTATTGATGCGTGACCATAAAAGGTATATAATATAGCCACAAGGAGGTACTTTTATGGAAATCGTACCAATGAGAGATTTAAAAAATACAGTACGTATTGAGGAATTGTGTAAAGATAGTGGAAAGGTGTTTGTTACAAAAAATGGATATGGACGTCTTGTGGTAATGGATATTGACTATTATAGAAGTATTTTTGAGGAATTAGAGGAAGCAAAAGCTGTGTATGAAGGATTGCAACAGATGTATTCTGGTAAATTAAAAGATGGTATAAAAGTAATGGAAGAAATGAAAGATAAGTATGGCTTATAAGTACTTCTTTACGGATGAAGCGCAAATAGATTTAGATAATATATTAGATTATTTGACTAATCATTTATGCAATTTACACGCTGCAAAAAGCTTCTATATTTTATTGATTGAGAGGCTTGCTTTGGTGTGTGATTTTCCTGAATCAAATCCAATGATTAAAAATAGATTTTTAGGATTCCATGAGGTCCGAAAGATGGTAATCAAAAATTATTTACTATATTATTATGTAGATGAAAATAATAAAACCATAAATGTTCTGTCGACACGTCATTCATTAGAAAATCAGGAGAAAATTATATAAATCATTGTTTTAGATTTAGAATTTTTCTTGTGCAAATACATTTGGTTTCTTTGTATAATACATATAGAGAACGACTACTGGAAAAGCAGTGGTTACTTTGAAATAAAGTTAATGCTGAAGCACTAATCTTTTTCCATTGTCGGTGGTGATTAGTGCTTTTTGCATTT
>NZ_JAHQVB010000060.1 GCF_019052655.1 Holdemanella porci
TCGACAGTTTTTCACATACCGCATTCCCCTGTTCCGAAACCAAAATCTTAATATATAAGAAAAGAAAGTAGGAAAACTCCTACTTTCTTAACTTCTTATTAATCAAATGTAAAATAATCACAAGTGCAATTAAACCTAAAGTCACATAAATATTACCATGATATTCAATTCCTGTTGGAACATGAATCTTCTTATTCTCAAACAAGAACTCATGATTCTCTACCTTTTTACCATCAATAAAGATTTCATCCTCCTTGACTTCCACAAATAAGACTTGATCCGATTTTTCATACCCATTAGGAGCCTTTGTCTCCTTTAAATACATCTTATCTTCACGCATTAAAATCGATAGAGTACCATTACCTTTAAATGTCTTTAAAGATTCTGTACAATCCTTATCCTTATAGCTTGTAAATTCGATAGAATCCAAGATTTCATCCTTAGAATCCTTATCAATCTTTTTAATAATCAGCTTCTCAAACGGACGATGCTTAGGATACAACACCACATCACAATTTAACGTATCCCCATCCCACTCAGGAACACTCACTAACATCGGACTCATTCTTTCATACTCATGAATATTGACAGGATCAATAAAGTACAATCCTTCTTCTACATCTTCAAGAACAGCTTTACCTTCTTCATCCGTGACAAGAGTTTGTCCAACCATGGAATACCCACTTAATTTTGTACAAATTGCTTCCACTTCTTCAGCCAATAACTCCGTATTGAAGTCCACATCTAAATCCTGAAATTCTTGATTCAATACATAAAAGCCATCCACAAGCTTTGCGACTTGAACAACATCAAACTCAACATTCTCCTTCGAGAGTTCATCTACCGAATCCTGCAACTCCACACTAATTGAGTTTGCGTTTATCGGCATAATACATGCGATCATCATTAATATGATCAAACCAATTTTCTTCACCATTTCACCACCATTACACAAATTATTGGAATTAAAATAAAACACAATTCCCTAAAAGAATACGATTTACGCACTTTTTTCTCTTTCTTTTTAGGAAACACTCTTTTTGCCCTTACAACCAACCTTTTCGTATTGATCCCATACGGCGTACAAGTCACTAGACTCAACAAATCCCTATTCTTTTCAATACCTATATCCAAGATAGCTTCCGGTTCTACCACAATAGAATCCACCACCTCATAGACCAATTCTTTTTTACACACATGTATATAGATCAAATCCTTCTTCTTTAACTCATCCAAACGCGTAAAAAGCTTGGCACTAGGAAGACCTCTATGACCTGTTAATATACAATGCGAATTCTTTCCGCCAACAGGAAGACTTGTAAAGTCAAAATGACCAATCCCACGATTTAATACTTCATCACTCGTTCCACGATAAATTGGTAAGTCTACATCGATCACTGGAATCTGGATGGTTGCGATTACATTTGAGGATAAAGTATTCAACATCGTTTCATACTCTTCTTTTTCTTTACCCAAATACAAGTTTTGATTGTAGTTCAACCCAGCATTAAAACTCGACTCCAATATGCCCTCATCCATTTTTTCTTCTTCTAAATAAAAACTTGAAATGACATTCTCTACACTTTGATGAAAGAAGAAATTTAAGATGAGTGGCAATACACAAATCAAGAAACCCAGAAAGAATAGAATCCTATTCTTCCCTTTTCTTCTTACATACATACACCATAATACCAGCACCCGTTAGTACACAGACAATCGTTCCCATAGATCCAGTGACTGGTAATTTAGAACTCGTTTGATTCACTACTTTTAAAGCTACGCTTAAATCATTCGTACTCGCATTTAAATGCGTATTAAAACTTGTTGCCGATAGAGAAACCAATCCCTCTCCATTCGAAGTATAGTTATTGCGATCCGCTACAAATGTAGGCGTAATTTGAATCTCAATAGCTTCCTTTAATAAAGTATATCCGTCCGGTGCCTGGATTTCCTTTAAATAATACGTTCCCTGATCCAAACCTTGAATCACAAACTCACCCTTTTCATTGGATACAATCTCTTCATCTACACTATTTGAAACTACATATCCATTTGTGCTTTTCTTTACCTTTACTAACTCACTCAAATTAGAATCACGATACAACTTAAATGTAGCCCCCTCAAGTTTGACATCCTTCTCATTTGTCTTTAAACCCTTCACCTGATATGTATAGCACACAACACTATCCCAAGGCGTTTGTCCTTTAGAATTCGTTTGCGGATCATTTGAGAAATTTAATCGTACCTTATTTTCAAAACCCTTTTTTGAAATCTTTGTGGCTGACAAATCATTTAAATACGCATCATACGTAAACAAGATTGGATCTCCTTGACTACCAAGTCCTTTAAAATCATTGAATGTAACTTTAAATCCATTTGAAGATTTAGTTACACTATATGTATCAGCTGGAATAATAGTATCCTTGACCTTTACTTGTATACTATCTTCTTTTAAATATAAACTTGGATCCATTTCATCCTCAAACTCTAAAAAATAAGAAACATATCCACTCATATCCGGCACTTTCGATTCATACTTATACGGAATGTTCTGCATGATCTCAAAATCACCCATATCATTCCAACCTATATTGTTGTCATCTTCATAAATCTTCTTTACAATACTCGGATAATCCGACTTAATTTGAATCGTCGCCTTAGGATTTGCCGTATTGACCATCGTCATAGAACTTGCCGCATGACTATTGGATACATTGGTAATTTCATCAATCAAATAGAAACCATATCCCAACTTATCCAACGTGATATTTCCATTCACATCACAACTCTCTACATTCACAATATGAGCTTCCATAGAAGATATCGCCTTTTGAATCGATTCAATAAAGGTACGATATTCACTTTGACTTCCTTCGTTATCTAAAGACATCATATATTCCACTACATCTTGATCCGATACCGTTTTAGATAACTTACTTGATACAAGCTCCTTGATTTTAGATGCATACACACTATTTAAAGTATAGTGAATCGAAGTATTGTCCTTTGAATTTGTCGCATCAAATAGTTTATATACCTTAAACGACTTACCCTGCATGGATTGATTTTGATTTGCCTGAATCACAATACTCGCATTCCCCTCATTAAAATTTGCCGTCCCATGCACAACTGAAACACTTGTTTCTTTTGCGCTGACTGGACTTGTGACCATTGCCAACATCAATAGTCCTGTATAAATTAAATTTCTTTTATTCATGATTTCTCCTCAACATTAAATAGGCACCTACAACCACACACACCAAACTCATACTAGAACCTGTATGTGGAAGCTTTGTCATTCTTTCATTCACAAACTCCAAGTTCACACTTCCATCCGCATATAAGCCATCTACTTTTTCTTGATCTATATACACATCATATTGTCCTTTAACCGGTATAAAATCCGTTTTTATGCAATACACACGATCTATCTTTTGATAGCCACTTGGCGCCTTTATTTCTTTTAAATAATACGTTTCACCATTCTTTAAATCCGCAAAAGATACAACACCATCAACCGTACTCTTCTCATCAATTTTTTCTTTACACTCACTATCTTTAAATAATCCAAATACAGCACCATCCAGTAATTGATGCATGTTGTTTTTCTTTACGATCTTCAATTCAAAAGGATTCACCTTATTTGAAAATGTAATGACAGGATCCACTCCAGAAATACTTCCATCACGCAACACTTCAAATTCAATAGGCTTAATATCCAGGGCATACCCATCTAGAGTCTTAAACTCGGTTAATGTATGTTTTCCTTTTGTCAGACCCATCCATTCAATTTCACCCTTATCATTCGTCTTTTCTTGTAAAGGAAAAGGTAAGTTTGGCATTATATGCTTAAATATGACATTTGGCAATGGAATTTGCGTACCCTCCTGTACTTTAATCAACTTTAAACGGTTCACTGTATCTTTCACACTGAATGTCTTAAATGCACTAATATGTTCAGACGTACTACTTGTACAATCTAACTTTTGTACATATACTGTGCTATCCAATAAATACCCCTGTGGAGGATCGATTTCCTGAACCGTAATCGTACCTAATGGTAAACATATCTTTCCATTCAGATCCGTATAGAAGGCATCACCACTTACTTTATACGAATCTTCCATCAGAATCTTGCCCGTCTTATCTGTCTTTAATATCCAGCTGCGTATTGGTAAAACACCTAAACTTGCTGGATCCTTATCATATAGACCTCCATAAAACTTAAATTCATACTTTGCATCTTTTAAGCTGGCCATACCCTGCGCTTTATTTCCTGTTTGGGCATCTTGTTTCACCAAAACTAAATCCACAAGATTGGTTTGTGGAACATCACGCACTTCAATTTCTTGAACCGCTTGATCTTTAACCTTAACAGTATAGATTGTTGTATCTTTTTGATAGCCATGCGGCGCTAGTATTTCATTAATGTAGTAAGTACCAATATCTAAATCTTTAATCTCGTTGGACTTGCCATTTTCATCAATTTTAAATTCACCAATCTTTTCTTTACACCCAGAATCTTTATACAATCCATAAAGAGCTCCAGAAAATGTATAGGATGCATTCGATTGATTGATCTCATTCTTTGAGCTGACCTTTAAAAGCTTTACTGAACCTGTAGGCACATATACACCATATGCCAACTTTTGAATTGGCGTTAACACCCCTTGCCAGTTATAGGCAGACCCAGCTACATCTACTAAATAGGTTGAATAATTTTTAACACTTGGCTTTGCGATGATTTCATTCCATAAACCACCCACTACTTTATTCCAGTGATACCCATCATTACTCGCCTTACTAATACAATTTGAACTATAAGCATTCGACACAAGTTCACTTGTGAGTACAATTGCTCCACTGACGCCATAACGAGATGTTAATATGTCCCCAGGGCCGTTATAGCCATAGTACAAACATTTCTTTAAGTTCTCATTTTCAACCAAATATGGATCGGAAGTCACATCTCCTACTGCAGGAGATGCATTCAATCCCTGCGCACAAAATGCTTCATGCGAATTCGACAATTTCCATATTCCATTCGCAATATAGTAACCAGGCTTTTCTTCATACCGATGATGACTCATACTTACTACACTACTCGCTCTAGATTCCATCACATCTACAGTCGTCTCAAATCCTGCACTATAGCGATCTAAAATCATCAAGCCATTCTTGATCAAATACGCATCCGAATAGTTATCATAAAAGTCTTCACTTAAAAAATAAGTGGAATCACAATAATCTAATAAACCATACTCACCTGCCTTAGCTTTTCGTAATTCAATAAATTCATCCGTATTGATATTTCCCTTTTTATACTCCTCCATCATCTCCATTTCTTTTAAACTCATTCCGTACGTACCCATCGTATTGGCACGAACAATACTTAAAGAAAGAATAAATACTATAAGAATACTCAAACATATATAAATCTTCTTTTTCATTCCTTCACCTCCCATTTATATATTCTTTTCTTCTCACCTATTATTTTGACAACCCAATGTGAAAAAGACATTAATTTCAAGCATTTCCTTACGATACTTCCTATCTTGTCTAAAACGCAAAAAAACAAGCGTTTTACATAAAAAACACTTGTCAAAAAGACACAAATCGTGTATTATAAATAGGCACATTGGGGTATAGCCAAGCGGTAAGGCATCAGACTCTGAATCTGACATTTCCTTGGTTCGAATCCAAGTACCCCAGCCATGCCTATTACAGAGATACAATTCTCTGTTTTTTTTATACTTTTTTTAAATTACAGCCATTATTTTGTCGGTAATGAATGATCAATTAAGCTATATGACTTAATTAACACCGAATTAAGATGTTTGACTTAATTAAAAAAGAGCAAGATTTGATTCGCTCAACAATTATATTAATGAAATAACTAAAATACTAATCGTACTTAATAATGTACCTAATAAATAATACTCTGCAAAATTTTGATTCTTAGATATTTTATCCTATCTCGCTATGGATTTTGCAGTTAATACCATAGCAATTAACGTATATTGATTACTACTAACAAGAAAGAGAGCTTTTACTAAGCTCTCTATATATGTCTATTAACGATTGAAGAAGAAGTTAGGAATTTGTTCATCATCACTTGTGTTATTTTCAACACTAGTTACAACACCTGGGTTAACAGGCGCTTGGATTTTCGGTTCTGTGAACAATGTATCATTCGCAACTTGTTTAATTACTGGTTCACTACGTCTTTTACGTTGTTTTTCTTTTGGTTCTTCAAATCCAGTAGCGATAACTGTAACGATGATCGCATCCCCTAATTGTTCGTTGATTGCGATACCGAAAATACAGTCAACATCTCCACCAGCTGCATCTTGAATTACAGCTACAGCGTTTTGTGCATCAAATAAGCTAACTTTGTCACCACCAGTGATGTTTACGATAGCTGATTTAGCACCAGAGATTTGTGCTTCCAATAATGGTGACTGGATAGCTTTTTCAGCAGCAGAGATAGCTTTGTCTTCTCCTTCTGCCATACCAATACCGATCAATGCACGACCTTGATTTTGCATAACGCTACGAACATCCGCAAAGTCTAAGTTTACCAATGCTGGAACAGCGATCAAGTCAGAGATTGTTTGAACACCTTGACGTAATACGTTGTCTGCAGCTTGGAATGCTTCTTCGATTGGTTTACGACCAATCACATCTAATAAGTTGTCATTTGAAACGATAATTAATGAGTCAACATATTTTTTTAATTCTTCAATACCATCTTTAGCATTGTTTGCACGACGACGACCTTCAAAAGTGAATGGACGAGTTACAACGGCAACTGTTAAAGCACCTTCTTCTTTAGCAATCTTAGCGATTAATGGAGCAGCACCCGTACCAGTTCCACCACCCATACCAGCAGTGATAAATACCATGTCGCTTCCTTTTACAGATTCGCGGATTTCTCCTTCACTTTCTTCAGCAGCTTTACGTCCATATTCTGGATTTCCACCAGCACCTAAACCTTTAGTTGTTTCCTTTCCTAAAACGATTTTGTTATCGCAAGGAGAGTTTTTCATAACTTGTACATCTGTGTTGCAGATATAGAAATCAACGCCCTTAACACCATCAGCAACCATGCGGTTAACAGCGTTGGATCCACCACCACCAACACCAAATACTTTAATATTTGCTACTTGATTAAATTCAGTCATATAATATTTTCCTCTCTTTTTTATTCTTCATCTGCTAAAATAGCATTCTTTAACTTCTTCGTAAATCCACCTTCACCAGTATGCGCCTTTTGATTAATAGAATCAATGCTCGCTTCTAATTCATTATTGTTTGCACTAATTCTGTCATCATGGTGAATACGGTTGATGTCTTGCCATGCATAAGCCATACCTAAGCCACACACAAATGCACCATCTCTTGCACCAATAGCTTGTTCTTGATAGATCATTGCGCTCGCATTGAACGATTTATCTAAATCCTTCAATACAGGAATGTTACTTCCTTGTCCTGTGATCACATATCTTGATTTTCCTTGGCGAACAATTGGTAAACATGCATCATTGACAGCTGCAATCCATTGACGAATACGAGGTAAACAAGCCTTTGCTAATTCATTGGCCGTAATCTCAACACGCATATCTTCTCTTTGTTCAATATAAACAATCACATCACTGTTTTCATCTTCTTGACCCGAGAAAATATTCTGCAATAATCTGTAACATACATCATCACTTAACTTATATTTTCTTTGGATATCCTCAATGAACCATAAGTATCCATAATCCAAAGTTGTACATGTCATTAAACGACCTGTACTAAATAAAGCTAAAGTAGAGTGATTCTGTTCCAAATCAATTTGGATTGTAACTCTTTCTGTGCTCTGTGCCAAAGCTGCAGTTTCTTGACCAATCGCAAATGAATCTACACATAGATCCAAGATTTCAAGATTTGCCTGTTCCACACAACGAGCATACGAATAGATTGTTTCCTTGTCGGCATATAATAAATCTACATCCATAATGAAATCTTCACATTCCTGATTTAATGGAAGTTTCTGACTCACTTGTCCATTGACTTCATAAGACACCTTATTCGCATTGACAAATTCTACATCTTCATTCAATCGTTTTTGAATGGCGTTTTTAAATCCTTGCTGAATATGGAACAAACGAATATTTTTTGTACCATCTTCAATCTGAACACGCACCTTTTGTGAGCTACGCATTACATTTACACTAGGAACAGCCAATAAGACACGCTCAATTCGATATCCTAAAGCTGCCTGTGCATTCGTTATAGCTTGACGAATGGCTGTAACAATAGCACTTTCATCGACAATCTTTTGATTTTTATCTACACCTGAACAAGCAACTCTTTCTGTTCTTAAAACGTTGTAACGAGCTTCAAATATCTCTAAAACGATAAGACGAATCTCTTGATCAGCAATTTCGATAGCCGCATAAACTCTTTTCTTACTCATTCGACGTCTCCTTTTACATACTACTAATCAATAATACCATATTTGAAACAAAAATAGAAGATTCTCTTTTTAAATTCAATAATGAAAAAAGGGCCGGCACAAGCCTACCCTTCTAATTTTTCAAATGCCTTTTCCTTAAATCTTTTCTTACACAAATAATAATCCACCAATAAAATAATCAATGAAAAATCAACTTGCACAGGAAAGAACATTTTAAATAATATACATAAAATTAAAGATAAAACATCCAAATAGACAAAGTCACGAACTAAATCATACCGCTGAAGCGTTCGATACTTTGTACGTACATTGATCAATGAAAATACAAGTGCTGCACAGCCGACAATGGCATCCACACTAAAATTCACAACATAACTCGAAAACAAGACCGCCTTTAAAAAGAACAAAGTCAATGTCACACTCATCACAAGCATCATGTTACAAATCTTTAGCTTTTCATCATCACGAACCACCATTTTTTCGGCATGTTTTTTAAACGTAGAACTCTTAGAAAAATGACGATACAAACGATCCACTTTCTTGTCGAAATTATCTTCCTTTTTTGAATTCACTAGATCAATCATCAATTCCTTTTTCGCATCGATTAAATCCGACTTTTCTATTCTTTGAATGATTACTTCTCTAGACATACAGATTCAGCTTCTTCAATCTGCACATTTGTTTCATAGAATTCCTTCAATGCGACAATCGCATATTCAGTATCCTTAACACCTGCAGTTTCAAAACAAGAATGCATCGCAAGCTGAGCCAAACCAAAGTCTACCGCATGAACACTTACCTGCGTATTGGATAAGTTACCCAAAGTAGAACCACCCACTACATCACTACGATTCGCAAAGCTTTGTACTGGCACATTCACATTCTGACATACACCTGTAAATAAAGCACGACTAAATGCGTCTGTTGTATATTTCTGGTTTGCACTTTCCTTAATGACAATACCACCATTCATTGTGACAAAGTTTACGGCATCTGTCTTTTCTGCATGATTTGGATGTAGAGCATGCGCATTATCACAACTTACTAAGAAAGACTTCGCGATAGCCTGATAATATTCATCCTCCGTTTTTCCTAAACCCGCATTGATACGGTGTAATACATCTTTCAAGAATGTAGACATCGCACCCTGTTTTGTGTTTGAACCCACTTCTTCATTATCGAAGCAACAATATACATTGACACTCTTTTCATTTTCAGCCTCAATAAATGCCTTTAATGAAACGAATGCACATTGTAAGTCATCCAATTTAGGACTTGAAACAAATTCATTTTCCAATCCCCAAACTAAACCTTTTTGACGATTCACTAAGAATAAGTCTTTACCTAAGATATCTTCAGCCTTAACGTCCAACTCATCCGCAACCATTTTGTCAAAAGCGCCCTTCTTAAGAGCTCCACAAGAAAACATAGGGCACAAATCAATTTGACGATTGTATTTATAACCATTATTGACCTCACGGTTGAAGTGAATAGCCACATTTGGAATCATTAAGATATCTTTGTCGATATATAATAATTTTGATTCAATCTTCGAACCATTTCGAACAAGTACACGACCCGCAACGGTTAATGGACGATCAAACCAAGTGTTGTCAATCATACCACCATAAGCTTCAACGTCTAAACGCAAATATTCATTTGGACCGGCAAGCTCAGGCACATTTTTAACTTTGTATGTCGGTGAATCCGAGTGACTTGCACACATTTGGAAATGATAAGAATCCAAATCATTACCAACCTTAAACGCAATTAAACTGGAGTGGTTACGAATTGCATAATATTTTCCACCCGCTTTAACATCCCAAGCTTTAGACTCAGGAAGATACGTGAATCCAGCCTCATCTAAATATGTACGAATCGTTTTGATGGAATGAAACATACTAGGACTTGATTCAATAAATTGAATTAATTCATTTGAAATTTCGATTGTATTCATGATTAAACATCTCCTCGACTATAATTATCCACAAATAAGAAGAAAAGGCAAAATTAATTTTTTGCCTCTTTTTTCTTGATTGCTGGTAAAATCAATCCTAAAGCTGTTAATACAACTGGAGTGATAATATTTAAGACTGTAGTATACATATCCCCTGGTTTATACATACCAAGTAAGCAGCAAGCACCCGTTAATATAAAGCACCAAGCACCAAATACGATTGCGACTGTGTTGTTGTTCACAAATTTATAGTCACGGTGGAAAATATCTGTTTTCTTACGCAACATCACATAAGCAAAGAATACCCACAAGTAACGCATTGGCATTGTTACTGAGTTTAACTGAGTCAACTGACGAAGTACTGTATCTGCATTTGGAACTAAAGCCTGAGCCAAGATAATTGCACCGGCAAGAATATCGACCATGATGATACCATTTGAATATGCACCTGCATCATTCTTGTGCAATAACTTAGTTGGGATAAATTGACGAGCATCTTCGTTATCTAATAACATTCGCAAAGGCGCATCAATACTAATGACTAATGTAGAGAATTGTCCAATACAGTTACAAGCTGCATAAACAATCATCAATACATTACCCATACCATAGTATTCACCTAATCTTTGGAATGCCCAATATGAACCATTCGCATTGTATGAGTCAAAGTTAGCATCGATTACAGCTGGATCAAACATCATACCCATTGCGATTGTACCAAAGATAGCACAAACGATAACCATGATAGCCGCAAAAATCATACTCTTAGGGAAGCCTCTAGAAGGATCTTCAACTTTATTTACATAAGGTGAAATCTTTTCACATCCACCAACCGCAAATACTAAGATTGATAATGAACTGAAATATTTCCAGTCAAAAGTTGGAATCAAGTTTTTGAAACTAAAATCCATAGCTAAATATCCACCATTTGGATTGATAGCTGGAGCCGCAAACATCATTACGATATAAAGAATACTCATAACGAACATACTAGACCCAGCAATTGTAGCCATTTTCTTTAATGGGTTTAAACCACGACTTGCGACATAACTAAATAGTAATAAAACAGCTAAAGTCGCAAACTGAATAGCTTTTGTGTTAAAAGATGCATAAGTTTCTGAGTTTTGGAAAATCATCCAGCTTAATGCTTTCAAACCACCAGAACCCTTAGAAGCAATGTACGTAATGTGACATGCCCAATAAGTCCAACCCGCATAGTATGCAGCTTTAGGACCTGTTGTTTCGTGAATCCAAGAACTTACACCTCCACCTGAATTTTTGAATGCAGAACCAAGTTCACCTACCATTAATGCATAAGGAACAAAATACAACGCAAACATCAAAATCCAAGAAAAGATGACTTGAATTCCGTTGAAGTACATAAATCCGTTTAAAACATTTCCAAAACCCCATAGAGTTGAAAAACACATAAACGAAAGTGTGTACCACTTCATTTTTTGTGAATCATTCATTTTACTCTCTCCTCTTTCACTCATAATTAATTTTACCCAACCCAAATGACATTTGTCAACTCGAAAACCAAATTCACAATTTTTTGTATACCAGAAAAATTAGATAATAAAAATCAAGCCTAATTCATAAAATTTTGTGTCTTTCCA
>NZ_JAHQVB010000061.1 GCF_019052655.1 Holdemanella porci
TAAAATCCCTATGACTTTTAAAGGTTGATTTATCCCTATCCAGTTTTATATATTCGTTTAAAGGGAGTTGACCACTTTTATTCTTTATTGATCGAAGTATCGTTTGAAACGAAAAAAGATGCACTTGGCATCTTAGTTGTTTTTCATATTTGTTAGGGCAAGAAGAATAGAAAGTTTTCCATATTCTAATGTTAATCCACCCTGCATATATAAAGTATAGGGTTCAACGACTGGAGCATCTGCACTTAGTTCGATTGTACTTCCTTGTGTAAAGCTTCCAGCAGCCATAACTTCATCAAATGGATAGCCTGGCATTGGAGCGGCCATAACACGAACAAATGAATCAATTGGACTTGTGGATTGAATGCCTTGTGTAAAGCTAACAAGATTTTCTTTGGAACCTAGTTCTAAAGTTTGAATGATATCCGTTCTTTCATCATTATAAGCAGGCGATACGTTTTTATAGCCTAATTTTTCTAACATATAAGCTGTGAAAACGGCTGTCTTTAAAGCACTCTTTACAGCATTTGGTGCCATGAAAATACCTTTAAAGAAAGAGTTGTTCAAGTTAAAGTTTGCACCCAAATCCTTACCGATTCCAGGAGCTGTTAAGCGTTCAGCTACCATATTGATTAATTCTTTATTACCAGCTACATATCCTCCGGTAGAGGCGATTCCTCCACCTAAGTTTTTCATCAAGGATCCCACCACTACATCAGCACCAATATGTCCTGGCTCTAATTTTTCAACAAGTTCACCATAACAGTTATCGACCATGATAATAACGTCTTTGTTTACTTCACGAATCTTTTTGATGATACGCTCAAGCTTTGAAATGGTTAATGATAAACGGTGGGCATATCCTCTAGATCTTTGGATTTCCACTAATTTTACATTGTTTTCTTTTAAACGAGAAATAATCTTATCATCATCAAAATCATCATTCACTAAATCAATTTGTTCATACTTTACACCATTGGCTTTTAAGGATTGTGTAGAATCCCCACATAAACCAATCATTTCCTGTAAAGAATCATATGGAGCACCAGAAATGGAAATCATTGTATCTCCATGTTTTAATAGGGCAGATAAAGTTAAATATAAAGCGTTTGTACCACTCATGATTTGAGGACGTACTAAAGCATCTTCACATCCGAGTACTGTCGCAAAAATACGTTCAATCTTATCACGACCCTCATCATAGTTACCGTATCCGTTAATATCCGCAAAGTCAGAATAAGAAACGTGGTTCTCAATAAATGTAGCTAAGATACGATCTGAATTGTATAAACATACATCATCAATTTTTTTATAAATATCTTTTAAAACGACATCCGATTCTTCTGCCATTTTCAATAAGTCTTTATCAATTTGTTCTAAAATCATAAATAACCTCCAAAAGTCCACTTCTTCTATTATACACGATTTAAATATTTGTGGTATGCTCAAGTCAAGATATGAAGGGAAGTAAAAAATGGAAAAAGTATTATTTTTAGATTCGCCCATGAAAGAAAAGCTGTATGGTTCAAGGCGCATCCAAGAAAAGTTTGGCTTCGGTCCTATGGACAAAAAGATTGGAGAATACTGGGCTATTAGTGCACATGATAATGGCTTAAGTAAGATCAAAAATGGAAAATATAAAGGGGAAACATTAAAAGATGTATATTTAAATCATAGAGAATTATTTGCGAATGATCCTCACGATAAGTTTCCACTATTAGTTAAAATTAATGAGATTCAAGAACCATGTTCCGTGCAGGTACATCCAGATGATGCATATGCTAGAAAACATGAAAATGATTTTGGTAAGGCTGAATTTTGTCTGTGGCTAGATGTGGAAGAAGGTACAAAAATCATTCGTGGACATAATGCCAAGACAAAGGAAGAATTTCGAAAGGCCATAGAAGAAAAAGCTTGGGATACTTTATTCGTTCGAAAACCAGTGTGCGCAAATGAATTTGTTTATACACCTGCAGGAACTATTCATGGTATTGAAGGGAAACTAATGATGGCTGAAGTGCAACAATCCAGTGATGTTACATATCGTATATATGATTATGATCGAAAGATGCGAATGGGAATATGCGAGAACTACATATTGAAAAGGCTATTAAAGTCACAAATATACCGCATATTGAACTAGATGTGCATCCAACAGTTACGATGTTAGAAGGAAATGAAGTCATTGAATATGTGAATGAAAAGTATTTTAGTGTGACTCGATACAAAATTCAAAATGAAATTCAGATCAACAATCCTTCATATTCCTTATGCTTACCATTAAGTGGAAATGGAATCTTACATATTGATGGAAAAGACTATGATATTCAAGTAGGCATTGGCTTTATCATCACAAGTCATACAAAAAGATACTCCATCCAAGGTAATATCGATTTACTGGTAAGTGTGCCAAAATAAAAGATCCGATTGGATCTTATTATTTGATGAAATTCAATAAAAATTCACTGGCACCAATAGTTATAAAACCTTCTTCATCCATCATGGCTTTATAAGGTCGATTTACTACCAATATTTTTTGAATTTGATCATTTAATTTAATGAAAGGACGAATTTCTCGGTTTCGAGTTTCAGAATTTGAGATATCTGTTGAAATTTGAATGTAATATTTACGTTCATTTTTTTGTGCAAAAAAATCAATTTCATTTGTTTTTCGAACGGATTTACCTTCTTTATTTTTTTCAACTGTATCGAAAGTTCCAACATTAATGGTATATCCATTATATATGAGTTCATTGTACACAATATTTTCTAACAATTGTCCCTCATCGGGATACGCAAAATTTAATCGTGCATTTCTTAAACCTGTATCCACAAAATAGTATTTTCTTAAAGCACCAATTTCTTTCTTTCCACGAATGTCATAGCGATTCGCTTCTTGGAGAATGAAGGCATCCTTAAAATATTGAATATATTTTTCAATTGTTTGTGCATCAATGTTTTCATGTTTAACACTTTTAAATGTATTTGATAATTTCTTAGAATTCAACAATTCGCCTGTCAAATCACTAAGAATGGTACAGAGTTCATCTAAGTTTTCTGTTTTCTTTAGCTTATTATGTTCAATAATATCTTTGAAATAGGTTGTTTCAAATAATCCTTTTAAATATTGTTTCTTTGAATTTTCATCTGATAATACTGCAAGTGGCATGCCACCATACTGCATATATTCATATAAGGCATCTGTTTTGGAACCTTGTCTATAACTGTAAAACTCTTCAAAAGATAATGGTTGCATATGGATTTGGCTAGCCTTGTCTCTAAATTCTGTCACAATGTCGGTTGACAACATTTTTGAATTGGATCCAGTAATATAAAGGTCTATGTTTTTTTCATGAGAAAGTCCTAATACAACATCAACAAAAGAGATGGTTTCTGTATCTTTCGCTTTGGCTAATTTGATTTTTCCACCTGTTAATGCAGGATTAACAATTGTAAAAACACGTTGAATCTCATCTAAAATGACGTAACAATCACTCTTATCTTTAGTGATAGAACGTACATACTTTCCTAGCTCAATGGGATTTCTTAAATGGGCATTCTTATCATCATCAAGTTCAATAAGAATTATATTTTCTTCAGGTACATTATTTTCTATAAGATAATCGGTGAATATTTCATGCAACAAATAGGATTTACCAGTTCTTCTTGGTCCAGTTATGACTTTTGGAAACCTGTTGTTCTTTAATGCGATAAGTTGATTTAAGTATTTAGTTCTTTTTATCATTTTGATCACCTTTTTTGTAGAATTCTACACTTTTTCTGATTACATTTTAAAATGATTTAAAGAATAATTCAATTTATAATCATTTTTTTTGTAGAATTCTACATTTTTTATGGCTATAAGTTAATGATACACAGATAAAAAGTGGCCTGTATCCTTTACTTTAGGATTTTTGACCACTTTATTTTATCTACAATCATTTTTTCTGTAGAATTCTACATATTTTAGGATTTATGAAAACTTAGAATTGATTTGAAGAGATCCCCATCTGTTTCAATCATAAATGTACCATTCTGTACTTCTGTAAAACTCTTTACGATCGCAAGACCTAGACCGCTGCCAGCTTCATGCCTTGATTTATCGCCACGCACAAAACGTTCGGTAATATCACTATCAAAATCAAGCGGTGCTTTCGAAGTGTTTTTCATTATGATCACAACCGAATTACCAATGTCTTTCACATCCAAGAATACACGTGTGTTTTCAAGTGCATACTTAGAAATATTGGTAAATAAGTTTTCAAAAATACGATATGTCTTATTTCCATCCAAACATACATGAATTTCTTTTTCTGGAAGATTTGTCACAAGCTGAAGATTTTTAGCTTGTAGAAGCTCTTCATTTTCTGCACATACCTGCTCCATGAATTCAATGATGTTAATATCAGAATATTCTAAATCAATATTACCACTATTGGCTTTGGATACTTCAAACAAATCTGTGATTAGAATGCTTAAACGATCGGTGTATTGATTCAATCGTTCTAAATAACTCTTTTTATCTTCCTCGCTAATACTAGGATCATTTAATAACTCTACATAATTTTTAATACCCGTTAATGGTGTTTTTAAATCATGTGATACATTTGAAATCAATTCTGTCTTGAGATTCTGTGATTGTACTTGTTCTTTTACAGCTTGTTCAAAACCATCCTTAATTTGATAGATATTATTGTTTAAAGATTGGAATAAACCAGAATCTGCAGGCTTAATATTCTCAAAATTACCACTCGATAGATCTTCAGTCATATGTAATATGTCTTGGTATTGACTTTGCACATTTTTGATTTTCTTATAGCCTACAATGCTGATGCCAATTAATGCTGTAACGACGATAAAGAAAGAGAAGAATGGAATGTTAAGCAATGAAATAAACGCAAGAATCAAGATCAGACATGTCGAGAAAATAATATACTTTTTAAGAATCTCATCTGATAAATCGGTTGAAATAATTCGTTCTACTTTGTTTGAAAAATAAAGAATAGATTTACCAACTAAAGTTCTATGAAAGAACCAGTCTTTAACCGATGCTGTAAATTGGCATTTTAACCAATATACAGATAATCCAATAAAGAATAGGGTGATGGACCATGCAAGAATGTTCGTAAAATATACGATAGGTTGACTAAACTCAATATGATATCGATTTAAGATGTTTAAGAAAGTTCCTTCAATGGAATAGGTAGTTAATATGCATGTACCACTAGCTAGTAGGGCATCGACAACTAGGAATAAAAAGAATGCAGGTTCAAATAACCAGTTGTTCACATGCCTAAAGATATAGGCTTCCTTTTCATATACATATCTATTAAGAAAGACATATAGAGCGATAATGGCACTACAAATCAAGAAGGCTGCCACAAAGAAATAGGCATATTGATCACCATCTAGTTCTAACAAGTCAATAAGACTTGAATTGTCGTAATTTAAAACAGCCGGAATATAGAATGTTAGTACAACATCACTTGGCATATGAAGCGTATAGCCTGGAAATGGCTTTCCATCACAATAATATGTGCCACCATAGTATTCATAATACTTTTCACTGTTATAGTTAATAAGATTCACAATATTATCCGTTACATTTAAAGTATTCGAATCCAAAGTGTCATAATATCTTGTATCTTTTTTCTTTACATTCACATTAAATTGTTTTGAAGTGATTTTATTGTTTACATCACACGTATAAAAGAAGTTTGGATCATTCTCAAAAATGTTTTTTGCGCTAGATAAAGATGAGTCTAACCCTTTTTTTATATCCTTTTGAATATCTTCCGGTGTATCTTTCTCAAAAGTAATATATTTATACTTTGGATCTTGTTCCAATTTTTTAGCTAGAATAAAAGCTGTAAGATTCTGCTCTAAAGTTTCAGGAAGCTTCGTTGGAGTAGCGGTAGAAACATTTGGATAAAAACTTGTCACTATACAAGAACTAATGATGCATAAAGCACATAGTATTGTTAAAAAAATATTTTTCTTTTTCATTGTATATTCTCCATTTTATAGCCCTGCCCCCATACAACCTTAATATAAATAGGATTTTTAGGGTTGGTCTCGATTTTTTTACGTAATTTACGAATATGAACCATAATCGTTTCCGTGTTGATAGCTTCTTCTTTCCATACCAATTCATAGATTTGTTGGCTAGAAAAGACTTGTCCAGGGTGTGAAATCAATAGTTTTAAAATATCAAACTCTTTTGGCGTTAATTTAATATCCCTTGAATTTAACGTCACTCTTTTTGTCGTATTATTTAACACAAGATCACCAATCATATACTCATCTTCGTTCTTTGTCTCATTTTTTAGATTTAAGATTTGTTCATATCTTCTTAAATGCGAACGTACTCTTGCGACTAGCTCCATACTTTGAAATGGCTTGGTGATATAATCATCGGCACCAATATTTAAACCTGTGATTTTATCGATATCTTCACTTTTTGCACTTAAAAATAGAATCGGAAAGTCATGATGTTTTCTTGCTTCCATGACCATAGAAATGCCATCCATAACAGGCATCATAATATCTACGATGGCTAAATGAATATCGTTTGTTTCAATCTTTTCTAAGCCTTCTTTTCCATTTGCGGCAAGAATCACATTGTATCCTTGATTCTTCATATAAATTCCGATAGCTTCACGAATTCCTTGTTCGTCTTCTACCACTAATATTGTATGTTCCATAAAGTTCTCCTTTTAATAATGTAAATAAAATCCAATGCATGCACATAATATCCCAATGTATAACATAATTATAACCACCTTTCGATAATTTGAAACAATTGCGTAAGACCATAAGAATAGGCAATCAAAGATAATGGCTTACCCAAAAGAATGATCCAGACAAATTTTTTGAGTGACATATGTGTCAGTCCTGCAAGCATACACAAGAGATCATCAGGTGCACAAGGTAAGAAAATAGCTAACATAAAGAAGGTATCAAATTTATTTTGATCATATGTATACTTCATATATTTGTCGTAATCTTTCTTTTTACATAATTTTAGAATGATTCTATGACCATATTTACGAACAAGTAAAAAGATACATATGGATCCGATACAAATACCTATATAGTTATATATAAATCCATTGACTGCTCCAAAAGCTGTAATACCCAAGGCACTTGATGCACCACCGGGAATAATGGGGATAATCACTTGAATGATTTGTAGAAAAATAAAAAGTAGGGGTGCCAAAATTCCTGCCTTAGATAGTGTAGCCTGTAGAAGCTGTGGATTTGTGAAGTATCCTTGGGAAAAGAAATAAACGCAAATAAGAATCATAAGGATCAATCCAAAGTGTGTTATGTTTTGTATGTTTTTATTTGTCATAAAGTATCACCATGATTAATATAACGAATAATTATTAAGGTTCTTTAGTGATAAATCTTAAAGTTTTCTAAATAATTGAATAAAAAAGGTTGGAAAAGTGGATAAAATAAAAAAATATGGGTTTGAAAAATAGTGCAAATTGTAATAAATGCTTTATATAAAAGGAAAACAAAAAACTTGTGTAAATTATACACAAGTCTTATTCATAAGCTTTGTATGTACGAATAAGCAATGGAAGTTCAGCCATCAACATACCCATCCATCCAGCTAGATATGAGTATGGTAAAGCTTCTATGCCTAGATGTAAGCTAAATACAAGTGGGGCAGCTACAATAACTCGAACTGTCATATTCACTAGACTTGAAATGAGCGTAATTTTTAAATCGCCAATCCCTCTAAAAAAGCCTTGGATTCCATTGGTGAAGGCAGGAAGAATATACATGATGGAAATTAAATGTAGATAAGTCACTCCATGCATAATAACTTCTTCATCTTGTACAAATAGACACATCAATGGTTTTGCGAAGATAAAGCATACTAGAAAGATAAATATACCGTAGATGGATTCTAAAACCATTCCGCAACGAAATCCTTCCTGCATACGATTTTTCTTTCCGGCGCCCTTATTTTGTGCCATTAAAGCTGTCATGGAGTGAGCAATGTTTTGTTCCGGGGTATACGCAAAGTCATCAATTCGATTGACGGCCGTAAAGGCAGCTACAACCGATACACCCATTGTATTGACAATCATTTGAATACCAAGCTTTCCAAGTTGTACAGTCGCCTGCTGCATTGCACTTGCCCAGCCATACGCAATGGTTCTTTTTAATAATGAAATATCAAAGATAAGCCACTTTTTACCCAGTTGTAGAAGTGGCACTTTCTTTTGTATATATAGAATACAGAATAGGCAACATAAAGCTTCACAAATCACAGTAGAAATGGCACATCCTTTACTTCCTGCATGTAAAACGACCACAAAGAATAAGTCTCCAAAGATATTTAAAATGGAACTGATAATTAAGAAATATAGGGGTGATTTACTGTCGCCTAAAGCGCGTAGTGTACTCGCAAAAAGTTGTATAAAAAGGTAAAAACTAAACCGGCAAAGATGATTTGGAGATAGGTATTAGTCATATTGAAAATAGATGAATCTACCTGCATAAATTTAAGAGTTTGTGGCGAAAAAAATATGCAAATCAGTGTTAATACAAGTGAAAATACAAGTCCTGCAAGCATGGTTGTGCTCATTTGACGAGCGAGTTTTTCTTCATTTTTAGCCCCATAATACATGCCAATCAATATGCTTGCGCCCATACAAAGTCCATTTAGAAATAGGATGAATAATGTCGTGATTGGATTACAAATTCCGACTGCGGCTAAAGCTTCTTTTCCAACAAAGTGCCCTACAATAATACTGTCAACGGCATTATATGTTAATTGGAATAGATTTCCCAATACTAAGGGAATGGTAAAGTGAACTAACATAGGCATGATTTTGCCTTGTGTCATATCTTGTGTCATAATCAAACTTCCTTTTTTTGTTCATATTTTGCGCTTTTTCATCCAAAAATTCAATATTATGTTAGAATAGTCTCATGAAAATTTCAGTAGAACAATTAAAACAATTAAATAAAGAAGAATATATCTTAATTGATATTCGTGATGCCGAAGAAGCCTTTAAAAATCCAATCGAGAACAGTATTGTATTAAGTGGAGAAAGTGTTTTATCCAAAGAATTTGATTCAACTAAGAAGATTATTGTCGTTTGCGCTCAAGGCTATGTCAGTGATGTTGTTGCACAAAAATTGCAGGAAAAATATGAAGCGTATAGTGTAGATGGTGGGTATGTTTCAATCGTTATGGATAAGATGAACACAAATGTGTCGGATGATTTTTGTGCACAAGTCGAAAGAAGTATTATTAAAACGTATCGAAGAAAGATTTGGTCAAAATTTACGAAGGCTATCCGTGATTATGAGCTTGTCAAAAAAGGCGATTGCATTGCGGTGTGTATTTCGGGTGGAAAAGATTCGATGTTGATGGCAAAATGTTTTCAAGAACTGCATAAACATTCACCGGTTCATTTTGATGTGAAATATATCGTAATGGATCCAGGCTATTCAAAAGAGAATCGCGAGGTTATTGAAAAGAATGCCAAAAAGCTAAATATTCCAATTGAAATCTTTGAGAGTGATATTTTTGACAATGTTTTTAATATTGAAAAGAATCCATGTTATATATGTGCAAGAATGCGAAGAGGTCATTTATATAACTATGCCAAGAATTTAGGGTGTAACAAAATAGCTTTGGGACACCACTATGATGATGTGATTGAAACCATTTTAATGTCGATGCTTTATGGGGGACAAATTCAAACGATGATGCCAAAGTTACATTCAAATAACTTTAAGGGTATGGAAGTCATTAGACCACTATACTTGATTCATGAAGATGATATTAAGATTTGGGCAAAACACAACAATCTGTATTTCATTCAGTGTGCATGCAAATTCACTCAGGCTTGTGCCAATGAAACATGTTTAACACAATCCAAGTCAAAGCGTTTAGAAATGAAAAACTTAATCAAGGAATTGAAGAAAGTCAATCCGTTTGTAGAGCAAAATATTTTTAAGAGTGTAGAAAATGTAAGCCTTAAAACCGTGATTGCCTATAAGGATGATCATGCAAGACATCACTTTTTAGATACGTATGATGAAGAGGGAAATGGATAGCTTCTCTCTTTTCATTTTTATTTACAAAAATGTAATAATTTACATTGACTATTTTTCACTACGTTCTATAATGGAATTATTGTGGAGGAAACGAATTATGTATAAAACAGAAAGCTTTAAACCAGATACTTTTAAACCCGCTCGTTTTGAGTCTGATGGAAAAATTACATTGTCAGGAAAAGAAATTCCATATCATACAATTTGTGAAGACAATGTTATCTATGGACCAGATGGAAATCCAGTCGCATCAATTTTCACGTATGCCTATTTTAGAAGCGATGTAGAAGATACAGCTGATCGTCCTGTTGTCTTTGCGTATAATGGAGGTCCTGGGTCGAGTTGTATGTATGTTCATGCAGGTTTTCTAGGAACGCGTCGTATGCAGTATGATGAAGTGGATCGTGAAAGTGCTTTTGGACCTTATAAAGTCATTGATAATCCAGATTGTTTGATTGATATTGCGGATATCGTATTGATTGATCCTGTTGGAACCGGATATGGTGTATTGATTGATGAGAGTAAGAAGAAAGATTTCTTTGGCATTGAACAAGATGCAGAAGCCCTATTGACAGTTCTTGAAGCTTGGGTTCGTCGTTATAATCGTGGTTTGTCACCAAAATATTTATGTGGCGAAAGTTATGGATGTACTCGTAGTGCAGTCGCTGCAGGAATTGCTGCCACAATGGGAAGAGAAAGAGGCTATGGTATTGCCTTTGATGGTATTGTGTTTATTGGAAATACGGTTACTGTAGGTAAATACTTTGGTGAAGGCTTACCTGTTGAAACAAGTGTATTGGGATTTCCTACATATGCAGGTGTAAACTGGTATCACAATCATCCAACTGATCAAAGTGTAGAAGATTTTGTGAAAGAAGCAAAGGCTTTCGCAGACCATGATTATGTACTTGCACTTTATAAAGGAGAAGCCATTTCGGAAGAAGAAAAAGAACATATCTTAGAAAAAGTAAGTTATTATACAGGTGTTTCTAGAGAATACTTGATTCGTCATGGCTTAAAAATTGATGATGATGATTATCGTCAAGAAGTATTAAAGACAAAAGGAAAAGCTGTATCTCGTTATGATGGTCGTGTGACTCGTCCATTATTAGAGCCCGAACAAGATGAAATCAAAAAGGCATTGTGGGATGATGCGACAGCCGATCGTTACGATACATTCTTCTATGCTGCATTTACAGGAGATCTACTTCCAAAATTAAATGTAAAATTAGACCGCAACTTTATTCCAGGAACTGATTATTATATGCATTGGGATAAAGAAGAAAAGAAAGGTACAACCGCAGAAGAATTGCGTTATGCAATGACACGTCGTCCAGGAATGCGTGCATTCTTTGCGAATGGATGGTTTGATCTATGTACTGAATTTGGATATGCATGGCACACAATGGATCATGCTGGACTTCCAAAAGATCGTGTATTCTGGAAAGGATACCAAAGTGGACATATGATTTATCTTGGTGAAGATAATGTTCATGAATTATGTTCAGATATTCGTGATTTTATTCTTGGTAAGAATCCTAAATCTCAATTTTAATAAATGGCTCACTTCGGTGAGTCTGTTTATCTTGTGATGATAAATAATGGAAAAATAGTGAACTTTTAATGGAAGTAATTGGCTTTTTGAAAGTCACAACGGAATCACCGAAATGTTTCAATGAAACATTTCTCAGATTGTTGACAAAAGCCTATACCTTTTCGTAAGGGCATAGGCTTTTTATTGT
>NZ_JAHQVB010000062.1 GCF_019052655.1 Holdemanella porci
CATTAGAATTTAAAATTTATCTATTTTATGAGTCCTTTTTCTTGACGTAGTACCAATGATTTTGAAAAAGCTTATAATGATATTAATGAGGGTTGTAAAGCCTGGTTGGAGAAATTATCATGAAACAGAATCTACATACGCACTCCATCTTTTGTGATGGAAAAGATACGATTGAAGAAATGACTTTAGAAGCCATCTCAAAGGGCTTTGACATTCTTGGGTTTTCAGGTCATGGATATTTGGACGTGGATACAAGTTCCATGCGAGATACTTCAGGATATATTTCAGAGGTTGAGAGAATTAAATTGAAATATTCTTCATCTATTCAAATCCATTTAGGCATTGAAGAAGATATGTTAGGAAGAATTGCTGAAAAAGCTCCATTTGAATATGTGATTGGAAGTAAACACTTTTTAGGTGAGACTGCTGTGGATTATTCAAAGCCTGTATTTGATTCTTTATTTGAATCCTATTCTGGTGACTATAAAAAGATGTGTAAAGACTACTATTCAGACTTATCGAATATGTATGATTGGCAAGAAGTGGATATCATTGGACATTTGGATTTGATTACCAAATATAATGAGGACGAGTCTTATTTTCAATTTAATGATAAAGACTATATGAATATTGTTTGCGATTGCATTGACCGATTGTTGATCAACGATAAGATTTTTGAAGTGAATACAGGAGCTATCGCCAGAGGCTATCGTAAAACACCATATCCATCTAAGAATATATTGGAATATTTATACACAAAGAATGCGCGTATTTGTCTAAACAGTGATTGTCATGATAAGAACTATTTGGATTGTGCTTTTGAATCTAGCTTAGACTTGATTCAATCTTGTGGATTTAAAGAACTACAGATATTAACCAATGATGGTTTTGTACCAGTTAAAATTAAATAGAGTAGACAGTGAAGGTGTTCTTGTGATAATCAATTAGACCTTCACTTTTCATTTTGGAAAGCTCTTTTGATAAGGCACTTCGTTCTACGTTTAAATAGTCAGCCATCTGTTGACGATCAAGCGGAATCTTAAAGGTAGAATTTTGTGTTTCTAGTTTCATAAACGATAAGTATGACAACACTTTATTGCGAATGGTTTTGTTGGAAATATGGAATATGTGTTGTGACAACATCTTGTTTTTATTTGAAAGTATTTGAATCATTTGATTCTTTAATTCTGGGGATTTTTCTAAGGCTTGAACATCTAAAAATTGAATCGTACAATCCTCGATGGCTCTTACATATACATACATAGGTGTTTTGGTTAGGGCATAGCTTTCCGCAAACATTTGATTGGGACCTATACGTGACAATAGGGAAACATTGCCTAAAAAGTCTACAGTTTCTATGACAACACTTCCTTCTTTGACAATGCCAATGGCTTGAGGAATATCTTCTATATGATAAATAATTTCATTTTTCTTGTATTTTTTTAATTGTAAATCCATAAATATCTCCCTTTCGTGGTTTAAACAACATAAATTTAATGTATTATACACTAAAATAAGTTCATAAGAAATGAGGATGATTCTATGTTAAGAAAAATAATTCAAATTGATGAAGATAAATGTACAGGATGCGGTATCTGTGTGGATGCCTGTCATGAAGGAGCCATTGGCTTAGTGAATGGAAAAGCGAAATTAATGCGTGATGATTATTGTGATGGACTAGGGGATTGTTTACCAACATGTCCTACAGGTGCTATTTCATTTATTGAAAAAGATACTCTAGCTTATGATGAAGAGGCGGTAAAAAAGAACATGGAAAAGCGCATGCAAGAATCGGGCACCATGCATTCAGGATGTCCTGGGTCTATGATGCATACACTGAATCCAGTTGTATCAAGTCCATCGATTGATGTATCAAGTCAACTAACATCTTGGCCTGTTCAAATTAAGCTAGCACCTATCAACGCACCATTCTTTCAACATGCTAAGCTTTTAATAGCTGCGGATTGTACTGCTTATGCCTATGCCAATTTCCATCAGGAATTTATGAAAAATAAAGTGACTCTAATAGGATGTCCAAAACTTGATGGTGTGGATTATTCAGAAAAGCTTTGTGATATTATTCGTATGAATTCGATTGAAAGTGTAACCATTGTTCGTATGGAAGTACCTTGTTGTGGTGGACTTGAAAATGCGGTTAAGAAAGCTTTGCAGGAAAGTAAAAAGTTCATTCCTTGGCAAGTCGTAACCATTTCAATTGATGGAAAAATTTTAGATTAAACCTTAAAAAAGTGCAGTTAACGTTACAGATACTGCACTTTTGTCATTTTCTGACACGTTAAACAAAAAAGTATCACCGTAGTGATACTTCAATGATTATTCCTTTGTGATTTCTTTATAGCTAGCTAGACCATAAGCACTATCTGCAAGTGTACCTGCATTGACAATAGCTTGTTCCATTGCTTTTACGGCCATGATTCCAACTAGATCTTGTTCTGCAGGAACTTTATTCGATGTCATCGCAAAAATAGTATCTCCATCACTTGAAGTGTGGACTGGACGGATACATCTTGCATATCCATTATGCGCCATACTCGCAATCTTATTCATTTGTGCTTTATTTAAATCCGCATTTGTGATGATACAACCAATTGTCGTATTCATACCACAAGAATTGATCATCTTTTCAGCTGCCTTTAAGATTTCATCTTCACTAAACAATCTTGTGTTTGTGTTTTTATCGTAGATACCTGCAATTGGTTTGTCTGAATTTGGATAGAAAATATCACCACACGCATTCACAGCTACAATAGCTCCTACTTTTAATGGACCCATTTGTAGGGCTGAAAATCCAAGTCCTGCCTTCATCGCATATTGAGGGCCAAAGAATTTACCAACACTAGCCCCTGTTCCTGCACCTACATTTCCTTGTTTTGGATCATTTTTTTCAGCTTCCATACAAGCATCATAACCCATTTGTTTGTTTGGATACGCTTTAGAATTACCTACACCACAATCAAATAGACAAGCTTCACATACGATTGGAATATAGATATTTTTCATGTCAAAACCAATTTCGTGTTCGCTCAAATATTGCATAACACCACTACTTGATTCTAAACCAAAAGCACTACCACCTGATAATGTAACCGCATGAATCTTTTGAACCATGTTCTTTGGATTTAATAAATCTGTTTCACGAGTGGCTGGACCACCACCACGTACATCTACACCAGCTGTGGCTCCTTCTTTACATAAGATGACTGTACAGCCAGTCGCATTTTCTATATCTTGTGCACTACCAATTTGAAATCCTTCGATCTCATTGATTTGAATTGTCTTCATTTTTTGATCTCCTTTAATTCATATAAATCATTTCTACGTACCTTCCAATAAGGCATCCTTTTTCTTACTTTTTCAATGTCGTTTAAATCGATATCTACAACTTTGTATGCTTCTTCTTCACCCAACTCCACTACAACATTGCCAAAACCATCCACAAGAATAGAGTGGCCTCCTGAAGTATAGTTTTTATACGTGTACTTAGCTGGGGCAACCCCACACAAAAAGACTTCATTTTCTAAGGCGCGTGTTTGAGTAAATAGCTTCCAATGTTTCTTTGTAGCCTGCTCATTAAAGGCAGCCGGACAAAATAGAATTTGTGCTCCATTTTGAGCTAGAATCCTAGACACTTCTGGAAAGCGAATGTCGTAACATAATAAAATGCCACATCTTCCCCATGGCGTATCAAAACATTGTAGGTGATTTCCTGGTACAAACACTTCATTTTCGCAATAATCCTGTCGATTATGAAATTCAAAAAGATGTGTTTTATCATACGAACAAACAATGTCGCCATCACAATTTAATATGTAACAGCGATTGTATTTATCAGCACAAATGGAACCAGCCACAATCCATATCCTATGCGATTTAGCTAGTTTTTTTAAAGCCATCAAACTTTCATCATGACGCAAATACGCTGTTTTAAGTGCATCATTATGATAGGGACAATTCCACATTTCACAAAGAACTAAAATATCACAGTCTGGAATATTTTTTAGTTTAGCTATATTTTGTTGGTTATCCATTGAAACAGACATTTGGTACATACAGATCTTCATATAGATTATGATAGGCGAAAAGTGACTACTTTTCAAGGTGTGCAAAGACTAACATGTGTTTATTTACTACTGGTTTGAGATCGTTTACAATGATTTTAGGAGGTTTGTATCATGTATAAAATTATAGAAGTAAAACAAAGTGTATTTGAAGATAATAATAAAGATGCGAACAAATTAAGAGAAGAATGTAAAGATAAAGGTGTGTTCTTATTGAATGTTATGTCAAGTCCTGGAGCAGGGAAGACAACAACTCTATCTAGAACGTTAGAAAGACTAAAAGATACAATGAGAATTGGTATTATGGAAGCGGATATTGATAGTGATGTAGATGCCAAAACCATCAGTGAATATGGCATACGCACGATTCAACTACATACAGGTGGTATGTGTCATTTAGACGCAGATATGACTCGTCAAGGATTGCATGAAATGGGTATGGAAGATTTAGATTTGGCTGTACTTGAAAATGTAGGAAATTTAGTATGTCCTGCTGAATTTGATACGGGATCCACTAAAAATATAGCTATCTTAAGTGTTCCAGAAGGAGATGACAAACCTTTAAAATATCCATTGATGTTTCAAGTGTGTGATGTGGTTTTAATTAATAAAGTGGATGTATTGCCATACTTTGATTTTGATGTAGAAAAATGTAAAGAGAATATTTTGTATCGTAATCCAAATGCGAAAATTTTTGAGGTGTGCGCAAAAACGGGTGAGGGAATTGATGACTGGTGTAAGTGGCTTGAAAATGAAGTAAAGGCCTGGAAGGAATAATATGACATATCGAGATAATATTGATAAACTGGCAAGGCGTATCACGGATCGTATTCCAGCTAAAGTAAAAAAATTATCCCAAACAGACCCTGAATATGAGTGTTTAAATGAAATCTTAAATGATGAACAATGCGATTTATGTTTGTGTTTTGAAGTGCGTAAACCACTTTCTTTTGAAGAAGTAGTGAAAAGAAGTGGATGGCCAGCGGGAAGAGTAAATCGTGTATTAAATGAAGTATGCGACATTGGAATGATTGAATACAACTGGGAAAATGAGGATCATCATAAACAGTTTGTGCTTCCTCAATTTGTTCCTGGAGCAGCTGAATTTATGGTTATGAATAAAGATCTTGTGGAAGAACATCCAATTGTTGCGGATTTCTTTGAAAAGATGACGCGATTACCACTTGAAAAGGTAATGTCAATGGTTCCACCTGGAGGAGCGGGTATTGGTATGCATGTTATTCCTGTGGAAAAGGCGATTCATGCAAATCAGCAAGCGGTAAGTGTAGAAAAGATTTCGCATTGGTTGAATAAATACGATAAATACGCACTTTCTCCATGTTCATGTAGAAGACAACAACGTGTTAGAGGTGAAGGAACTGGTGATGTTGAAGCGGATGTTTGTATTGCGGTAGGTGATATGGCAGATTATGTTGTACAGACAAACAAGGGTGGACATTATTGTACGTATGAAGAGGTTATTGAGACTTTAGAACGTTGCGAAAGAAAAGGTTATGTTCATCAGATTACCAATATTGATGGAGAAGATAAGATTTTTGCGATATGTAACTGTGCACATGGCGTATGTAATGCATTAAGAACGAGTCAATTGTTTAATACCCCAAATATGTCGGCAAGTGCTTATAGGGCTCATGTGGATAGTGAAAAGTGTGTTGCGTGTGGAAAGTGTGTGGAAATTTGTCCTGTAGGAGCGGCAAAATTGGGTCAAAAACTTTGTACAAAAGCTGGACCTGTATCGTATCCTAAACAGGAACTTCCTGATGATGTAAAGTGGGGCCCTGAAAAGTGGAACTGGAATTTTAGAGATACAGCTAAAGTCAACTGTTATGAAACTGGAACATCACCTTGTAAGAGTGCATGCCCTGCACATTTACCGGTTCAAGGCTATATTAAGATGGCGAAAGAAGGTCGCTATTTGGATGCATTAAAGTTAATTAAAGACTTTAATCCATTTCCAGCCGTATGTGGAGCTATTTGTAATAGAAGGTGTGAACAACAGTGTACGCGTGGATTGATTGATGAGCCTTTGGCTATTGATGAAATCAAGAAGTTTATTGCCGAACAAGAACTTTATGAAGATAAGCGTTATATTCCTTTATGTGAAAATGTCGAAGGAAAATTTTTCACAAATAAGATGGCCATTATTGGCGCAGGTCCTGCTGGTATGAGTGCCGCTTATTATTTAAGAATAATGGGCTATCCTGTCACAATATTCGAAAAGGAAGAAAAACCAGGCGGTATGTTGGCATATGGTATTTCTTCTTTTAGATTAGAGAAGTCTGTGATTGAAGCTGAAATTGAAGTGTTAAAAGCTATGGGTATTGAGTTCAAGTGTGGCATAGAAGTAGGTAAAGACATTTCGTTGGATGATTTAAGAAATGAGGGATATGAAGCATTCTATGTGGCCATTGGTGCTCAAGGATCAAGAAAATTAAATATTCCAGGAGAAGATAATGCGATGGTTGAATCTGGAATTGATTTCTTGCGTAAGGTGAATAAAACAGAAAATCCAAATCTAATTTCTGGCGATGTGGTTGTCGTTGGTGGTGGAAATGTTGCGATAGATGTAGCTCGTGCAGCTTTAAGAAGTGGGGCTGAAAAGGTACATTTATATTCTTTGGAACAAGAAGCTGAAATGCCGGCAAGTTTTGAGGAAGTACAAGAGGCAAAAGAAGAGGGAATTCTTCTTCATTGTGGATGGGGTCCAAAGGAAATCTTAGAAGATTCAATTGTATTTAAACAATGTGTAAGTGTAAAGGATAAAACAGGAAGATTTAATCCAAGCTATGATGAAAGTGTTTTGGAAACTATACAATGTAGTCATGTATTACTTTCAATTGGACAAAGTATTATTCCAATTCAAGGATTGGATGTAGAAGTAAATACAAATGGAACAATCAAAGCAGATGGTACAACACTACAAACATCTGTTGAAGATGTATTTGTTGGCGGTGATGTGTATACAGGTCCAAAATTTGCGATTGATGCGATTAGTCATGGTAAAGAAGCAGCTGAATCTATGCATCGTTTTGTTCATAAGGGGCATTCTCTAACAATTGGAAGAGACTTACATTTATTTAATGAATTTGATAAGAATAACGCATTAATTGATATTGATTTTGATCATGCCAAACGACAGATACCTGGTATTAAAAAGGGGTTGGGTGAAAAATCCTTTAGAGATTTACGTTCAACATTTACAGAAGAACAAGTTAAGATTGAAGCCAATCGATGTCTTGGATGTGGTGCAAGTATTGTGGATACCAATAAGTGCATTGGTTGTGGTTTGTGTACGACAAAATGCGGATTTGATGCGATCCACTTAACGCGTGATATCAAAGATGGCGCAAGAATGGTTAAGGCGGAAGATAAGATGAAAGCTATCTTGCCGTATGCAGCTAAACGCCAAATCAAGATTATTCACAATAAGAAGAAATAGTATGCATGAATTAGGAATTGTTGTACATATTTCAAAAACATTGGAAGAACTTGCACAAGAAAATAATATTACAGATATTCGTAGAGTGACTTTGCAGATAGGAAAAGTAAGCGGAATTGTTCCTGAGTATTTAGTGGATTGTTGGAAATATTATAAGAAAAAAGTTCCTTTAATTGAAAACTCAACACTAGAATATGAATGGATTGAAGCCATTACGATTTGCGATGAATGTGAAAAAACATATGATACGATTCAATATGGAAGAGAGTGTCCATATTGTAAGAGTGAACATACAGTTCTTTTTCAAGGTAATGAGTGTCTCATTAAGGAGATTGAAGCCGAATAAGCGTCGAAAGGCGCTTTTTTTAGAAAAAGTTTTTTTTTGCGTATATGAGTATGTAGGAAATGCCTACTAGAATTGAGGTGCTCATGCATAGTGCAAATTTATTAAATGATTTCGCCTTCAAGTATGTTTTTGGCGAAGATTGTAAAGAGGCTAATGATGCCTTAAAATCATTACTTACGGTATTTTTAGAAAGGAAAGTCCATCATGTGGTTGTTAAAAATTCAGAATTGGTAAAATACTATAGTAAAATGAAAAATCCAAGATTGGATTTGTTGGTTGAATTTGATGATCGAACGATGGTGGATTTAGAAATGCAGTTAAGACAAACTCAAGATCATCTGCCGATTCGCTTTAGTTATTATTTGGCTAGACTTCATAGTTCTCAAGAATTGGAAGGAAAATATTATGGAGAGTTAAAGGAAACAATTGTCTTAGTGTTATTTAATGTGAATTTAATTGATAATAATAGAATGTGTAACACATTCACATTGAAAAATGAGGATGGCTTATCTTTTGTGAAAGAAACAGAAGATCGTATGAAGATACGAACGGTTGAAATGGCAAAGTTGGATGTAAACAAGCCGCTTAAAGAAATGAATGAACAGGAAAAGATGATTTATTACTTTTTGAATTGCCACAAGGGAATGGATGATAGTAAAATTAAGGTCATGATAGAAAGTGATGGGGTGATTCAAATGTTAGAGAAGCGTGTAGAAACCATATCGGATGATGGTTGGAAAAAATAATAGAAGATTTTAGAAAACTACATGAAAATGAAGAGCGAATGGAACGACAACTTGAACTTGAAGAGGCTCATAAAGCACAAGAAGAAGCAAAAAAGGCATTACAAGAAGCGAATAAATTAAGCCAAGAAGCTGACAAGAAAGTAGAAGAAGCAAATAAACAAGTGAAACAAATGGTTCGTAAGATGTATGAAGATGGTTTTAGTCTTGACCAAATTTCTGAATATTGTTCACTAAATGTGGATGAAATTCAGGTGTTGATAAAATCATAAATTTTCTGTTGCATTTAAAAAAATGTTTGTTTATAATAAAGCCATCCTTTGTAAAGGCAATGAAAAGAAGAAGTAGTCGTGGATGCTGCTGATAGTGAGTTCCTGATGGTGGAAATGGAACAGTAAGCACAGGGTGAACGTGTCTTAGAGCTAAGCTTTCGAAGATTGAGGAAGCTTCGGATACTCCCGTTATGAGTTAAGGGCTTGTACATTAGTGCAGGAAATAAGGTGGTACCGCGATTTTATAGTCGTCCTTGTATATTCAAGGACGGCTTTTTTTTATTAGAAGGGAATGGTAGATATGAAAAAAGGATTTAAATTAATTTCGGCATTTTTAGTAAGTTTTATGATCATGATGTCTAGTGTTATGCCTGCATTTGCCGATGAAACAGATACATCAACAACAGGCGATTTATTAGACAAGATTCAAGAAAGAGGAGAATTGATTGTAGGTACATCTCCTGATTTTCCACCTAATGAATTTATTGACTCAACAAAAACAGGACAAGCGCAATATGTAGGTTCTGATATTGAATTAGCAAAATATATTGCGAAAAAGATGGGTGTTAAATTAACAATCAAAGCCGCAAGTTTTGATACAGTTTTGGCAAATCTTCAAACTGAAGAAATTGATTTAGCAATTACTGGATTGGCTTATACACCAGCACGTGCGCAACAGATGGAAATGTCTATTGGATACAATATGACAGAGGATACTGGTGGGCAGGCTGTTATTATCGCAAAAAAAGATGCAGATAAATATAAGAAGTTAACTGATCTAACTGGCTTAAAGGTGGCTGCTCAACAAGGATCAATCCAGCAGCAATATACAGAAGATCAAATTCCGGACGCAAAACTACAATCCATTTCAAGTATTGATGATGGTGTTGCCCTATTAAAGAATGGTACGGTACAAGCTGTTGCATGCTCTGAAGGTACAGCTGATGAATATATTGAAAAGAACTCTGAACTTGCGAAGTTAGATGAATTATTCAATATTGATCAAGATTATGCAGGTAATCGTGTAGGTGCTCCTTTAGGTGAAAAGAGATTGATGAAAGAGGTCAATAAAATTTTAAAGGAAGTCAATAAAAAAGGTTTATATGAAGAGTGGTATAAAGCGGCTAAGAAACAGAGTAGTGAACAATTTACTTTAACAGCGACTGGATTCTTTGGAACATGTGTTCAAATTGTTCAATATTGCTGGCCACAATTATTAAAAGGTTTAGGAATCACTTTAGGACTTGCTGCTATTACTGTTATTTTTGGTACAATTATTGGTGGATTATTTGCCCTAGTAAAACTATCAAAGAATAAAATCGTACAAGCGATTGCGGGTGTATATGTAGAATTGATTCGTGGAACACCACTATTACTACAATTATGGTTGTTCATCAATATTTTCTCTTATTTGACAAATGGAAATATGCCAATGATCGTTAGTGTGATTATTGCCCTTGTCATTAATTCAAGTGCATATGTGGCTGAAATTATTCGTTCAGGTATTCAATCTGTGGATAAAGGGCAAAGAGAAGCGGCTAAATCACTTGGTATGTCAAATGTACATATGATGACTAAAATCATTATTCCTCAAGCTATCAAGAATATCTTGCCTGCCTTAGGTAATGAATTCGTTATGATGATCAAGGAAACATCTTTGGCAAGTACATTCTATATTGGAGAATTAATGACTGTTAACAGTGTTATTAAATCGGCTACTTATAAATCCATTGAACCATTAGTAATTGTTGGTTTGATCTACTTTATTGTTACATATTCATTATCAAAATTAATTAAATATATGGAAGGGAAGTTGAGTGTCAGTGACTAAGGAACTAATTGTTGTAAAAGACTTACATAAAAATTTTGGAGATCTTGAAGTATTAAAAGGAATTGATCAAACAATCCATCAAGGAGAAGTTGTTAGTATTATTGGACCTAGTGGTTCAGGAAAATCTACTTTCTTACGTTGTCTTAACTTATTAGAAAAACCATCTAGTGGACAAATTATTTTCGAAGGTATAGATATTGCAGCTGAAAATGTTGATATTGATACACATCGTAAAAAGATTGGAATGATCTTCCAACACTTTAATGTATTTCCACATTTAACAGTTTTAGAAAATATTACCATCACACCAATTCTAGAACTTAAAACACCAAAGGCCCAAGCTGAAAAAGAAGCAATTGAATTGCTTAAAAAAGTAGGCTTGGAAGATAAGAAGGATGAATATCCAAGAAAATTATCTGGTGGACAAAAACAGCGTCTAGCTATTGTTCGTGCTCTAGCTATGCATCCAGATGTAATTTTATGTGACGAACCAACAAGTGCATTAGATCCAGAAATGGTAAAAGGTGTACTAGAAGTCATTAAAGAATTGGCGGATCAAGGAATGACAATTGTGATCGTAACACACGAAATGGGATTTGCTCGTGAAACAAGTGATCGCGTATTATTTATGGATGAAGGTATTATTCAAGAACAAGGAACTCCAGAAGATATCTTTGAACATCCACAAAATCCAAGAACTATCAAATTTTTATCGCAAGTACTATAAGCTTGGGCACATGCTCAAGCTTTTCTGTACGACAGGCAGTCGTGCTTATAGTTGATAATCAATTACCGATTATCAACTGTTTTATTTTAGAGACAATAAAGTACAAGATACTCGTAACA
>NZ_JAHQVB010000063.1 GCF_019052655.1 Holdemanella porci
CATTAGAATTTAAAATTTATCTATTTTATGAGTCCTTTTTCTTGACGTAGTACCAAAGGTTCGAGAACAGGAAGTAGAAGAATTAACGGAACATAAGAATTTATTGGAGCATGATTTACATGATATCAGTGAATGTGTGGATGAAATCCAAAAGGAAAAAGAACAGATAGAAAAAGAGAGAGATGCAGTAATTAAAAAGACAGAAGTTTTAGAGAAACGATTTTCTGCACTAAATTCAAAAGCTGGACTTGTTGACTTGCATGCACGTGAGTATGGATATTACCCGGAAGAATGGTTGCCAGAAGCTGGAACTTTAGAGTCAGCAAAATCTTATCGAAAGAGGATATTCCCTCTATTGAAAAAAGTTGCAAACATGATACAGTCATTATATAGCAAGTATTTGGAGTTAAAAGACAGAAATCGAAAGCTATCCGATCGAAATATGGATCTTGAAAATCGTGTAGAACGGTTGCGAGAGGAAGTATCTGTTATAAAGAAAGAGAATGTAGCTTTGTTGAATGTGGCATATGATATGGATCGGGTTGTAACTGTTTTGGGAGAAAATAAGGTCAAGGAAGCGATAGAAGTGGCAAAGCATTTGGAACAGGCAAATGCAAAGCAAAAAATCAAGAAGAGACGTATAGATAGAGAGGGGAGATAAAGGGATGAAGAAATAAAATTTATGCTAAAAAAGCAAAGTCTAGACATTGTTTTTTGGAATTGTAAATCAGAGAGAATAGATTTATATAGGCGAAGAGAGAAAATAGCTTTGGCAGGCCTTTGAGAATTAGGTGAATGCTCTATAAGTAATGTGATACAAGGAAAGGTAAAATAGAATTTGTGGAAATGTGCGTTACAAGATGTAAGCAGAAACTCTAGCACAAAAAACTTCCATTTCTTTTTTTGATGAAGTATAATGTAAGCAACATATTTGAATTTGCAGCGATAGAAAATCAGAAGAATATATTGAAAAATAAGCATTTGAGGGAGTGACACGAATCGTGTCACATATGTGAAAGAACGTTTCTTTCATTGTTTTATGCTTTTGGATAAGGTGAAGGTGTTAGAAAGACAAACCAAATCAGAAAGGATGTAAAATGATGAAAAAGAACGAAAAAAGATGTTTATTACTTGGAAGTGTATTCCTTGCAATGTTTGTGTTATGGACAGCGCTGATTCAGATGGTGGATGTGCAATCTGTTGGTCAAAATGAAACCAGTATTGGATTTGCAACATTCAATTGCTGGTTTCACCATTTGATAGGGGTGAATAAGGTGATTTATACAATTACTGATTGGATGGGCCTGGTACCTATCGTTGTATGTTTGGTTTTCGCGGGTGTTGGGTTGATTCAGTTGATTAAAAGAAGAAGTATTTTCAAGGTTGATGCAGATATTATGATCTTAGGGGTATATTTTGCTGTTGTGATCTTGGCATATGTGATTTTCGAAATTATACCAATCAATTACAGACCAATTTTAATAGAAGGAAGAATGGAGGCATCTTATCCATCTTCAACTACATTATTGGTATTGAGTGTGATGCCAGTTTTTATTGAACAAATCCAGCGCAGGTTGTCTGGTGATGTGGCGAAAAGAATCATAACAATTGTATCACTAGCTTTTTCGGGATTCATGGTGATTGGGAGATTGATTGCCGGAGTGCATTGGTTCACGGATATCGTAGGCGGTGTACTACTAAGTACCGGATTGGTTTTGATTTATAAAGCGACAGTTATGTTGGTAATAAAGGAAAAATAGAATTGGAATGGGAGGTGCAGATTTTGGAATTTCATGAAAAACTTCAGGAATTAAGAAAAATCCGAGGTTTGACACAAGAAGAATTAGCCGAGGCATTATTTGTTTCTAGAACTGCTATTTCAAAATGGGAATCTGGAAGAGGGTACCCAAGTATAGATTCGTTAAAAGAAATATCTAGATATTTTTCTGTATCCATTGATGATTTGTTATCTGGAGATCAATTGATTTTCATAGCAGAAAAAGAAAACAAATCAAATCTCAATAGTTTATGCGACTTATTATTGGGGATTGTTGACTTGCTTTCTCTGATGTTGATATTTCTGCCGCTATATCCCAAGCCAATTAATAGTTATATTTACTCGGTAAATCTCCTTGGGTATGTAAATAACAATACTCTCATTATCAAAATATATTGGGCATTGTATATCAGTTTAGCGACAATAGGAATCGTGAAAATGCTGATGATCTATTTCAAACTCGAAAAGGGAAAAAAGATGATTACTGACTTATCTGTAGGAATCAGTATAATTGCTGTTTTGTTTTTGGCTATGGCGAAAGAACCATATGCGACAACAGTAATGTTCCTTTTATTACTTATCAAAGGTGGCCTATTTTATAGGCAAGCCAAGGTAGGGTAATAAGATATTGTTCTCTACAACTTCCTGACTGTAGGGGAATTGAAATGTTGTATAAGTATTATAGCATTTAAGACTATTAGTTGATTTTGATATATAGCATATTGCTGACAATAAAATGACAATAGAATTAAATGAAAAGGTAGAGAATATATGCAAAACAGTTCAAAAACGAACTGTTCTAAAGCTGAAATAACGGGGAAGAACTACAAAGCAAATAGAACTTTGCGAGTTTGAGTAGAGATAAAATGAATAAAAGCGCCTTATATAAGGCACTTTTTGTGTATTTATAGGTTGCTTTGCTACCAAATTGATACCAATAATATAGAGAGTATGTTCCTGATGAGAAATTGAATGTGTATTTTATATCTCAATTTTAGTCTGTGGTGTAACTATTTTTGTGATTCTTGTACTTCATCTCTTCTAACTATTGGTTTGCTGCTAGTCTTGCTTTGTTCTAATTTCAGAACACTGTATAAGAAACCACGCATATTGATTTATCTATAAGAGTCAGTGGTTTATGCTGGAATCCAATCTCCAATCCATTTTTGTTTAGTGTAATTATAACGTCGTTTATATACTCTTCCATTTTCAAACTTATATCTCCATTCTATGATGTCGGCTCTTGCTTCAATGGCTGGATTTGGTCCGATTTTGTTTGCAAAAACAGAAATAGTTTGAATAAAGTTGGCTTAAGTGAGTATAATGAGTTAAAAATATTTGAGATTTCAGGTGGAGAACAACAGCGTGTGGCTTTGGCAAGAGCTATGATAAAGCCAAGTGAAATTATTTTAGCTGATGAGCCAACAGGGACATTAGATTCTAAGAATAGAGATGAAGTGTTGCAACTTTTACGTGAAATCAATTAGCAAAGAAAAACGATAGTCATTGTAACTCACGATATGACCGTTGCAAATTCATGTGATAGAATTATACAGCTATAGGTCTATATATTGTCATAGTAGGAATTGACACAAGTATACTGCTTGTGTATATATTCAAATCGGTATCCCTCTCCGTCTTTAAACAACGGAGTCTTGGATACCTTTTTTGATTATTCTGTTTATAAAAGTTCTAGAAATCCAAAAGCGTGTACTCACAGTGACTCCAAAATGAGTACATAATATACATAAATGATTTGGAAATATAAAGAATCAAATTTAAAAAGAGACAACATGAATAAAAGTGCCTTATATAAGACACTTTTTATCAATGCTATTTTTCAGTTGGATAATTAATTGTCCACTCAATATATTCATCGTTGCTGATCTTACCGTTTTTTAGATCGGCTTTTTTTTGTATCCAGGCTTCTAAAAAATCATCAAAAAGATTTGTGTTCAAATCAATTAAATAATGGTTTTCATTATCTATTGTTTCTTTTTTTATAATGAAATCAGTTGTTCTGTCCCAGTCGAGTAATGTAAAAACAAAATCAAGTGCTTCGGTATGATCGTCCATATTTAAATACATAGAATTGATATGTAGCGCCTTACTTATTTTTTCTAACATGTCTTTACGTGGAACTCTGGTTCCGTTCTCATATTGTGAAATACGAATTCTTCCATTTTCATCTGCTGAAAGCCCGGATTTTTCGGCTAGTTCGGTTTGTGTTAAACCTCTAAATTGACGGACAAATCTTATTCTTTCCCCAATGTCCATTTTTATGTTACCTCCGTCTTATATCTATTAAGAATTATAACATAGATAAAATGGATAGAAAATAAACGAGTTTACAGTAAACAAAAAAAGTTACATAAACTAATTGACGTAATCATAAATGTTTACTATACTGTATATGTAGTAAGCATAATAGTTTACGTTATATAAAAAGGAGGAATAAAAAAATGACAGAAACAGTATTTATGACGGCACAGGAGGTAGCGGATTGTTTGGGTACTTCAAAAGCATTTGCTTATAAGATTATTCAAAAACTAAATCGAGAGATGGAAAAAGAGGGGTATCTGACAATTTCCGGAAAAATTAATCGGGTTTATTTTAATGAGCGATTGTATGGAGGGAATATGGTACATGGCAGTTTACAAGGATAAGAATAAGAGCACCTGGTATGTTTCAAAGCGGTATACAGATTGGGATGGTTCAAAAAAGAGATTGTTTAAGCGTGGATTTCAGACAAAAAGAGAAGCTCTTGAATATGAACTGTCTTTTGTATCGAAAATATCGGATAATCAGAAAATGCTTTTCAAGGATTTCATCCCTATTTACTATGAAGATATGGAAAAGCGAGTGCGTAAGAATACAATGATCACTAAGAAAAACATTATTGAAATCAAAATACGTCCTTACTTTGATGAACTTCGATTATGTGATATTACACCTAAGGAAGTCATGAGGTGGCAGAATCAGATGTTGGATGGCAAAAAAAAGAATGGTAAATCATATGCAGGAGATACTCTGATTAAGATGCATGCACAGTTGAGTGCTATATTAAATCATGCTTGCAAGTATTATGGCTTAAGAACAAATGCAGCAGCACAGACAGGGTGTTTCAAGGTAAAAACGAAAAAGGAACAACAATTTTGGACGCTTGATGAATATCGTAAGTTTGTTGATGCAGTATCAGATAAAACGTTAAGCTACATTTGTTTTGAGGTTTTGTTCTGGTGTGGACTTCGCTTAGGTGAACTGCGTGCTTTGACAAAGAAGGATATTGATTTAGTGAATCAAACAATCCAAATTGATAAATCCCTTCAAATAATAGAAGGAGAAACAGTGATTACAGATCCTAAAACAGAGACGAGTATTCGCACAATAGATTTACCTGATTTTTTGTGTGATGAATTAAAAAACTATATGGATCATTTGTATAAAGTAAATGAAGATGACCTTTTATTTCCGGTTAGCAAGTCTTATTTGCATCATGAAATGTTGAGAGGGTGCAAACTCAGTGGGGTTAAAGTGATTCGAATTCATGATTTAAGACATTCTCATATTACGATGTTGATAGAAAATGGATATTCGGCAAAAGATGTGGGTAGTCGTGCAGGTCATTCTGCGGAAAGAATTACTTTTAAATATGCACATGCATATGCAGAGAAGGGAAAAGAGATGGCTAATACATTAAGTGATTTGGAAAGAGGGGAAAAGTAATGAGCAAAAAAGTTCTTGATCAAAAGGGAAGGTTTAGAAACAAGCTTATATCCTTTCGTATGTCGCCAGAAGAAAGTAAAATGCTGAATAGGAAAGTAGCTTTAGCTGGTATTTCAAAGCAGGATTACATTATAAATTCAATTTTAAATAAGGAAATTATTGTTGAACCCAGTCCTTTCGTAATTCGTTCTATAAAAAGAGAATTAGATTATAAAATAGAAACTTGTGATGATAAAGAAATGTTATTGTGGATAAAGGAAATGTTAATGGCGTTTAATGGAAATAAAAAAACAAAAGTAAAGCCAACTGAGGTGTCACGCCAATGAAAACTCAATTAGAAAATGCTTTAGCTTTTGCTAATAATAATGTAAAGGTTTTTCCTTTAAGTTACAACTCTAAAAGTGAACAAATTCTATCTTCATGGAAAAATGAAGCGACAACAGATGTGAATCAAATTAGGAAATGGTTTGAAAACACAAATTGCAATCTAGCAATACGTACGGGGAATGGACTTGCGGTGATTGATGTGGATGTGAAAAATTCAGAAGAGGGTAAGAAGCTGATTCTAGAAAAATTAAAAGAATTTCCAAATACTTTTACGGTTCAAACTCCGTCAGGCGGATATCATTTTTATTATAGGGTGGACCGATTAGTGAAATGTCGTGTCCGAGTCCATGAGGAAATTGACATTCGTGGAGAAAATGGGTATGTAGTTGGTCCAGGAAGTTGTATAAATGGAAAATTTTATGAGATCAAAAATAATGTTCCTATTGCCCAGGCAACAGAGTCTGTCTATTCATTTATGGAAGGCTATGTTCAAACAAAACAAAGAAAAATCATTTCATCAGGTCAATATTTAGAGGGTCAACGCAACGATTATTTGTTTCGGATGGCATGTTCTTTACAGTCCAAAGGATTAGATGATGATGCTATTTGTTCAGCAATTTCTATTGAAAACGAGAAGAAGTGTTATCCTCCCTTGAAGCAGAGCGAGATAGAGCGTTTATGTAAGAGTTCTATGCGATATGAAAAGGGGAATTTGACAATAAAAAATGAAGTAACATGTACGAATCGTTACACAGCATGTGAATTGATTAATGCACAGGAGGATGAGTCACTTGAAATTGTGGAAAACATGCTATCAGTTGGCGTTGCTATATTAGGAGCTCCGCAGAAAACAGGTAAGACATTCTTTTGTATACAGCTGGCAGATTCAATTGTAAATGGAACAAACTTTTTAGGTAGAAAAGTTGTACAAGGTTCTGCATTGTATTTGGCTTTTGAAGATCATAAGACAATGATTCAAAAAAGACTAAAGAGAATGGGAATAAAGCCAAATGATCAATTTGTGATTGATGTACTAAAATCAAATTCAGAGTTTGATTTAAATACACGTATACAGCAGGAAAAAGAAATTAATCCAGATTTAAGATTAGTTGTTATCGATACATTTGCCAAGATTCGAAAAAGTATAGATCGAGATTATGAAACAGAATACAAAGAAGTATCATCTTATCATGAACTAGCCTTTCAATATAATATAGTGATTGTACTTGTAACACATCTTCGTAAAGAAATTAATGTGGATCAACCGTTCGATGCAATCTATGGATCAAGAGGATTGACAGCAGGAGCAGACAGTATATTGGTAATGTATAAAAGGAGTCACATCTCAAATTCAAGACAACTTTCAATACAAGGCAAAGATATTCCGGATGATGAAATAACACTTGTCCAGAATGAAAATTGTATGCTGGTAGTTTCTGAAGATGAGTTTGATGAACAGATTGACGATAATTTAAGTAAAGTTATCAACTATATTGTTGAAAATAAAAACTATATAGGTTCGCATGATGCGTTGTGTTCAAAGTTGAAATTAAATATACGTGGTAAAGGACTACAAACATTGTTGAAGAAGAATATTGACTTATTGAAAGATTCAAATATTTATTATGAAGTTTTGCCTAGAACCAGTAAAGCGAGGCAAATGAAAATGACTTATTTAGGAGATGAAGCACTTTGACAATGACGGTGTGACGGTTTTGGGGATATACCCTTCCAATCGTCATATCGTCATAAATTATTTGGCAGAATAATAAGGAAAATGTATTAGCAAGCAACGCATATGGTCACCCATATACAGAAGGGAGGTCATCAAATATGACGCGAAAACGAGAACATCGAATGACGGTGCGTTTGAATGGGGATGAATATACTAAAGTTTTGAGTAAGATTGAAAGGTCTGGATTATCCAAACAGGAGTATATCTTATCTTCGATTCTGAATAAAAAGATTCAGGAAAGATTGAATGTGGATTATTTTAAATTAATAAATGAAGTAAATCATGTGGGAACAAATCTAAATCAGATCGCAAGAAAATTAAATAGTAATGAGTCTATTTTGAAGGATGAGATCATTAAAAATCAGACGTTGCTCAATCAGGTTTTGAAGAATCTTAATGATCAAATTAAAGGAAATTCAAATGGCAACAACTAAAATCTGGAGCGTTAAAAATCGATTGGATCATGTTCTTGAATATGTATCTAACGAAGATAAGACAATCGATAAACTTGGATCGTATGTTTCAAGAAATGAAGCTACAGAAAATCAGAAATATATGACTTGCGTGAACTGTTCTGGCAATGATCCATTTACAAGTATGATGAATTTAAAAGAAGCCTTTCACGATACATCAAATATTATTGCGTATCATGCGATACAATCATTTAAGCCACACGAAACAAATGCAGATACAGTTCATGAAATTGGTGTTGAAACCGCAACACGATTATATGGAGATAAATATCAGTTTGTCGTATGCACACATTTGGATAAGGACCATCTGCATAATCATATTGTATTGAATCCAATATCGATTGTTGATGGTAAAAGATATCATAATTCGATGAAAGATATTTACCAGTTAAGAGAAGTATCTGATGAAATATGTAAAGAATACGGATTGAGTATAGTGGAAAAACCACAAGGAAAAGGACAATCTAGAAGTCAGTATTATTCGGCTAGGAGCTATATTCGAGAAATAAAAAAAGACATAGATGCTGCTTGTATACGTGCATTTACAGTCAAAGATTTTGTTCAGGACATGAAACTGGAAGGATATTCATTTGAAGAAGTGGAAGGACTGGACTGCGTAGTTCATCCTAATTATGATAAGCCAATACCATTGTTGTTGCTGGGACAAAGATATTCTTTGGATTGTATTGAACAGAGAATAGAAAAAGAAGAAGTTAGATATGTTCCATTAAAGATTGTTTACAAACAAAAAGATGCAGATCGTATTTATGGACAATATAAAAGTGGAATGTTTAAAAGTTTTATGAAAGAAGTAGTCAAATTTCAAGTGTTATTAGGTATTCTTCCGAATTATTCTGCAACAAAAATAAAGCTTTCAAAAGAAATGCGAAAAGAATGTAGAAAGCTAGATCTTATCACAAATGCAACAACCATTACGGCAAAAAATGATATTGATACATTAGAAAAACTAGAATCCTATGTAGACTTACTAGATAAACAGATGAATGAATTACTGGTACAAAGAAAGTATTTGTATTCCAAATCCTACAAAGAAAAGGATCTAATTGCCAAGGCAAAACTATCCAAAGAAGCAAAAGCATTAACGCCGGATATTAAAGAATTAAGAAGTCAGATCAAGAGTCTAGACTATATAAGAAAACGTTCAACAAGGTATAGAGAATATAATAAACAGTTAGAACAAAAAAGGAATTTAGATAAACAAAGAGCTTGAGTAAATGATGTTTTACCCAAGCTTTAATTAGTGATAAATAAGTGCTGTTTTCTTAACGTGATGAATCAACAAAGAGTGTAGAACTTTTTAATGTTAAATCTTTATCGTTAAATGATTTGATGTCAATAAGGATTTTGATCATCATATCTTTATTGTTGGTTTCTGTATAGTAATCCAAAATAAAGTTTTGAATAAGTGGAATACCTTCGTACACATTGTTCTGCAAGAGTGACTGATAATACAAAATGATATTTTTTTCAAAATCAATATATTGTTTTTGAATACGAGCACTTATAGATTGCAAAAAAGGCTTGTAAAAATCGTCTGCATATTCTAAATGAGATTCTATATAATCTAAACATTTTAGATACTCCTTCTGTTTGTAATATGAATAGGGTATGAAATAACATAAATCACAAGATGGATCTTTGTTTTCAATTGCTAGATTTGTGTATTTTATACATTCACTGTATTGACAGTTTAATAGATAGCACCAAGCTAAACTATGATACATGGTTGAAATATATTTATTACTCGATTGGTCAATATTGTTTAGTAATTCTGTTAGCTTTTGAATTGAGCTTTCATAGAGTCCTAAGTTTGTTAAACAATTACATTGAAAAAAATCAATAAAAAACATTGTTGTATAGTTTTGTAATCGATTGAAAATGCTTCTGGATTTTTCGCAATATGTATATGCTAACGCAGATCTGTTTGTTTCAGCATATATACTAATTAGTTCAAATGTGCAAAGTGCAGCGATGTCAGGAATATTTGAAGATAAAGACAAACATTTTTTAAAGTACTTTTCAGCCACAAAATTTGTAGATGGATTTCTTTTATAATAAATACCTAAAATACAATAAAAGATTGATAAATCTTTGGAATTAATGGCATCTAAATTAGACTCGATTAATTTTTTTGCATCATTAATAAAGGTTTCATTACAATTAAATCGTATTAGATAAAAAAGATTTAAAAGATTAAATAAAAAAAATCCACTGCTATTTTCATATATGTCTCGTTTACTTAAAATTAATTCCAGTAATTGTTTCTCTTTAAAAGTATTGGAATTACATAGAGCGTAAAATATTTCATCAATATTATTTTCTAATTCTATGTAAAATTTAAGAGAATCATCGAATTTTAAGTTATAAAAATCATTTAATTGATTAATGGTTCCATCAGGAAAATTTCTTTTCCCGTTTTCCAAATCACTTAAAAAACCTTTATTCATAGAAATTGCATCGGCAACGTATGTTAATGAAAGTCCATCAATAATTCTTTGATGTCTAAAATATGCACCTGTCAAATTTAAATTTTCTGTATAAATTGGAATTTTATGTTTATATGGCATAAAAGCATCACCTCAGTGGATTAATAGTAACATAAAGTGATGTGTATTTCTTGTTTTATTTTTTTAATAAGTTTACTAAATTTACACAATTAGCGAGTATGGTTGAAATGATTGCTTTTTCATCTAGTTCTAAATCGTTAAGCCCTTTTAAAATACTATAATTATCAATTATGAGCTTCTCATATATATTAGAGGATTCAGGAGTGCTTCTTATGCTAGTTCGTCCTAATATAAAATCTGTAGAAACATCAAAGTAATCAGCTAGAAGACATAATTCATAAATATCAATGTCTCTTTGCTCATTTTCTAATCTACTAACTGACTGCTGAGATTTACTTATTAATTCACCAATGTCCTCTTGTTTCATTTTATGTTCTAAACGTAATTTTTTAACATTATTCTTCATATTATAATTTTAATATTTTAAAACTCTTTATATACTCATTAATTGGATTAGCGCACATTAAAGACGGGTATAAGTACTCATCTAAAGTGTAGCAATTACAAAGTTAGTAAACGTACGAGAGTTTAATTTAGGATAGGTGTTCGTATAATTAAAATCAAAGGAGAGAGAAAAATGAAAAAAATATTTTTAATAGGAATATTGGTTTTACTTATGTTCCCAATCCAGGTTTATGCAGAAGAAAATACCAATATTAATGAAGAAACAGAAAATGAGAAGAATCAGGAAAACGAGAAAGACGACAATGATCAAAATTATGAAATAGAAGTATGTAATAACGGCTGGATAAAAAAATGATTTTGTATACTTTTAATTTTGAAGGTTAGTAAACATGGGTATATTTACAGTGTTTTTATTTAGATTCATAATGAAGTCACAAATTTGAGAAGAGGTGATGAAGAATATGAAAAATTATATTTTTACAAGTGAAAGTGTTACTGAAGGTCATCCAGATAAAATTTGTGACC
>NZ_JAHQVB010000180.1 GCF_019052655.1 Holdemanella porci
AGTCATGGAAACAAGCTGTAAACCTTTCATCCACCTCTACAAGTTCTGATAGCTTACTAGCTGCATTCCAAGGCCTTTCACCTGTATAGAATACCAGAATGTTTACCATAGGTAGTTTTTCTTTAGCCTTATTCTTCTTTGACTTCTTTAACATTCGCTCATAAGCTACATATTCATATACGGCCGCTCTTACAACCATTGAAGGATCTACACAACTTTGATTTTCAATAATGAATGCACTATAAAGATTTCCATCATTGTACTTACGAATCACATCCACATGCTTTTCTAGATCCATATTCGAATCATTCATCTCTGAATCAAGTTCCATACAGTTTTCAGGTTTAAGAACTCTTTCTCCATCAAAGAAGTACGCATTAAAGAAGTCGACAAAATAGGCATTGTTTTCTAAAAACTCCTTCATAATTTTGTCTTTTGATTTATTCATGTGATTTCAT
>NZ_JAHQVB010000064.1 GCF_019052655.1 Holdemanella porci
CATTAACAAAAGCTTGATAATCATCTTTATTCAAAATCAGGTTGAAGTCGTTGGTGATTTTCAGTGTCATAATATTGTCTAAGAGGACGGGTAGAAATCGCAACTTTGGTCGGTGAAGGATTTCTAACTTTTTTATTGACTAAATAGTTAAGTAGATATATAGTTAAGTAACTTAAATAAATTGGAGGTTCGTATGGAAGTTCAAGATGAAGTACTAGATTTATTGTTTGATCTAACATATAAAGTCACGAACTATGTTCGAAATAACCGTCATTGCAAAGATGGGCCAAGAATCAAAGATGTGATGTTGTTTAAAACGATTTATAAAGCAGAGAATCATCAGATCACAATGAGTGAAGTGGCAAATGTTCTCGGTGTTTCTCCAGCTGCAGTATCACAGATGATTGCTGGATTTGAAAAGAAGGGTCTGCTTCAAAGGGTGCATTCGAATACAGATCGTAGAACGGTCTATATTCAAATTGTTCCAGAGGCAATCGACATGTTTCAAAAGCGTATGAACTCCCATATGGCTAATGTTTATTCATATTTAGATTATCTGGGGACATCTGACTGTGCGCATTTAAGAGATATTTTAAAAAAGACAGCTTATTATATGGAGGAAAATAAAGAATGACAAAGATTATGAAATATTTAAAACCATATTGGCTATCCATTGGCCTTACACTTGGTTTATTGTTTGGACAGGCAACCTGTGAACTAACAATGCCGGATTATATGCAAAATATTGTCAATACAGGCATTCAAAATGGAGGTATTGAAAGTGGTGTCTATGAACAGGTTCGTGAAAGTACATTCAATTCGTATGTAATGTTCGCAACCGATTCAGAAAAAGATTTAATGACATCTTCTTATAAGCTAGTTACTCCAAGTAAGGCAACTAAGGAAGAGAAAACGAGAATTCCAGGCTTGAAAACAGAGAATGTATATCTATTAAAAGATCTTAGTGAAGAAAAGGAAGAGAAGCTTTCTTCCACTTTGACCCTACTTCAAATGACAATGGTAGAAGTGAGTAAGGATGCTAAAGAAAGCAATGTACAAATTCCTCAACTACTGATAATGAATGGTATAGATACATATAGAAAAGTGGCAAAATCCGAGATTTCTAAACTCGGAGATTCGACAGTAACAAGCATGAGCTCACAATTTTTAAAGAAGGAATATAGTGATCTAGGTATGGATATGGAAAAGATTCAACAAGACTATATTATCTTTTCAGGACTTAAGATGTTAGGTTATGCCCTAGGCAGTGCTGTATGTGCGATATTAGTCGGATTCTTGGCGAGTCGTATTGCGGCAGGCTTTTCTAAAGATTTGCGTGAAGCCGTATTTGAAAAAGTGACGTATTTTTCCAATGAGAATCTAAATACTTTTAGTACATCCAGTTTGATTACACGTACCACAAATGATATTCAACAACTACAAATGACGGTGGCAATGTTTTTAAGAATTGTCATGTATGCACCTATTATTGGTGTTGGAGCCATTCTACACGTCATTGAATCTGGAGCGAATATGACTTGGATTCTAGCTTTATGTGTAGTGATCATTTTAAGCGTTGTATTTGTGATTTTTATGATTGTCATGCCAAAATTTAAGATCATGCAGAAAATGATCGATAAGATGAATAGCGTTGTACGAGAATTGTTAGATGGAATGTTAGTGATTCGTGCCTTTAATAATGAAAAGATTGAAGAAGCTAAATTTGATCAAGCCAATAAAGATATTACTTCTATTTCTTTATTTACAACACGAGTTATGGCATTTATGATGCCGATCATGATGTTTTTAATGAACGGTACCACACTTATGATTCTATGGTTTGGATCCAAACAAGTCGATGCCGGCATCATTCAAGTTGGTAGTATCATGGCCTTTATGCAGTATGCGATGCAAGTTATTATGGCCTTCTTAATGATCACCATGGTTGCGATTATGCTTCCTCGTGCCAATGTCAGTGCTTTACGTATTCATGAAGTATTAAGTAGTGATATTACAGTAAAAGATAAAGAGAATACGAAAGATTTCTCATCTAATATGCGAGGTGTTGTATCCTTTAAAAACGTATCTTTTCGATATCCAGGAGCTGATGAAGATGTTTTAAGCAATATTAACTTTGAAACAAAACCAGGAGAAACGACTGCCTTTATTGGAAGTACAGGATCTGGTAAGTCGACATTGATCAACTTAGTACCAAGATTCTATGATGTGACAAGTGGATCTATTTGTGTGGATGGTGTTGATATTCGAGATGTCAAACAAGAGGATTTAAGAAGTCGCATTGGCTATGTTCCACAAAAAGGTATGTTACTATCAGGAGATATTGAATCCAACTTATTATATTCAAAGAAAGATGCCAATGCAAAAGACATTGAGTCTGCTTTATCGATTTCTCAAAGTACGGAGTTTGTTTCAAAAAAACCAGAAGGCATCCACTGTGAAATCAGTCAGGGTGGCACAAACGTATCGGGAGGACAAAGACAAAGACTATCGATTGCACGTGCCATTGTGCGTAAGCCTGAAATCTATATTTTTGATGATAGCTTTAGTGCATTAGACTTTAAAACGGATGCCAAACTTAGAGAAGCTTTGGCGAAGTCTTGTAAAGAAACGAAGAGTACGGTACTCCTTGTAGCCCAACGTATTTCAAGTATTTTACATGCCGATCAAATCATTGTACTGGATGAAGGGAAAATGGTTGGAAAAGGAACACATGCTGAATTGATGGAATCTTGTGATGTGTATCAACAAATTGCATCGAGCCAGTTGACAAAGGAGGAACTTGCCAATGTCTAATCAGAAACAAAGCAATCGTCCAAGAGGACCAATGGGCCATGGTATGCGTGGTGGCGGCGAAAAGGCAAAAGATTTCAAAGGTACAATGAAGAAGTTGTTCAATTATATCAAACCTTTTAAATTTACTTTTCTAATTGGAATTCTTTGTGCCGTTGTCTCTGTATGTATTATGGTCATTGGACCTAAGATTCAAGGAAATATTATTACAGAAATAGCCGAAGGCTTTATGAATAAAGTACAAGGCAAGGGTGGCATTGATTTTGATGCGATCAAAAAGACGTGTGCCTTATTATTAGCTATCTATGCCATGAGTACGGCCTTCTCGTATATTCAAGGCTGGTTGATGAGTGGCGTTTCCAATAAAATGGGATATCAGCTTCGTAAGGAAATGAATCAAAAGATTGATAAACTTCCACTATCTTACTTTGATAAAAATAGTCATGGAGACATTCTATCTCGCTTTACCAATGATGTAGATACTCTAGTTCAATCTTTAAACCAATCTTTATCCACGATGGTATCGAGCATTGTACAAATTATTGGCTTTCTAGTGATGATGTTAAGTATTTCTTGGAAAATGACATTAATGGCTCTTGTTGTGATTCCACTCAGTATGATTCTAGTGATGGTAGTTGTGAAAAAGAGTCAACGTTACTTTAAGGCACAACAAAAATCATTAGGCTTAGTCAATGGACATATTGAAGAGATGTATGCAGCACATACAATTGTGAAAGCTTTTAATGGGGAAGAAGAGTCTTTAAAATCGTTTAAAGACTATAATAATCAATTGTATACAAGCGCATGGAAATCCCAATTCTTGTCTGGTTTAATGATGCCATTAACAAATTTAATTGGAAATATTGGCTATGTCGGCGTATGTATTCTAGGCGGTTATTTAACGGTTCATGGTGAAATTGCCGTGGGAGATATTCAATCGTTTATTACGTATACACGTAACTTTACGCAACCAATCTCACAAATCTCACAATCTATGAATATGTTACAGAGTACGGCAGCAGCTGCAGAACGTGTCTTTGAATTCTTGGCGAGTGAAGAAGAAGTTGCTGAAGTACAAAATCCAGTTGTATTCGAAGAAGTGCAAGGCCAAGTAATTTTTGAGAATGTATGTTTTGGATATGATCCAAGTAAGATTATCATCAACGATTTTTCTATGTATGTCAAGCCAGGCCAAACAATCGCTATTGTAGGTCCTACAGGTGCAGGTAAAACAACGATTGTAAAATTATTGATGCGTTTTTATGAATTAAATGCAGGCACTATTTATATTGATGGCCATAATATTACAGACTATACAAGAAGCGGTTTACGTAATATGGTGGGTATGGTATTACAGGATGCTTGGCTGTTTGAGGGAAGCATTTTAGAAAACTTACGATTTGGCAGACCCAACGCAACCGATGAAGAGGTCATGAAAGCTGCTAAAGCTGCGCATGTCGATCACTTTATTCGTACATTAGATTATGGTTATGATACCGTACTAAATGAAGCTTCTAGTAATATTAGTCAAGGACAACGACAATTATTAACGATTGCCCGTGCCTTCTTGGCAGATCCTAAAATCTTGATTTTGGATGAGGCGACAAGCAGTGTGGATACACGTACAGAAGTCTTGATTCAAAAGGGAATGGATGAGTTGATGAAGGGGCGTACAAGCTTTGTGATTGCGCACCGCCTATCTACGATTCGTGATGCGGATAATATTATCGTTATGGATCATGGTGACATTGTGGAAGTGGGAAGCCATGATGAATTGATGAAGCGTAATGGCTTCTATACGAAGTTATATAATGCGCAATTTGAAGAGGCTTAAGCTATGCGTAAGATCATAGTGGATTTGAATGTAGTAAAAGATAATGAATTTTCAATGATGTATGAAATGTTTGGATTAGACGTACAAAATAAATCGTACGAAGATTTTGAAAGAAGAATGCTGCAGATGTCCATTGAGACTATTATTGAAGTAAAGAATCGAGAACAAAATCTTACATCTTGTGCTAAATGGATCTTTATCTTAGAGGATATTCAGCAAAAAAGTGATTGTCTGTATTGTATCTGGGGTGTATAACACCCCATTTTTCTATTAAATCGCTTTCTTTTTGAATTGGATTCATATATAATAAAAACGTGTTAAGGAGTGTGAAATTATGAAAGACATTACCGAAACAATGACATTTACTACGGAAGAGATTCGTCGTGAAAATATCAAGATGATTCTTCGTGAAGTAAGTGATGCTTTGGAAGAACGTGGTTATAATTCAGAAAATCAGATTGCTGGTTATTTGATCAGTAACGACCCTGCGTATATTTCTTCTCACAAGAATGCTCGTAACTTGATTCAAAAGATTGAACGTTATGAAATCATTGAAGAACTTGTACGCGCGTATTTAGAGAAATAATGGATCGTATCATTGGTTTAGATCTTGGTTCAAAAACATGTGGTGTATCGATTTGTGATGCGCTTCATATTACGTGTCGAGCTTTAACGACTGTGCGTTTTGAATCGGATGATTATGATGCTTGTTTAGAAGAAGTTTTAAAGCTATTAAAAGAAAATAAAGTCAAAGAAGTAGTTTTAGGCTTGCCAAAGCACATGAATGGAGATATCGGAATTCGTGGTGAAATATCTTGTGAATTTGCCAAGAAATTAGAGTCTTCGGGTATTACAGTTCATCTATGGGATGAGCGACTTACAACGGTTGCGGCCGAAAAAATCTTACTACAGGGGGATGTTTCTCGTAAGAAACGTAAAAAAGTAATTGATCAGATGGCTGCCGTTCAAATTTTACAGAGTTTTTTGGACAGACAAAACGGGGGATTCTAGATCCTCCTTTATTTTTGAAAGGAAAAGTATATTTATGTTAGATTCAAATAGTTTATATGTATATGATGAAGATGGAAATGAAAAAAAGATGACCATCTTATTCACTTTTGACAGTGATGAAACGGGATGCCAATATGTGGTTTTCCAAGATCCAGACAATGATGAGGGCGAAGTGTTCGCATCTCGCTATGACGACAAAGGTCAGTTGATTCCTATTGAAAGCGAAGCCGAATGGGAAATGGTAGAAGAAGTAATCAACACGTTTGTTGAGGATGAGGAAAATGCCGACTAGGCGAAAAGTCAATTCTGTAAGAGTTGTTCTATTAGTTGTTGTATGTCTTTTAATTATCACCGGTCTTGGTTCGATTTTTGTCGTAAAGACAGGACTATCAAGTACGGGCAACGGGGATAAGGAAGTAGTGTTTACCATTGAAAACAATGAATCATTTGATTCAGTTTTAGAGAACTTGAAAAAAGAGAATCTGATCGCAAATGCGAGTGTTGCCAAGCTTTATGCCAAGGCAAGTCACAACACAAACTTTGTGGCAGGTACTTTTGAATTGGATAATGGCATGAGCGTAAAAGATATTTTGTCTACCATTCAAGATAGTACAAAACTAAAGAAAGATGCTCTTGTCTTAAAAATACCGGAAGGCAAATGGGCTAAAGAGATTGCGGCTGAAATATCAAATTTATATGATGGAAAGTATTCTTCAGAAGAAATTTTAAATCAATGGAATGATATTTCTTATATTCAAACGCTCGCAAAGGATTATTCTTTCTTAAATGTAGATGATTTGAATAATTCCAACTATAAAGTGAAATTAGAAGGCTATTTATTTCCTGACACATATTTTTTGGAAAAAGATGACTCTCTTGATGATATTACACGCGTTCTGTTAGATCGTTTTGATGTGATGTATAAAGAGAATAAAAAGTCATTTGATAAAAGTGACTTATCCATCCATCAAATCATTAGCTTGGCAAGTGTCGTTCAATTTGAAGCAAGTGAACCTGGTGATATGGCTACAATTGCCGGTGTTTTCTACAATCGTTTAGATCAAGACATGAAACTTCAATCGAGTGTAACGGTATGTTATGCATTATATGATGATTTCAACGATCCAAAAGATTGTGAAACCAATCCGGAAATTGATTCACCATACAATACGTACTTACATGAAGGCTTACCGATTGGACCAATTCTAAATCCGGGGGATGAAGCCGTTAAAGCCGTATTGAATCCAGAAAAAACAGATTATCTATTTTTTGCGGCCGATATATATGGTGATGGAAAAGTATATTATTCAAAAACATATGAAGAACACCAACAAATCTGCGAAAAATTAGGCTTAAATCTGTAACAATGTTTTGCATAATTTAAGGATTATGTTATAATTTTTTGTGCTAAATACAAGGAGTGATACCACATGGCAAATGAAAAATTTTACGTTACCCAAGAAGGTTATAATGATTTAGTCAATGAACATGAAAACCTAGTTCATAAAGTTCGTCAGGAAGTTATCGTTGAGTTGCAGGAAGCTCGTGCACAAGGTGACTTGTCTGAAAACGCCGACTATGATGCAGCCAGAGAACACCAGGCTCAAGTCGAAGGTCGTATTCGTGAATTAGAGGCAATGATCAAAAATGCTGAAATCATTAGTGAAGTCGATAATGCGGAAGATAAAAAGAAAAAGAATGTTGTAAAACTGGGATCTACTGTTAAAATCTTAGATTTATCAGATAACCAAGAAGTAACATTCAATATCGTTGGTACAATTGAAGCGGATCCATTCAATGGTAAGCTTTCAAACACAACACCACTTGCAGAAGTCATCATGGACCACAAAGTTGGAGATGTATGTACTGTAAGACGTGTTGAAGAACCATATGATGTAAAAATTCTTGAAATTAAATAGAAAAACATCAAAAAATTACGTATAAGAGAAGGGTGATATTTATGAAACGAACTCTTCTCTTTTTTTGTCTCTTCATTTTCTTTACCTTTACCTGCTTTAACCGGTATACACCCATTACCTTACAAGAAGCTAAGCCCACATTGATGCAAGTGGAAATTAAGGGAGCTATTCAAAATCCGGGTGTTTATACTTTAAAGCGAAATAGCTCCATTTCAAGTTTAATTCAAATGAGCGGAGGCCTATCAGAAAACAGTGATACGTCTAGAATCAGTTTTAACTATATCCTACAAGATAAAGATGTGGTGGTGATTCCAGAAAAACAAGATGTAAAACTCATTTCTATTAATAGTGCCACACTTGAAGAACTACAAACACTTCCAGGTATTGGTCCGGCCATTGCCCAAAGAATCATGGAGTATCGCAAAAGTAACACATTTCAATCTTTAGAACAAATCCAAAATGTCAAAGGCATTGGTCCAGCCATGTTTAATAAGATCAAGGATAAGATCTGCCTATGATGTTGATACTTTCACTTGGCTTTTTGGCCTGTCTGATCTTAAAAGAAATACTTTGTATACTCTGTTTTACACTTTTCTTTCTTGTCTATCTATACTATCGGTTTAAAAATAAAAGAATCCTGATTTTATTTTTTTTATTTAGCCTATTAAGCTGTATCCTTGTATATCCAAAAGAAGTTCAACAACAGGATACATATAAAATTACAGAAATAAAGAAAGGATACTATATAGGTAAAAATAGAGGTTCTAAAATACTTATTCAAACAGATTTAGATCTAAGCTTTCAAGATGAAGTTAAAGTCAAACACATAGAACCCATTCATACAGATGATAATTTTACGCTATTTAGTTTTACTCGATACAATGAAAATAAGAATATCAGGTTTAAGACGAACTCTGTAGAAATTGTCCACAAATCAACATCATTCAAGTCTAGACTCTACAACTACTTAAAGTTGAAACCCAATTCTTCCATTGTCTTATCCTTATACTATGGCATACACGATGAAAGTATAGATGAAATATATACGATGCTTGGATATGGCTATATGAGCGCATACTACATTGTTCTACATATGTTAAAGCGAAAGTGGGATGAGACTCGTATTCGAAGAATCCTTCTAGTCCTCAGTGTTTTATTTGGCCATTTCTTTGTGTTTACACTTGCATTCACAAGATTTATTTTGTATCAGTTGAGTACTCTATTGTTCATATCCAAACCCAATCAAATGGCTTTTACGATCTTTTGTTTCGGCATAATCTATCCAAATCAAGTACTATCCATATCTTTTTTATGTCCACTCTTATTACAACTCGTATCTTATTTTTGTACAGAACACAAATGGATCGTACAAAAGATGATCTTAATTGGATTGATGTTTATTTACTTTAAGAAAGTGAATCTTATTTCGTTACTTTTTTTTAACATCTTTAGAAAACTATATGGTTTGATCTTCTTATTTGGATTTACAGTGTATGATTTAATACACCTAAAATTACCAGACCTTACCATCCATTATGCACCTAAAATCCTATTTATAGTTCTATTTATCATCTTCTATATACAATGCTTAAAACACTTTCAATGGAAATATCTATGTATATTTATCGTTCCATTTCTAGAGATCTATTGTAATCCTTTCTTTCAAGTCTATACATTAAATATAGGTCAAGCCGACTGCAGCATTATTGTAGAACCCTTCCATAAAAGCGTAGTGATGATTGATTGTGGGCAAAACCTATATCGTGATAATGTCGAAAGAATTATTATGCCCTTTCTAGAAAATAAGAACATTCATACGATTGATACATTGATACTTACACATGATGACTTTGATCATAATGGAGGATATGAGAGTTTAAAAGATAAAATTGAAATCAAACAAGTCATAGAAGATTCAAATGATAAGGTCAATGTAGACTATCCATTTTATTTATTATTAAGTGAAAGAGAAGCTAAAGATACCAATGATTCAAGTATTATCAGCTATTTTACCTATGATCATTTCACCTATCTTTTTATGGGGGATGCGAGTAAACAAATTGAAAAACAATTGATGGCTACATATGATTTAAAGGCTGATGTCGTAAAAGTAGGGCATCACGGATCGAATACGAGTTCAGACTCAGATTTTCTTGACTCTTTAGATTGTAAGATTGCACTCATTAGCGCAGGTTATAAAAACAAGTATGGTCATCCAAGTATTGAAACACTCAAGACATTAGAAACCCTGCATATCAATACATTATGTACGAGTGATTGTGGAAGTATAGCCATCTATTCTTTATTTCACCTTTCATTTCTTGTCACAAACGATGGAATGTTTGGTATAATATGGACATGATTTATATTTTATACGGAAAAGACAAAAGCATGGTTTCTATGAAGCTAGAGGCCATTAAAAAAAGACATCACATTCAAGAAAACATAAATATCTATGATGCTCAAACAGATGAAATATCCAATGTTCTACAAGATTTAGATGCCTATTCGATCTTTGATGATGACAAGATGATTATTGTCAATAACTGCACGTTTCTTTCAAGTAAGAATACGACAAACTATGAAGTCGATCCCTTTCTAGTAAGAAAAGACACAGACATGATTCTAGTCTTAGTATGTCCAAGTGATAAATTGGATACAAGAAAGAAAAAGGTGAAAGAAATCAGTAATTGTGCTACATTATATTCCTGTCTAGCTTTAGATGAAAAGTCACAAAAGTTCTATGTACAAGATAAACTAAATGAATATGGTGTAAAGGTGGATTTTAAAACATTAGATTGGATGGCAGGAAGAATGGGACTAGATCCCATGTGCATCCAGAATGAAATTGAAAAGGTTTCCATCTATTCAAAACATCCAACGCTTGAAGATGTACAAAATCTATTAGTTGTAGAACCTATGAATGACATCTTTAAAATGGTTGATGCCTTCTTTAGTCAAAATGGGATCTTATTGTTAGCCTACTACCGTAACTTTAGAAAGTTGAATATGCAGCCAGTAGCTATCGTTGCGCTTTTGGCAAGTCAAATCCGTTTTCTATTCCAAGTACGCGTATTAATGGATGAAGGAAAGGCACAGGCAACCATTTCCCAAGAGTTAAAGGCCAATCCATATCGCGTGAAATTAAATATGCAAAAGGCCATGCGCTTTTCAAGTGAAGCCTTACTTTATAATCTATCTTTACTTGCGGATTTTGATCAACAGATGAAAATGGGTAAGATTGATAAGGATGATGGTTTTGAATACTTCTGTCTAAACTTAATGATGAACAAGGGATAGCCTTGTTCATTTTTTGTTTTGGATGTGATGTTAGCTTTTATGAGAAGGTATTTAGGGGGTGAGAATACACATGAATAATAAAAAAGATATATAATAGTTAGGTTTAACTAGCAATTTGGTGACTTTGCCATAATTCTTCTTTTTATCATTTATGCGAACAACCATTCGTTTTTCAAATCCTTTAAGCGAGTGATCTTATAGATGTTTTTCAATCTAAGTAGTACATACTGTAGCTTTTCTGTGTTATCCATTCCTTGCGTTTCTCTTTGCATGATAAAAAGAGCATTGTATCGATTTATATATTTTGATGCTACCCCTTTATATTTTTGCAGCCTTTCTTCAATCAATTTGTGGAAACTGTTCACTGTATTTAAATGATTGAATTTATCATATGACTCATGACTGATTAACACTTTCTAAAAGTTCGTTGTAACTGTTAGAACCATCTAGCATTACAAAAGATTTTGATTCAAGACATTCACCAAATCTTAATAGATCTAGAGATGATGGCTTGCCATAATTTAATGTTCTGGCAATTGTATGAGTGAATCTCTGTATTGCAGTGATGATGCATATCTGCTGATTAGACAAGCCTCTTTTTGTAGCAGGTGTTCCACGATGTTTAGGTTCTACTCCATCAATTTTAG
>NZ_JAHQVB010000065.1 GCF_019052655.1 Holdemanella porci
AATCCTTTTAATCATTAAAAACAAATCTAGGGGTCTATAGGTTCATGCCGATATGACATCAGTCCCCTAAATTGACCCCTAGATTATTTGGTTACCCAAGCTATCATTGAGGCCGTACCTGATGAAAATGATAGCATGATGATTGGGTTAGGTGATTTCAATTTTCCGCAAGAAGAGATTGAGGAAATAAAAAATGAAATAACAATCATTTGAGTGTTTATTATTATCTTTCTAAAGAATCCATTGCTAGAGAAACTTCATTTAAAATTGTTTTAATTAAACTTTTTTCATATTGACTTAACGCTTTGTTGCTAATCATATCTATTCCTATAACACCATATATTTTATCATTTCGCCGAATAGATAAATACAAAGCCTTTGCTTCTTGCAATGTGCTAGTGGTTGGACCCGCATTTTTATTGTTTATATAAACCCATTTTGCCACTGTTCTTTCTTTTTCTGTCAAAAATATATTGCTATCATCCAAAAGTTTATTCGGATTATAAATATATGGTTTATCTAACATTTTTCTATTTACAGGATAAAAAATAATAATTCGTTTTAACCATTTATTTAATTGAACACATGTTTCTTTCATAACATCATTGTAAGTTTTTGCTTGTTGTAGTTTTTGGCTTGTTTCTAACAAAACCTCCATGCTATAAGCACGTAAAGATGCGCTATTTTTTTCCTTCTTTAATTTAAAATTTAAAACATTTATAATAAAGGAAACGACAATCATTACAATTAATACCATAACATATTCTGATGAAATCATTTCCAAAGAATATTTTGGATTAATAAATAAATAATTTATTAAACATACATTTATAAACGGTATTATAAAACTATAAATAGGAAGTAATGTTAAACTACCTATAATACATGATGATAATACATATAATAATATAATCGTAGTAATATCAAATCCCGCAATTTGTGCGAAATATGCTAAGATGGTTATAATCAATAATATACTTATTGAAATAGAGCTATCCCGAGTAGAAAAGCGAAAAAAATTTTGATATTGATATTTTACACTGTTTAGATTTTGATTGCTCGAATTGTTATCTGGAATAATATATATATCTAAATTAGGAGATAATTTTGTTAATTTATCTACTATCGTTGGTTTATTAAAAATTGATTTTTTTTGATATGAACGTCCTAAAACTAATTTAGATACTCCTGCTGTTTTAGCATACTGACTAATTTGATAGGCTATATCATCACCAGATGTAGATACAATGTTTGCTTGTAACTCCTTTGCAAGAGAAATGTTTTTTTTGAGTTGTTGGAAAGCTTTTAAATCTAATTCTTGTGAATCAGAATTTTCAACGTACAAAGCTGTAAACTCTCCATGAAATGCTTGAGCCATTTTAGAAGCGGTTCGAATTACTTTTTGATTCGTTGGTGATGTTCCTAAACAAACCAATATTTTTTCTTTAAGAAATTGCTTATTTTCATCTTTTGCATATAAATTTATACGATCAGCGCATTTCCTTAATGAAATTTCTCGTAATGCTATTAAATTATCTTTTATAAAAAAATTCTCTAACGCCCTTTTTGCTTGTGTCTTACTATAAATTTTACCCTGTTTTAACCTTTCTATTAAATCATTTATATCAACATCTATTAGCTTAACATCATCTGCATCATTAAATATATAATCAGGAATCCTCTCATTTACCTTTACTTTTGTAATACTTTCTACAACATCGTGTAAACTTTCTATGTGTTGTACATTTACCGTAGTATAAACATCTATACCTGCTCGCAATAATTCTTCAATATCACTATATCTTTTTTTATGTCTAGAAGTAGGCGCATTTGTATGAGCTAATTCATCAACTAGTATTAGTTGAGGGTGTCTATCTAATGCTTTATCTAAATCGAACTCAGAAAAATGATGCCCCTTATAAAGTACCTCTTTAGTCGGTATTTTTTCTAATCCATATGTTAGGTTCTGTGTATCTGGTCTATCATGACTTTCTATATATCCAATTACTACATCTACACCTTCAACAGATTTTTGCTGAGCTGTATTTAACATAGAAAAGGTTTTTCCAACTCCTGCACAATATCCAAAAAAAATTGTTAATTTTCCATTTTTCGCCTCTTCCAATACTAACATCTCCTTATATTATTTAACAATTAACCATGTTCTTATTTATAGTTATCTTTGTAGCCGGTAAACTAAATGTAAAAATAGCCCCTGTTGGTTGATTATCTTTTACAGATATAACACCACCGTGTGCTTCAACAATTGATTTACATAATGACAAACCTAGTCCCATACTCTTCTTACTATCGACAACAGAATGATTTACAGTATAGAATTTTTCAAAAATTTTATTTTTATCAATATCTTTTATTCCACTTCCATTGTCACACACTTCAATGTACACATTATTTTTTATTTGATAAGCGTTTATAGAAATTGTTGATTCATCTTCTGTATATTTTATCGCATTATTAATTAAATTTATTAAGACCTGTACAATTAATCTCGCATCCATATCCGCCATTAAAAAATCATCAGAAATATTCACTTTAATTTTACGATTATCTTTGATTCTACTAACATGACTTAATGATTCATCAATTACATCTTCTATAACTTCTGGTTCTATTCTTAATTTCACGCTACCATCTTCTATACGAGTTATTGATAATAGATTTTCTACTAAATTGATCAACCACAAAGAATCGTCATATATATTTTTGTATAAAGCATTTTTTTTATCATTCTTCAAATTACCATTATCATTTAACAACACATCAGCATTACCATATATCGAAGTCAACGGCGTTCTGAGATCATGAGATATAGACCTAAGTAAATCAGATCTAAATTGCTCTTTTTTTACTTTTATAATAGCCTCATTCTTTTCTTCATTACTTTTTATATTTTCCAAGCACATAGCCATTTCACTTAATATAGCCAATAAAATACGTTTATCAAATGATTCTAAAACATCGTTACCTAAATAAATACCAATAACTCCATATATTTTATCATCCGTTAATACAGCATAATAGATACTCTTTGATCCTGATAAATAACGAGTTGTCGCTCCTGCATGCTTTCCATTGATTGCTACCCATTTTGCAACGCCTATCTCATTAGCATTCAAAAACTCTTTACAACAAGAATTTTCCTTTTTGGGAAACAGAATAGGATTTTGTATAGAAGACTTCTCAATTGGAAAATACGCAATATCTCTATTAAATAAATTTGATAATTGTTTGCATCCACAATTAAATATATCTTCCACAGATTGTTGTTTTTGCAAAAGCTGGTTTTTTTCTAATAAAATACGAGAAACATTAGCCATATTAGCATAACTTGCAGCTGTTAATTGAATTTTATTCATTAGTGTACTTATTAAAAAAGCAACTATAATCATAATTACAAATGTCATTAAATAAGCTGAATCATAAAAAGATAAACTTAATATAGGCAGTGTAAAATAAAAGTTAAATAAAATAACACTAGCAATCGATGAAACGACACTGCATATGATATTTGATGTAGTTAAGGCAATCAATAAAACACCAATTAAGTAAATCATAATAATATTAGAATCATGAAATCCCATATCAAAAAACACAAAACCAACTACTGTACAGATAAACAATATAAGAATACTAGTAACAATCGATTTTAGTGTCAATTTACTTTTATTGTTTAATCTCTTGAATATTCTATTTTCTTTTACTGGCACGATAATTAAATTAATGTCTTCAATATTCTCTAATAAATATTGATAAATTGGTTTTTGAAAGAGATGAAATCTCATATTCATGTTTTTTCCGATGACAAGTTTATTTACTTTATATATATTAGCAAATTTAAAAATTTCACCCGCTATATCCTCAGAAGAAACAATTTCCACCTCTGCTCCTAATTGTTTTGCACAAGCAATATTTTTATCTAGCTGTTCCTGATTTGAATCACTTAATGTCCTTTTTGTATCAGATATATACAATGCATAAAAATGGTCTTTTTTATTTCGCAGCATACTACTAGCAACACGAATTACATGGATATTAGATGGTGAAGGAGAAAGACATACCATGATAGAATCAGTATTTTGGTTACTCATTATTTTTATCCTCAACATCAGAATTATCTATTTTTATCATTTTATAACCTACCCCAACATGTGTTTGTATGTATTTTTCATTTGATATTTTCTCTATTTTTTTTCTTAAAGAAGTTACATAAACTCTTAATGAAGATAAATCAGATTCAATAGAGTTAACCCATACTTTATCTAATATATACTGATGTGTTAATACTCTTCCTATATTTTTAGATAATAAGCACAATAGATTGTATTCAATAGGCATTAAATGAATTTCTTTATCATCTACATATACAGATTGAGCAATATAATCTATTTTTAAATGTCCATTCACAAAATAATTATCATTATTTAATGTATTTTCTTTGTACTGAATTCTTCTCAAAGTTGAGCGAATTCGAGCTAACAATTCTTCTACACTAAATGGTTTAGTTATATAGTCATCCGCTCCAATATCTAAGGCTGTAATTTTGTCATCATCGTTGCTTCTGGCACTAATTACAATAATTGGAGTAAATGAAAATGTACGTAATTTTTTTATGATATCTATTCCATCTAAATCTGGCAAACCTAAATCAAGCAAAATAATATCAAATTGATGTTTAACTAGTAATGACAACGCCATACTACCATTCGTAGCCATTTCGAAATTATAACCATTTGTTTCTAATGCAGTTGATATTAAATTTCGTATAGCGGACTCATCTTCAACTATTAATACATTCATTAAATTATTCACAGTGTTCATCTCCGTTCGTGTAAATTTCTATATATTATAACATTTCTAAAAAATCAAATAAAGAATTATTTAGACTATCATTTGTATAGCAATAAGATACTATTTTTGCTTTATTAGTAATTATAGAAAAATCGATTTTAACTTTGTTTGATTTCTCTTATTAAAGATAGATTTAATTGCAACACATTAACTTTTTCTTCGCCAAAGATACCAAGTAATTTATTTTCAATATTATCCTTTATTAATTTTTTCAATACCTCCTTAGAAATATGCGTATTTTTTGACACTCTATCAATTTGAACATTAGCAGCATCAACAGAAATATGTGGATCTAATCCTGATCCAGATGCAGTTATTATATCTGCAGGAATATCTTCTCTTTTTATCGTAGGATTTTCTTGTAGAAATTTTTCAATATCATCATTAATTCTTTTTTCTAATTTAGGATTACTTGATGCTAAATTTTCACTTCCAGATGATGGTAAAACTTGTCCTTTGCTTTCTTTTTCGTTTTGTGTGAAAGTATTATAATTTACAGCAGAAGGTCTACAATGAAACAATCTCTCATCCGTAAAATCTTGTCCAACCAGTTCAGAACCTATAACTTTTCCGTCAATTTCAATTAGACTTCCATTTGCTTGATGTGGGAAGATAGCTTGAGATAACCCTGTCATTAACATAGGATAAATCAATCCACAAATTACGAACATTACTAATGATAATTTAAATGGTGTTTTTAATTTATTAAATAAACATTTCATAAACATCCTCCTATAATCCTAAAAAAACCAGTAATGGTGAAATGAGAATATCAATTAATTTAATACCAATAAATGGACAAATTACGCCTCCTAAACCATAAATCATCATGTTTCTTCCCAATAGTTTAGATGCACTCATAGGTTTATATTTGACACCTTTCATAGCTAACGGTATTAGGAAGGGAATAATAATCGCATTAAAGATTAATGCCGATAAAATTGCACTTGATGGAGAGCTAAGTCCCATAATATTTAAGACGTTCATTTGTGGAATTGCAATTGTAAAAATTGCTGGAATAATTGCAAAATATTTTGCAATATCATTTGCTATAGAAAATGTAGTTAACGATCCTCTTGTAATTAATAATTGCTTACCAATTTCTACTACCTCTAATATTTTCGTTGGATCCGAATCTAAATCTACCATGTTAGCTGCTTCTTTGGCAGCAGTAGTTCCGCTATTCATTGCTATTCCTACATTAGCTTGGGCTAAGGCTGGTGCATCATTTGTTCCATCACCAGTCATAGCTACAATTTTCCCTAATGATTGTTCTTTTTTTATTGCTTCTATTTTATCTTCGGGTTTACATTCAGCAATATAGCCATCAACACCAGCTTCAGCAGCAATAGTTGCAGCTGTTAAAGGATTATCCCCTGTGCACATAATCGTTTTAATACCAATCTTACGTAAACGATCAAATCTTTCTGTCAATCCTGGTTTTACTGTATCTTTTAAATAAATAACACCTAAAATCTTGTCATTAGCGCAAACTACCAACGGAGTTCCTCCTAATTTTGAAATATTTTCCACTTTTTCATTTAAATCAGAAGGAATTAATCCATTTAAATTTTTTACATAATTAATAATGGCTTCACCAGAGCCTTTTCTTATTTTAGTACCATCTTCAAGATCAATCCCACTCATTTTGCTACTAGCTGTAAATTCAATGAATGTTGCATTCTTGTAATCATCAATATTTAATGTAACTCCCATCTTTTTAGCTAATTCTACTGTTGATTTCCCTTCAGGTGTCGTATCTTTTAACGATGCAATACATGCATATTTCACAAGATCCGTTTCATCTACACCGTCAACATTAATAAAATCACTCGCCAATCTATTTCCGAATGTAATAGTACCTGTTTTATCTAAAATCATTGTATCAACATCACCACATGCTTCTACTGCCTTTCCAGATAGTGCAATAACATTAAATCTAGTAACACGATCCATACCTGCAATACCAATTGCACTAAGTAATGCCCCAATTGTGGTTGGGATTAAGCATACTGTTAATGCTACTAACGTTGAAATTGGAATTTTAACATTTAGGTATGTAGCGAGAGGATATAATGTGACGATTACTATTAAAAATATAATAGTTAAAGATACTAACAAAGTATTCAAGGCAATTTCATTTGGAGTTTTCTTTCTAGAAGCGCCTTCGACCATAGAAATCATTTTATCCAAGAACGAATGACCTGGATCTGTTGATATTTCAATTTTAATCCAATCAGAAACAACAGTAGTACCCCCGGTAACTGAAGCAAAATCTCCTCCTGCTTCTTTTGTGACAGGAGCTGATTCACCAGTTATCGCCGATTCATCAACACTAGCAATACCATCTATAATTTCACCATCACTAGGAATTAATTCACCAGTTTTAACAAGTACAATATCACCTTTTTTTAGTTCACTACTAGATACTTCCTTTTCAGATCCATCATCTAAAATCAAACGTGCTTTCGTATCTTTTTTTGTCTTTTTTAAAGTATCTGCTTGTGCTTTGCCACGTCCTTCAGCAACGGACTCAGCAAAATTTGCAAACAATAATGTGACAAACAAAATAATTGCAACTATTGCATTATATAGGCTTAAATTACTTCCTTCATCATGAAACAAATGAGGAAAAAAAACTAATATTGTACATAAAATAAATCCAACTTCAACAACAAACATAACCGGATTTTTTATCATATATTTTGGAGATAACTTTGTAAAAGCACCTTTAATTGAAGAATAGAAGATATCTTTCGTAATAAATTGCTTCTTTTCTTTTTTACTCATTTTTATTCCTCCTATAATGTCAACATCTCTGCAACTGGTCCTAATGCAATTGCAGGTAAAAATGTTAGGGCTGCAAAAATATAAACAACAATTACTAATATAATTGCAAATGTTAGAGTATTAGTTTTTAAAGTTCCTGTAGATTCGTTAATATCTATTTTATTCATCAAACTACCAGCAATACCTAGTTGAATGATTATTGGCAAATATCGAGCTAAAAACATGACTATACCACAACTCATATTCCAAAATAATGAATTATCTAATAAACCTTCAAAACCTGAACCATTATTAGCTGCTGATGAAGCAAACTCATATAAAACCTGCGATAAACCATGAAAACTAGGATTCGTAATACCGTTAACACCTTCTGGAATAGATACAGCTAAAGCACTAAAACCTAAAATCAATAATGGATGAATAATAATACATAAAGCTGCAAGTTTCATTTCTTTTCCTTCAATTTTTTTACCAAGATATTCGGGTGTTCTACCAATCATCAAGCCACAAATAAACACGGCAATAATGGCATAGATTAACATATTCATAAGCCCAACACCAGCTCCACCAAAAACAACATTCAACATCATATGCATTAATGGAACTAATCCACCTAATGGCGTTAATGTATCATGCATGTTATTGACGGATCCAGTTGTAAAAGATGTTGTCGCAGTAGTAAATAATGCGGATTGTGCAACACCAAATCTTACTTCTTTTCCTTCCATATTACCAAAAGTTTCTGTGATACCTGCTTGTGCTACTGCATGGTTTCCTAGCGATTCACTCCAAAAACAAACTCCTAAACCAATAACAAATAATATTGACATAGCAACGAAAATTGTTCTTCCTTCCTTGCCAATCCACACTTTGTTTGCTCTATTGCAATTTTTAGTTGACAAAGTATAAACTCTGTTATTTGCTTTTGATTCTTCATGCTTATCATATGCCATTCTACCAAAAACAAAAATACAAGAAACCGGCAAAATCATCATTGAAAATAATTCGATAATATTTGTAATAATTGTTGGATTTTCTAAAGGTGTAGCTGAATTGGCACCTAAAAATCCCCCACCATTTGTTCCTAAATGTTTAATAGATTCTAATGCTGCTATAGGACCAGATGCAATTTCTTGAATTTTTCCTTCTATTGTTGTTAATTCAATATTTGAATTCAAATTTTGTGGAACACCTTGCCATACAAGAAATAATCCAATAATCATTGATAAAGGTAATAAAAATCGGTTAATGATTCGGATAAAATCAACATAGAAATTACCCATTTTTTTACCTAACAAACCTCTAATCATAGCAATACATGCAGAAAAACCCGTTGCAGCAGAAGTAAACATCATCATAATAATCACAAGCATTTGAGATAAATATGATAATCCAGATTCTCCAGCATAATGTTGTAAATTCGTATTTGTCATAAAAGATATAATGGTATTAAAAGACAATGATTCTTCCATACCACTAATACCATTAGGATTTAAAAATCCAATTGATTGAATTCTTAAAATCAAATACCCAATGAAAACTAGGCATAAATTGACCATCAACAATGACATAGCATATTTTTTCCAAGTCATCGTTGATGTATCTATTTTTAGTATCCTAAACACAAAATTATCCATTTTATCAAATACTGGATCTGCAAATGTTCTCTTACCAACAGACACATGGTAAACATAATTTCCAATCGGAAAGATGATAACCATAAACAATAATAATGTACAAACTATCTGTACCATAAATGACCCTCCATTTACATAAATTTATTTTTTTCAGCGACATGTGCGATATGTCTACTATCATATTTAATCTCATATTTTTGCTCGCTTTTAGAACAGTCTGACTCTTCATAAAAAAATTTATGCATCGTTTCAAAACTACTAAAATTAGACATATTTTCTCGAGCAGGTAAATAAGTTGGATCTAAACACCACGCCGCTCTAAAATGTTTCATTGCTAGAATATGATTACGTTTTTTTTCATATATAATCCCTAATAAATTATGAGGTATAGCAGAATTTGGATGTTTTGACATAAAATTGCAAATAATTTGAATAGCTTCTTGTAATTTACCAGAACAAATAAGCTTTTTCATTTCTAAACAAAAGTATTTTTCATTTTCCTCATCGCCGTTGAGTATAGTATTCATATTACCTTCCTCTTTCTATAATATAAGTTAAAATTTATCTGGGTTTACCAAAGCATACAAAAGATAACAAGAAAGTAATATAATAATTACTATCATAATAAACATTTATCATCACCTCTATCTTTTTAATTCTTTATCAATCCAATTTACAAACCCTGTCATAAGAAAAAACGAAATAACTAAAATAGATAACATGATTACATCAATCATAAATTTCCTCCTCACCATTAAATTCACAATCTCTTTATCCTTAGGACAGAAGTATTTTAATACTTTCAGAATTAAAATAGGTTTAAAAAAAAGAACTTAAAATTAAAATTAAATTAAAATTAAATACTAGCTTAACGCTATACTATACAAACTATACTTTTGTAGCAAGCACAGTAAGTGTGTACCCACTTACCGAAAATTGATGAAGCAGCCCCTTATGGAACTGCTTCTTTTTTTAGCAATTTTAACTTGTTAGGGAGAACTCTAAGGCCCCATTTTTTAGACAAAGGAAGTGATTGTCGTGACACATAGAATTAGAAATGTTCAGCTCAAAATTAATTTAACTGAAGAAGAAAAAGCATTATTTCAAAAGAAAATGAAGATGGCTAATTGTAAGACCATGAACCATTTTATAATACCATTCGCTTAATTTTCTGTAGTTTTTATGAAAACAATACCTTTTATAATACCAATCAAACGAATTTAGAGCAATTTATAAAGAATATAGCAACTTTTTTAATGTCAACCGTCTATTTTTCGGCGTCTTTTTTTGAAAACAGCGACTTTTATAATAACAATATGTTATATTTTACTGCGTTTAACCTCAATAACACATAATTCCTATATTCAAAACACATGTATAGCGTATTTTTCACTTATATTTTGAAAGACACATTAAAAAAGGTGTCATTTAAAATCAAACGTTAAAAGTTCAATGATATCAGTAACCCATCAACATTAAAAAGGGCGTCATATTAACTATGTGGTGGTAAATTAGTTGCTATATTTTCTTCATGAATTTAATAACAAAAATGAGCAACCCCCGTTATCAGAGAGTTGCTCTTTTATTAAATCTATATACTACGCTTTACTATTTGTAGTTATCTTTCCATTTTAAATTGGCGTAAGTGTGGCGTAAATGTGTAAATTTACAACCAAAAATTACTAATTTTTTTAATTCTAGTAAAGCTTAGCTCCTGCAGGAATCTTGTCATCAACCATCAATAAGTTTAGTC
>NZ_JAHQVB010000066.1 GCF_019052655.1 Holdemanella porci
TTATACAATTCTATATTAACCAGAATACTTTTCTTCCTGGTTTCATAATACGAAAAAGAGCTTTCGCTCTTTTACTCTAAATTTACCTCAATTTTTGTGTCCGTAGAAATCGTTGTCCCCTCTTCTACATTTTGACTTGTTACCTTACCATAGCCACTCGTCTTAATACTAATGCCCGTAAGCTGCCAGAAAACCGTTAAGTCCTTCCTTGTCCAACCCGACATATTTGGCATTGTAATCTTATTTCCATTTGTCAACACAAAGACACGATCATTCGAATTGATAGTTACCGATGCATCAGGATATTGTTCAATCACACTTGAACCATCCCCAATCACTTCTAAATGTACCTTTTTATCTTTCATCTTCTCATGCGCATAATCAATTGTATGATTCACTAAACTAGGCATTTCATAACTTTCCCAAGCCTCATACGACTCTTGTGTATCATTTGTTGGTGTTGTTGAAATACCACATGTCTGCAACGTATCCCGCACAATCTTTTTAAAAGGTTCTGCCGAATACGATGTAATGTTTGGCGAAACCAAGCCATAATACACCATAATCTTTGGATCATTGGCTGGCGCTGCCGCCATAATACTTGAAGTATGATAATCCGAATCATACTTACCCAAATCCGTATTATAGATTTGACCCGTACCTGTTTTCATCAAAAGATCCACACCATCCACTTTAAAGCGCGCGCCACTCGCCCCATCATCCGTAACATGCGACATCAATTCCTGCACTTCTTTAGCCGTTGTACTAGAAATCGGTGTACCCACAGCTTTTTTCTTATACTTCTTCTCCACTTTACCCGTATCACAATCCACAATCGAATCGATCACATACGGACGTACCATCGTACCATCATTAAAAATAGCTGTATAGGCTTGGCACAACTGCAACACCGTAATTGAACTTGCCTGACCAAATCCAGTCGACAAGTAATCTGTAGGAAGACCAATATTTTTAACACCCAAAGACTGATCCACATAGGGCGTATCCACTTTTTGAAAGAATCCAAACGCATCCAAATACTTACTGTATTGCGAATAATTAATATAGTTTGCCAATAACTCACAAATGGCTACGTTACTCGAATACGCTAAACCTTGATCAAACGAAATCGTACCAAAGTTTTCATCCAAGGCATCCGCAATATATGGATATGGTGAATGGGTTCCAATAGGCAAACGCGTGATTTTACCAGTATTTACATCATAATCATACCAGAATTGATATGACACATACGTTTTATTATATGGATACACATTGGTATCGATGGCTGTCGCATACGTAAATGGTTTCATAACAGATCCAGGCTCATACGTACTAGTACTAATCGCATCTTGATAGCTTGGAATTTCCTTATGTTCATTTTGATCAAACGTAGGATAACTTGCCCAAGCCAAGACTTTACCCGTATCCACTTCCATCACAATGCACCATGCCGATCTGGCATTCTGATTTTCCATGGTCGAGCGCAATTGCGTTTCTACAGTTGACTGCAATTCCGAATCTAAAGTCAAAACGACATCCTTACCATTCTTCGCTTGTTCAATCACTTTTGTCGTACCCGGAAGCTTCGATCCATCCACTGTCTGTTGATATTGTTCTTTTCCGTTTTTACCCTTTAATAACGCATTTAAAGAAAGCTCTAAACCAAGCTTACCCTCAATCGATTGTTTATCTTCATCATACGCCGCAAACCCAATTAAATTTGAAGAATATGGCGTAGCCGGATAATAACGAGATACCGCATCGATAAAACCAATACCAGGAATCTTTAATTTTTTGATTTCTTTCATCAACGACTTTTTAATACGCTTCGTTCCCGAACCAAGTTCCGTCTGCGACTTACCAGCCATTTTAGCCGACTTCATGATTTTGACTAACGCCTTCTCATTGACCTCATCTCCTAAAACACTCTTTAGTTTTTTGGCTGTAGATGAAATATCCTTAACATAATTAGGATTTCCATTGACATCCACAACACCCTTATCCAAATAGGCAACGATTGTATATGCCTGTGTTTGTTGGGCAATCACCGTATGATTTCGATCATAGATTGTTCCACGTTTAGCTGTAACTGCTTTTTCCACAATACTTGACGCAATTCTTGGATCCAACGCACTTTTTTGGGACCATATATGCTTATGGCTCACCATAGTGAAAAGAACATTAGCTACTACTAATGTTCCAATTAATGTCATTCGACTAATCATTTTTAACAGTTCTCTATTACTTTTGCGAACTGACATTATACATCACCACTCCATCTAGTCATTCATTACATATATATTATTTTCATGATCAGAGACCTGATTGTCAAGCATTCCTAACAGTCTGCCCTTTTCCTGTAATGTATTGACTTCATTCTGGAGCTCTTCAACAGTTTGTTCTTTCTGTGCAATTTCATCACTCAATTGCGACTCTTCTACAGAAAGCGAAATATTCATTGAGTTGACATATGTTTTTGATACGAAGTAGAAGACCGCAGACAACACAAATAAAGTTAAGACAAGTACTCTTGTTAATCTAAAACTTCTTTGCATATGAATCATCCTTTCTTCTCTATCCCTCTTAGTTTGGCACTGTGTGCACGATTATTATTCTCTAATTCTTCACTACTTGCTAAAACCGGTTTTCGATTCACCAGCTGATATTCTAAATTTTCTGTCCCCACTTGTGGCAACCGCTTATTTACCTTTTTGGCAACGGCCACCTCTTTAAAAATCTCTTTCACAATTCGATCCTCTAAAGAATGAAATGTGATTACCGCCATAATTCCATGTGGCTTCAATAGCGTTAAGCCATCCTGTAATACGGTTTCTAACTGCTCTAATTCATGATTTACTTCAATACGAATTGCCTGAAACGTCTGCTTTGCCGGATGTCCCTTCTTTCTTAATACTGCAGCTGGAAGGGCTGATTTAATCACATCCACCAATTCAAATGTAGTTTCAATTGGTGCTTTTTCTCGAACACTACAGATTTTATTGGCAATCTTTACCGCAAATGGCTCTTCACCATAACGTTTTAAAATACGAATCAAATCCTCTTTGTCATACGTATTTACTACTGCATAGGCATCTAATTCTTGTGACTGATCCATACGCATATCTAATCGCGCATTCGAACGATAGCTAAACCCCCTTTGGCCATCATCAAATTGTGGACTCGATACACCAAGATCCATAAATATTCCATCTACTAAAGTAACACCACGCTTGGCAAGTTCACTCTTTAAATTCTCAAATGGAGAATGAATCAAAGTGAAATTATCCCCTATTGCCTGCAAACGAGGTGCACTTTCATCAATCGCATTTTGATCACAATCAAACGCATATAAATGTCCGCTAGTTAAACGTTTCAAGATTTCACTACTATGCCCCCCTCGACCTAGAGTGCAATCTACATAGATCCCATCTTCTTTTATTTGTAGCATGTCAATCGATTCATTCAATAATACACTAATATGTTCCATTCATTACTACCCCATAATTTCTGATAAGTGTTCCGCTGCTTCTTCAAAAGATGCACTTTGCTCTTCTTCCAAAGCTTCCCAACGATTTTTAGACCAAATTTCCAAATGGTTGGCGACACCTATAATCAAACATTCTTTTTCAAGACCAGCCAGGGCGATTAAAGAGGATGGGATTAAAATTCGCCCCTGACTATCCATTTCACATTCTGCTGCTTTAGACAACATCATACGCTGATACATGCGCGCATCTTTATTTGTCGAAGGCAAAGTTGATAGCTTTTGATACACTTGCTGCCACTGCTCTACCGTATATACATACAGGCATCCATCAAGTCCTCGGTTTACGACAACATGTTCACCTAGTTCCTCACGAAACTTAGCCGGCATAATTAATCGCCCCTTACGATCTATGTTATGCGCGTATTCCCCCATGAACATGTGTCTTCACCCCCACTCTATGACACAATATGCTACTTTGTACCACAATAATACATCATTTGATCAAAAAAGGCCATAAAAAAATCAAAAATGTTTTGATTTTTTTGTTGACCACAAATATAACCCACAATCGTTACTTGCATACGCTTACACACCTATTTTTAGCGTTTTTGTTTTGACAAACTATCTCACTTTGATATAATCAACACGCATAAGGGAGAGATGATATGAGTTTTCTATATTTTGTTTTGGGGCTTTGTCCCATTTTATGGCTAATATTTGCGCTAACCGTACTTGGATGGCCCACATATAAAGCTGCCTTTGGTTCTTTAATTATTTCTGTACTATTATCCGTTGCGATCTGGCAACAAAGTTTTCTAAATACAATGACGGCTGCTTGTGAAGGCTTCTTAATGGCACTATGGCCTATTATTGTTGTAATTATCGCAGCCGTATTTACTTATAACCTGTCACTACGCACACGTGGTATGGAAATCATTAAACAAATGATTACTAGCGTTTCAAGCGACAAACGAATTCTTGTCTTACTTGTCGCATGGTGCTTTGGTGGATTTATGGAAGGTATGGCTGGCTTTGGTACTGCCATTGCCATTCCTGCAAGTATGCTTGTAGCTTTAGGCTTTGATCCTTTATTCTCTTGTTTAGTTTGTCTAATTGCCAACGGAGTTCCAACTCCATTTGGTTCCATTGGTATTCCAACGGTCACTTTGGCTAATTTAGTTGATCTTGAAAATGCTCAACTTGCATTTACACAAACCCTTCAATTAGCTCCATTTATGTTAATGTGTCCATTCTTGATCGTTATGGTCACAGGAAAAGGCTTTAAGGCATTAAAAGGCGTCACAGCACTTACTTTCGTTTCTGGATTAAGCTTCTTGATTCCTCAGATGATCGTTGCGAAATTTGTAGGTTCCGAATTATGTGTTGTGGTAGGAAGCGTTTGTTCATTATTATGCACAATTCTTTTGGGTTCTAAGGTAAAACCAAATCCTGAATACGAAATGAAGTTAGAAACAAACGAAAAAATTACGGTTAAAAAGGCATTAACGGCCTGGTCACCATTTATTTTTATCTTTATCTTCTTATTATCAACTTCAAAATTAGTAGCTCCAATTCATACATTCTTGTCACAATTCGCATCAACCGCCATTATTTATACAGGAGACAATCCTAGCACAATGACATTCACTTGGATCAACACACCAGGTGTATGGATCTTCTTATCAGCTATTTTGGGTGGTTTGATTCAAAAAGCTACATTTAGAGATTTCAAAGTGGTATTTATCGCCACAATCAAACAGATGTCGCAAACCATTATTACCATGCTATGTGTACTCGGATGTGCTAAAATCATGGGATATGCAGGTATGATTGCGAGTATCGCATCGTTCGCCATTGCGATTACAGGAAGTTTCTATCCATTCTTTGCCCCATGGATTGGATGTCTAGGAACATTTGTGACGGGTTCTGGAACAAGTTCAGGCGTATTATTTGGTGCCGTACAAGAAAGCGCAGCCCAAAGCTTGAATGCTAATCCATATTGGATTGTCTCATTAAACTCTTTGGGTGTGGCAGCCGGTAAAATGTTATCACCACAATCTATCGCCATCGCATTAAGCAGTGTCGATGGACAAGGTCAAGATTCTAAATTATTATCTATGATCTTGCCTTATGGTGTTGGTTTTATCATTGTCATGAGTTTTGTGGCTTACTTTGGTCAAATGGTATTCTAAAGTTAAGAAAAGAAAATAGAAAAAAATATGGCTTAGGAAATTTTCCTAAGCCATTTTAATTGCCTGTACGGCAACGCATCCAGGTCCACCCTGCGTAATAAATGCAGGAGATAAAGGATAAATTACAACTTTTACACCTTCAAATGTTTCTTTGATTTTCTTTTCAAACATCATTGCCAAATCTTCATTAAAGGCATGTGAAATATAAAATGTATAATTGGAATCAAAACCATTATTTTTAAAATCCTCAACCACCATATTGACAGTCTTTTTATACGTACGACTCACGCCAAACTTATCTAAACCCATGCCATCAACACCTTTTTTCAAAATTGGAATCAATTTTAATGCACCACCCAATGTAGCAGCTAACCCTTTGATTCTTCCACCACGAACTAAGAATTGAAAATCAACAGGAACCAAATACGACTCTTCCTGCATACGACTTTGCACGATCATCTTTACGATGTCCTTGGCACTTGCTCCATTATTTGCCATTTCTAAAGCCGTATCCACCATCAAACGATGTGGCCCACACAACGTCTGCGAATCTACGACATGTACTAAGTCTGGATTGTCACAAGAATCCTTTGCCATCATAGCCGTCTGGTACGTTCCACTTAAACCAGAAGCCATCGCAATATCAATCACTTCATCACCATCCTTAGAAAGTTTATTATATAAATCAATCTTTTCTCCAAGACTTGGCTGTGAAGTTTTAGGAATCTTGTGCTCTTCAATCATCGTTAATAATTGTGTACTTGTGATATCCTCAAAATCTCGATATGTTTGTGAATCCACTGAAATATTCAAAGGAACAATCGACAACCCTTTTTTCTTTGCCGATTCAATCGAATACATTGTCGATGAATCAGAAATAATATGAATCATTCTTTTTTTACCTCTCTTTAGATAAAAAATAATATAGATATCACGAGAAGTCAATACATCTAGTATTAATTCCTAGATTGTGCAACATTTTATTTTATGTTACAATCAAATTATGAAAAATTATACATTCCCAAAGTGGACCGAACTACCCGAAATTGACCTATATATGGACCAAGTGATCACCTACATCAATGAGAAATTAAAAGATACTTATTTCTATGATGAAAAGTTCATCACCAAAGCCATGATCAACAACTATGTCAAAACCGGTATTGTCCATCCACCCGTCAAAAAACACTACACAAAAAGTCATTTAGCCTACTTTTTAGTTTTAACCATCCTAAAAAGATGTTATTCCATGCAACAAATCACATCTTTACTTCATATTTATACTAATATAAAAGATTCAACCATCGAACAAGCCTATGACTTATTTATATCTCGATTTGAAGATTCATTAAATGACGTTTTTAAAAACAATCGAAATACAATCCTATTTGAAAACGCCAATTACGAACAAAAATTAATGGATAATGTCATTCAATGCATCATCTATAAGATGCATACTGAATACACACTTAAAAGCTATGAAACAAAGTAGAGAAAGACCATCTCTACTTTATTTATACACACAAAAAGGAAGATGTACAATGTACGCCTTCCTTTTATTAGTCAACTACAACAGTCCATCCATAAGGATCCGCAATTGTTCCCCATTGAATACCTGTCAAAGTATCATATAACTTTTGTGTTAATTCACCCGTTTTAAAATCAGAAACAGTAACTTTATCACCCTTGTAGTACAATTCACCAATTGGACTAATTACGGCAGCCGTACCTGTTCCCCAAGCTTCTTGTAGCTTACCATTGTGACCTGCTTCCATCAATTCATCCACAGACAAATGTCTTTCTTCGATTTCATATCCCCAGTCTTTTAAGATATGTAAAATAGAATCACGAGTAACACCAGGAAGTACTGTACCTTCGCATGGAGCTGTCACAATCTTATTATCAATTTCAAACATAACGTTCATTGAACCAACTTCTTCAATGTATTTACGGTGAACTCCATCCAACCATAAGACTTGAGAATAACCCAATTCTTCAGCTTTTACTTGAGCAGCTAAACTACCTGCATAGTTTCCACCACATTTTGTAAATCCAGTACCACCTTTTGTAGCACGAACATATTCGTCTTCTACATAGATCTTAACAGGATTTACACCTTCGGCATAGTAAGCACCCACTGGAGAACAGATAATCATAAATTTATAATGACTTGCCGCATGTACACCAATCGCAGCTTCTGTCGCAAACATGAATGGACGAATATATAAAGATTCACCCTCACCTGTTGGAATCCAGTCTTCTGAATACTTCACAATTGTTTTTACAGCTTCCACAAACATATCTACAGGTAAAGTAGGCATACTCAAACGTTTATTGGAGTTCGCAAAACGCTTCGCATTCATTTCAGGTCTAAACAATTGAACCTTACCATCCTTAGTACGATAGGCCTTTAAACCTTCAAATGTTTCTTGTGCATAGTGCAATACCATACTTGCTGGATCAAATTCTAATGGTCCATAAGGTATGACTCTGGCATCATGCCATTCTTGACCAGCATCCCAATCCATCACAAACATATAGTCTGTGTAATATTTACCAAAGCCTAAAGCTCCAGTTGGTTTTTCTTTTAAGTTTTTACTTTCTACAAATTGTACTTCCATAAATTTGTCCTCTTTTCTAAACACCTATGATAATACCATGTTCTGTAAATTATTTCAACTTGTTGCATTTATTTACATTCATTTTCAAGAAAATGAACAATTGTCTCAATCATAACACCTGTAGCCACTTCATCCTTATCGCTCGTTCCTGCAATGTCCAAGTGAATCCACTTAGTGCCTTCCTCAATAAATTCTTCTAAGAAAGCCGCAGCCAAACTTGCATTTCCACCCAAAGTCTTTGAATTGATCAAATCCGCTACCTTTGAACACTTCAATTCTGAATGGAAATATTCATCCACAGGCAAACGCCAAATCTGTTCTTTTGTAGCTTTTGAAGCCCCTAGGAAAGGCAAATAGAAACTATCATCATTACTAAAGATTCCAGTATATGTACTACCTAAAGCACGTACACAAGCCCCAGTTAAAGTCGCCATATCGATCACGCGTGAAGCCCCTAATTTTTGTGCCATTGTCAAGGCATCTGCCAAAATCAATCTTCCTTCTGCATCGGTATTTGTGACTTCAATCGTTTTACCACTTAAACTTGTGATCACATCCCCATCGACAAATCCATGTCCATTGATTTTATTTTCAGTAATTGGTAAAACACAAACTACATTCTTTTCCACCTTTAATTCAGCAAGTAACTCCAATGCACAAAGCATATTGGCAGCCCCACACATATCATACTTCATACCATGCATATTTGACTTGATATTGTAGCCACCCGCATCATATGTAAGACCCTTACCAACAAGAGCTGTATAGTCTTCGTCTTGCTTACCACCATCATAACGAATAACCACCATAAAACATGGTCTGTCAGAACCTTGATTGACAGCTAAAAGAGCACCGGCACCAATTTCTTCTAAATCGTCTTGTGCTAATACTTCAATTTCCATATCATACTTTTCAGCCACAAGCTTCGCTTCATCCACCAAATGATCTGGTGTTAAAAAATTTGCGGGCATATCACTCATTTCACGCGCATGATTAACAATACGAGCTACTGTTTTACCTTTTTCAAATTCATCTTTAAAATCATCACTCTCTAAATCATACACCTTAGTATCTTTATAGCTATAAGCACCATACACTAAGCCAAAACCAGCTGCATACGCCGTATTTTCAGTGGCATACACCAAATAATCATCTGCCTCTACTTTACTGAAAGCTTCCTTGATATTCTTCTTACCATCACCCAAACCAACGACAACAACTTTTTCGCAATCCAATTGATTTAATGTATGAATTGTTGTAATCTTACCAAATTCTAAATCCAATTTTACATCTTTAAAAGCCGCTAAACTTTCCGGTAAAGTCTCTCCTTCAAACAATCCGATACAAATATTTTTCATATCCTATTTTCCCTCCGTCATTTTCTTTGATTTTTCACCACAAACACGCATAGCCGATTCAACACTCGCTCTAAAACCCATTCTTTCCAGCTCGCAAACCGCATCAATCGTTGTTCCACCAGGTGAACAAACCATATCTTTTAAGGTACCTGGATGCATACCTGTTTCTAAGACCATCTTTGCACTTCCCAAAACGGCTTGTGCCGCAAATGTATAAGCCTGAGTTCGAGGTAAGCCTTGTGCCACAGCTGCATCTGCCATCGCTTCAATAAACATAAATACATAGGCAGGACTTGAACCACTCACACTGGTTACAGCATCCATCATGGTTTCTTCAACCACTTCACATTTGCCAAAACTATTAAAGATAGACTGAACACAAACTTTATCTTCTTCAGTAACCAAATCATCAAACGAAATAGCACTCATCGCAGATAATACCAATGCGGGCGTATTCGGCATTGCCTTAATCACCTTTATATCTTTGCCAAAGTATGTCTTCACATCTAAAATGGTTACACCTGCCGCAATATCCACAATAATCACATCGGATTTGACACTGTCCTTGATTTTTTCAATCACCTTTGGATAATGTTTCGGCTTCACACTCAACACCAATACATCACTATTTTTTGCTACTTTTTTTTCATCTAAACTCGTTTCGACTCCATACTTTTCATGTAGTACATCTAAATTTTCCTGGTGATGATCACACACCCAAACTGTATTAAATACATGATTCTGACAGATTCCTTCAATCATGGCTTTACCCATGTTTCCAGCACCAATAAAACCTATTGTTTCTCGCATAATACCCCTGGTATATTGTAATTGACCCATCTAGCTGGTCATTTACAACATACATCTCCTT
>NZ_JAHQVB010000067.1 GCF_019052655.1 Holdemanella porci
TTTGTATTTTCAAACTTTTTCATAAAAAATACTTGAATTTTATATAGTTAGCTCCTTAAATCGAATATGTCTTTCTTCTTGAAAACTCTTTTTGTTTACCCTCATTCCAATCCTCTAAGTTTCGATAATATCCTGAAACACGAGAATAGACCTCGGTTGATTTGGAACATTTCGGGCAGATATCTTGATGACCCAATAGATAGCCATGTTCTTCGCAAACCGAATATGTTGGCGTAATTGTGAATACAGGCACCTCGTAGTTTTCATAAATGGTCTTCACAAGTAAAGCCGCCATCTTCCAATCTTCGATTCCATGATCAATAAAGACTGGAAATGAAGTGGCTCCACTATATTGATTTTGAAAATCTTGTTGTATATGTAAAGCCTCAAAGACATCATCCGTACTGGCGACATCTAAATGCGTTGAATTCGTATAATATCCATGACTTTGAATTTCTGGATACAATTCCTTATCAATTTGGGCAAAATGCGTACATACACTTTCTGCCGGTGTAGCCTCTAAATTAACTTTTTGACTTTGATTTAAAAGTTTGTGATTTAAAAACTCTAACACTTCCATGGAAAAAGTTTGTGCATCCAAATCCATCAAATTCTTCTTTAACCATTTCGCATTCAAACAAGCCTCATTCATACCCACAATACCTAAAGTACCATAGTGATCATTAAAATCCGATATATAGGCCTTGGTATACGGATACAAGCCGGCTTCCAACAATTGATTTAACACTTGTCGCTTGACTTCAAAAGAACGAAGGGCCACATCACTTAAATTATCTAAACGCTTAAAGAAATCTTCCTTACTACTTGAAAGATACGCTAAGCGCACTATGTTTAATGTCACAACCCCCATACTTCCACATAAAGGTTTATAACCAAAATATCCTTCTACATCTTGTTTTTCTTTTGTCAAAAAATAAGGCGTTCCATATTTGGCACAAGCCTTAAACAACTCTTCTTCGTGCATCCAATCAAAATCTGGATTTAAGTAAAGGGCAATAATTGGAAATTGAAAACCACGACCTGAAATATCTCCTTTATTGATAACTTCAAATAAGGCATCATGAAGAATTTTCATTTCCTTTTGACAATCTCCATATGTAAAATCACATTCACACCCGGCTACAATTGCCTTTTTGTTTATAAATTCTTGCGGAACATTCCAATCCAAAGTAATCTGACTAAAAGGAGCTTGGGTACCCCATCTCGAAGGAATATTTATCCCATATATAAAGCTTTCAAGACAATCACTGACCATCTTGACAGATAGTTTGTCCTGATGAATAAAAGGTACGAGTAACGTATCAAAATGTGCGAATGATTGGGCACTGGCCCATTCATTCTGCATGATTCCTAGAAAGTTGACCATCTGGTTACATAACGTCGATAAATGCTTGGCAGGAAGGGATGAAATCATCTTATTCACAGAAGGAAGTCCTTTTAAAATTAGATCTTCTAAAGACCAGCCTGCACTGCATCCCGTCAACATATTGATATTATGAATATATAGATCCCCATTTTTATGTGCGTTGGTAATTTGGGCATCATACACTTCACTCAACCAATAATTCGAAGTGATCATACCTGAATTGGATAAGATCAAACCACCCACAGAATAAGTTGCCATGGAGTTTTCATCTTCCAAAGAAATATTATCGTGTAAATACGAATTGACTAAATGTATATATTCATTGGCCGTCGATTGAATCTTACGAACATTTTCTCTTTGTTTACGATATAAAATATATGTCTTTGCGACCGGATAATAGCCAGATTCTGACAACGTTTTTTCAACACTATCCTGAATCATTTCTACACTAATTCGATTATCTTTGATCTTCGTTTGAAAATCAGCCGTGGCTCTAAGTACCAGTAAGTTGATAATCGCATCGTCTTTTTCCATATGTAAAGAATCAAACGCTTTGGATATGGCCGAAAAGATTTTTGACGAATCAAAAACAACTATGGAGCCATCTCTTTTTTCGACTTCAATCATGCTTGATCCCCCCTTATCTTTACATGTTTAACATACTTTTCGAATATCTTTTTATATTTTAAAACAACTTTAAAACTAGGTCGATGCAACGAATGATCAATGGTCGTTTCTCTATCTTCAAAAGGCTGTAAAATCACTGTATCAACGCCTTGGATCCATTCTCCTAATTCTTCTATAGTTGCTTGATTATGCAATTCATCCACCAAAGTTACACAAATGTCATATGGTACAACCGATTGCTTCAACAAATCCAAAGACTTCTCAATATCCTTTAGATCCATATCCTCAACCCCACACGTTTTCGCATAGGCACTCGGAGCATTTTTGATATCTAGACTGACATGATCTACCAATTTTTGTGCAAGGATTGTTTTTAAACGTTCATAGAACATACCATTCGTATGAATCTTAATTTTATAGTTTAAAGTCTTGGCATACTGTAGAAAGGAAACAACCCCCTCATGCATCAAAGGCTCTCCTCCCGATATATAAATGCCATCTAAATCTTTGCGATGACTCTCTAAATATTCATTGATTTTTTCCGTAACGATCGGATACATGTTTTCTTTTAAATACACCAAATCTCTCGAATGACAATACGGACACTTTAAATTACATCCCCCTGTATATAAAGAACAACTCAAATGTGAATCATAATCCGATAAAGATAATTTTTTTAATTTATAAAACTGCAGATTGGTCTGCTCCAAATCCGCATAGCTTCTGGCATGATTGGATAAAGTCTGATAAAACGTAGAAAAAACTTCAATCTGCTCTGCCGTTAGATCTTGTGTAATGTGATGCCACCAATCTCTACGAATCCCATAGATTTCAGATATATGTTTTTTGGTGAGTGCCGTCGTATATAATTCTTTAACACGCTTATCTTTGGCACTTGTTAAGATGGAAACATAACCCAAAGTATTCAATTTTTGAACATTTTTTGTGACTGTACCCTTGTCATATCCACCAACCTGTACGATTTGTTGGAGGGAAATACCTTCATTCTCATAGATTTCAATCAAGATTGGAAGCTGGGCATAACTCAAATTCAAATCTTGCAGCATCTTATCATAATATTTCTGTGTACTTCGATAGAGGATACTTGAATCCATCAATAAATCATTTTGTTTTTCCATACAAATATTATAAGGTATTTTCATAAAGAAAAAAAGGACCGAAGTCCTTTTGAGATTATTGTGGTTTTGCGTCGAAATGTTCATCACGAACAACAACGTCGTGAGCTCCACCTTCGACAATACTTGTACTTGATACTAATGTAACCTTGGCATCTTTTTGAAGTTCAGGTATTGTTAAGCATCCACAGTTACACATTGTATGACGAATCTTAGACAAAGATAGACCTACATTATCTCTTAAGCTACCTGCATAAGGAACATACGAATCAACACCTTCTACGAAAGACATTTTCTTGTCTCCACCAACATCATATCTTTGCCAGTTACGAGCACGAGCACTACCTTCACCCCAGTACTCCTTCATGTAATTTCCGTTTACACTTACAATCTTATTTGGAGCTTCTTTGAAACGTGCAAAGTAACGACCCAACATAACAAAGTCAGCACCAAATGCCAATGCTAGTGTGATGTGGTAATCATGTACAATACCGCCATCTGAACAAATTGGAACATAGATTCCAGTTTCCTCAAAGTATTCATCACGAGCTTTCGCAACATCAATTGTAGCTGTAGCTTGTCCACGACCAATACCTTTTTGTTCACGAGTGATACAGATAGAACCTCCACCGATTCCAATCTTAATAAAGTCAGCTCCTGCATCCGCTAAGAAACGGAAACCATCTCCATCTACAACGTTACCAGCTCCAACTTTCACGCTGTCACCATAGTGTTCACGGATCCATTTAATTGTTTCAGCTTGCCATGCAGAATACCCTTCACTTGAATCAATACATAAAACATCTACACCAGCTTCTACTAAAGCAGGTACACGAGTCGCATAGTCACGTGTATTGATCCCAGCACCTACAACGTAGCGCTTTTTATCATCCAATAATTCATTTGGATTATCTTTGTGTGATTCATAGTCTTTTCTGAACACGAATGCCTTTAAGTGTTGTTCTTTATCAACGATAGGCAACTGATTTAATTTGTGTTCCCAGATTAAATCGTTTGCCTCAGACAATGTAATATCTTCATCTCCGACGATCAATTTTTCAAATGGTGTCATAAATTCCTTAACCAAAATTGAATGATCCATACGACTTTCGCGATAATCACGACTTGTTACGATACCTACTAATTTACCATCCGCTTGACCATTGTCAGTAACAGCCATTGTTGAGTGTCCTGTCTTAGTACGAAGAGCAATTACATCCTCTAATGTTGCTTCAGGGCTAATATTTGAATCGCTGCCAACAAATCCAGCCTTAGTCGATTTTACTTTACGAACCATAGCGGCCTGAGACTCAATTGTTTGACTACCGTAAATAAAACTTACTCCACCCTCACGTGCAAGTGCACAAGCCATTTCTTCACCACTAACAGCCTGCATTACAGCACTTACCATTGGAATATTTAAAGATAGTGCAGGTTCTTCACCTTTTTTGAATTTTACTAAAGGCGCTTTCAAACTCACCTTATCCGGTGTACAATCCGGACCTGTGTAACCAGGAATCAATAAATACTCACTGAACGTTCTAGATGGTTCTTCAAAAAATTTTGCCATTGTTTATCTCCTTCTCAATTTAACCTATATTATATGTTTTGAGTTCTACGCCGTCAAGCCAAATTGACAAACGACGACACTAAATGATGCAATATGAATATCCTGTGCTTCTAACGCATTGCTATTTCCATCATCAAACAAGACTCTAGCTTCTTGGTCCAAATGATAATCATAAGGAATGTTAGTTGGATTAAAGAAAGCTACACAATGATCATCCCCTTTTTGACAAGAATAGACTAAGACTTGATCATAGATCGAATCAAATTGAACACCTTTTTCAATGTCTTCAACCGTACTCAATCTAAAACAAGGATGTTCTTTACGAAGCTGGATCAATTCCTTTGTACGCTCTACAATTTCAATATGGTGATCCCTTCTTTGATAATCAACACGATTGTAGTTATCCGAACGATTGTATGTATTCCCTAAACCTTGTTTAGTGCGACCAAACTCTTGACCACAATGAATAAATGGAACCCCTTGTGCAAGTAATACCATCGCATTGGCCATGATCTGTCGTTTTTCTCTTAAATCACGACTCTCCCCATGACAACATACTCTGTTTTTATCCCATAACGTATGATTATCATGACACTCTACATAGTTAATGACTTTCGCTGGACTATCAAACACATGGTCCATACAGCTTGCGGCCATTACACATTTTACTTGATAGAATAAATCGGCTTGTCCTGACGCAAAGCCTTTTCGTGAAAGCTCATCATTCGATCCACGAACAACTTCACGGAAACGATCCGAGAAATGACCAACATGTGGCATCTTAGCTTGATTCAGTTGCGAAGCACGAATCTCTTCCGCCACAAAGCTTGGCATATTCCAGCCTTCCCCATAAATCATAAAATCTGGTTTTAATTTTTTACATTCTTCACTAATCTCATTCATTAAGTTATAATCTAGGATTCCCATTAGATCAAAACGGAAACCATCCACATCAAATAACTCAATGATCTTCTTACAAGTTTCTAAAAAATATTTACGCGCCATATATGGTTGTGTATCGATATCATTGCCACAGAAACTTCCATTCGAAAATTCACCTTCACGATTCATTAAGAAATAATAATCTGGCACCATATTTTCTAACGCAAAATTTTCTTTGACATACACATGATTAAACACTAAATCCAAATTCACTCGAATGCCTGCCTTGTGGCAATCATGTACCAAATTCGCAAACTCCTCGATACGTAACTTCGCATTCTTTGGATCTAGTGAATAGGCCCCTTCCAAACAACGATATTGTACAGGATTATAGCCCCAGTTATAGAAAATATTAGGATACACTTCATCCACACTGCCAAAGTCAAATACAGGCATCAATTGTACGTGTGTCACACCTAATGATTTTAAATAACTAAAACCTGTATTGTGTGCTTTTGTGATTTCATTTTCTTCCGTAAAGCCCACAAATTTTTTTGGATGACTCACTCCAATTCCAATTTGACTTGTCATATCACGAATACTTGCCTCATATATAATCGCATCGCATTCACTATCCATTGGCTTCAATTTGATTTTTTTTGGTAGTTTTAAACTCTTAGGATCTACAATCACACTATATTGGCCATTCGGACCACTAAAGCAAGTATAAGGATCTGTTACCCCTTTATATTCTCCATTCACACGTACTAAGTAAGAATAGTGAACTCCATTTAAATCTTTATTGACAGTAAGCGAGAAAACCCCTTTATCCTGCCGAACCATCGATTCAACAATCTTTTTTCCGTTTAAGACATATCCTACATGTACGGCAAGAGCTGTAGGTGCCCACACTTTAAAGGTTGTCTTTTCTGGTGTATATGTAGCTCCTAGATCCTCTTTTTCATACATGTACTCTTTCGCAAAACGCTCTGTTTTAACAATATGAGAGTATTTGGCAACACAAGTTTTACAATGTTCATCATACACAGTATATTCTTGACCAATTTCCAAGTTCCCGTTTAATGACAATGAATAATGCGTATATCCATTATATAGATCACTTTGAGACTGAATCGTCAACGGAATAATACGATCCTTTGTATCTTTCATATGGAAAATACGACTTTTTCCACCAAAAAAATTTTTGGACATATAAACATCCAAACAATTGTAATCATCTAAATAAGCTTCATATGGCTCCTTCATTCGCATATGTAGTATTCCTCATTTCCTTTTATTTTACGTATCTATTGTAACATGTATACAGACAATTTTTAAAAAAAATGTTAAACTACTTCATAGAGGTGAACAAAATGAGTACATATCGTATAGAAGAAGATTGCTTAGGACAAATCAAAGTCGAAGCTGACAAATATTGGAAATCCCAAACCCAAAGAAGTTTAGAGAATTTTAAGATTGGACAGGAATTAATGCCTGCCTCTTTGATTCATAGTTTTGCGATATTGAAAGAAGCGTGTGCCAAAGCCAACCTTCATTTCAATAAAATTACTGAAAAACAATGTGAAGCCATTATCGAAATATGTCAAAGAATCGAAGACGGACAATATTTAGACCAGTTCCCTTTACATGTTTGGCAAACAGGTTCTGGAACACAAACCAATATGAATGCCAATGAAGTCATTTCCATGTTAGGAAATGAATACGCAAAGGAAAATATTCTCCATCCAAACGATACGGTTAATGCATCCCAAAGTTCAAATGATACGTTCCCGGCTGCGTTACATATCATGGTGGCACAAAAAATCAATGCTGAGCTACTTCCACAATTGGATTTAATGATTAATCAAATCAAAAAACTAGAAGAAGAAAACGAAGGCATTATTAAAATTGGTAGAACTCATCTTCAAGATGCCACACCATTATATTTCTCACAAGAATTAAGTGGATACCGTTCTATGATTGAGCATAGTAAAGCTCAAATTATTGATAGCTTAAAATATGTGTATGAACTAGCTTGTGGTGCAACCGCTGTAGGTACAGGCATCAACTGTCCAGAAGGTTTTGATGAAGTCGTCACAAAGATCATTTCTGAAAAGACACATCTTCCTTTTGTACCAGATCCAAACAAATTCCATGCTCTAACAAGTAAAGATGCCATGGTATATACAAGTGGAGCTTTAAAAGGTCTTGCCTCTAACTGCATGAAGATTGCGAATGACATAAGATGGCTTGCGAGCGGACCAAGAAGTGGCATTCATGAAATTGATATTCCTAGCAATGAGCCAGGATCTAGTATTATGCCAGGTAAAGTCAATCCAACTCAATGTGAAGCCTTAACTATGGTTGCCGTACAGGTCATGGGAAATGATACGGCGATTGGTATTGGGGCAAGCCAAGGAAACTTTGAATTAAATGTCTTTATGCCATTGATAGCCTACAATATGGATCAGAGCATTCAATTATTAAGTGATGCGATTCACTCATTCACCATCCATTGTTTAGATGGTTTAAAGGCCAATAAAGAAACTATGGATAAAAACTTACATAACTCATTAATGTTAGTCACTTGTTTAAATCCAGTGATTGGCTATGAGAAAGCAGGACATGCAAGCCAACATGCCTTCAAAAATAACTTAACTTTAAAAGAAGCCATTTTAGATTTGGGTTATTTGACAAGTGAAGAATTCGATTTGTATGTGCAACCCGAAAAAATGATTCATAAATAGAAAAAAAGGTATTTATTCCTACATGATAGGACTAAATACCTTTAATATATTTCGATATACTTTCACAGCTGGATTTGTGTTTACACATTCCTCTAATGAAACTTCATGCGAGACTTTGAATATTTCTTCAAAGTCATTTTTTATATCTGTCAAACAAGCAGTTTCATGCATCCATACACCACATTCATAATGTTGATAATACGATCTAAAATCCATATTCACTGTACCTACTAAAGCACTTGAATCATCAATGATGCAAACTTTGCCATGAATAAATCCGGGTGTATATTCGTAAATTTTAACACCTGCTTTGATCAATGTATCAAAGTTGGCTTTTGTGACTTCATACACCATCTTTTTATCCGGAATTCCAGGAACAACAATTCGTACATCTACACCATTGGATACAGCGAGTTTTAGAGATGAAATCATTTCTGAATCCAAAATTAAATATGGCGTTGTGATCCAACAATAGTCTTTGGCACAGCCAAGCATATTCAAATGCATATTTAAACTTGTGTTATTCTCATCCGTTGGAGAATCCGAGAATGGAATGATATATCCAGGATTCTTTAATGATGAAAAGACTTCACGATTTTGAATAAAATGCGAATACGATGTATATTCACTGGCTTGATAGTTCCAGATTTGTAAGAATGAAATGGTAAACATTTCAACACCAGCCCCCTTGATCATACAACCCATATCTTTCCAATAGCCAAAGCGTTTTTTCGTATTGATATATTCATCGGAAATGTTGCAACCTCCTGTAAAAGCCACCTTACCATCAATGACTAGAATTTTTCTATGATCTCGATTATTCATTGCCATAGCCAGTTGAGGTCGTAATGGATTAAATGCATGTGTTTTAATGCCACGCGCATTCAAGCATTTCGCATAATCTCTAGGTAAATAGGTCAAAGATCCCATATCATCATAAATAACACGAACATCTACCCCCATAGCGGCTTTATCCATTAAGATCTGTAGAATGGTATTCCACATAACTCCTTTATTGATAATAAAGAATTCCATAAAGATAAAATCTTCTGCTTTAATTAATTCTTGAATAAAAGCCTGATATTGTTCTTCACCAGAAGGAAAATAAGTTAACAAACAATTGTCATAAACAGGAAAATATCCATTTGTCCATGCCATGGATGTCATTTTATCTAAGACATAGTCATCTACATGAAGATCACTTAAAATTTCAATGTTTTGAAGAGCATACTTTTTATAGTCTGAATATGCCTGTCTATCTTTGATCATTAAAGCCTTTGGAATCTTACGATTTCCAAGTAATAAGTAAACAACGCCACCAAAGATTGGAAAAGACATAATCAATAAAACCCATAATAATTTAGAACTGGAATCCGAATCACGATTGATGATATGCATACAGACGCATAGACTAAATATAATCAAGATATAGTAAACAATAAAGAATTTTTGACTAAAATAGCTCACCAAAAAGAACAATGTAAAAAATTGGAGTAATACAGCTAAGATAATATAGATAGGTTTTGATTTACAATATTTCAAAATTTTATGCATATTTGTATTATACGCTAGATACGCATAAAAAAAAAGCAGACAAACAACTGCATTTGTGTAAAAAAAAGGACCCGGCAGCTAGCTATCTTCGCAGGGGCAAGCCCAACTATTGTC
>NZ_JAHQVB010000181.1 GCF_019052655.1 Holdemanella porci
AAGCGTCAAATTTGAAGGTGGTACAAAATATAGTTGAGACATGACATAATCTTTGTGTAAGTAGATGGTGATTAAACTACATGGCTAAGATCAACAATGTACACAAGGATGAGCCAGACACTTTCGATTTTGTTAAAGTGAATGTATTAGATGATAAAACTAGAAACGGTAATAATTGTACTGTTCGTTACAACGGTGTTTCTTTCTGTCTGACAAAAGAAAACATGGACTTGGTTTTTGAGTTTATTCAGAGGATGAATCATGCTGGAGCTTTCTAAAATCGAAAATATTTATTTAGCTCCTGGAGCCACGGATCTAAGAAAATCAATCGACGGATGTAGTAATATTGTTCAGTATCAAATGTTTCTTGATCCTTTCAGCCCTTCTATATTTATCTTCTGCAACCGAACAAAGACAACAATCAAAGTTTTAGAATGGGATGGAAA
>NZ_JAHQVB010000068.1 GCF_019052655.1 Holdemanella porci
ATGGTGGGGACGGTGGGACTTGAACCCACACGGGATTTCTCCCAACGGATTTTAAGTCCGTTGCGTCTGCCTATTCCGCCACGACCCCATGTAAATGGAGGTTCCGATCAGATTTGAACTGATGATCACAGAGTTGCAGTCTATTGCCTTACCACTTGGCTACGGAACCGTAACTTGTTGATTATAAATAAACGATGGTGGGGACGGTGGGACTTGAACCCACACGGGATTTCTCCCAACGGATTTTAAGTCCGTTGCGTCTGCCTATTCCGCCACGACCCCATCATTTATGGAGGTTCCGATCAGATTTGAACTGATGATCACAGAGTTGCAGTCTATTGCCTTACCACTTGGCTACGGAACCATTTCGTTGACTGCCCATATATAATACCTCAACGTAAAATAAAAAGCAAGAAAAAATTTAATTTTTTTACATTTTTTTAAAAAATGTACATTTTCCATTTTTGGTTGAACTTATTTGACAAATGACCTATTATAATGTGGTCAATGAACAAGAGGTATTTTATATTATGCAACACATTATTCACCAGCTTCAAAAAGAACAGAAGCTAAGACTGTTAACGTCGACCATAATGATTGTATTTAGTGCTTTCATGCAATGTTATATCATGAATGTATTTATGGCACCATGCAACCTAATCTCAGGAGGATTTACAGGACTTGCTCTATTAATCAATAAAGTCTGTGCTCTAGTAAACATTAATTTTCCTACTCAAATTGGAATCATCGCTTTAAATGTTCCTGCAGCCATTCTATGTTACAAACACATCTCACCCAGATTCACTTTTTTGAGTTGTGTACAATTCTTTCTAGTATCCTTCTTTATTTCTATCTTCCATTTTGAACCGTTCTTCGAAGATCAAATCTTAAATGTTCTATTTGGAGGCTTCTTATGGGGTTTTTCTATTTCCCTATCCCTAAGAGCTGGAGGATCTACTGGAGGAACGGATTTCATTGCCCAATACGTTTCTAGTAAGATTCATAGAGGTATATGGGACTATGTATTCTTCTATAACTGCGCTATGATTATTATCTTTGGATACTTATGCGGATGGATTTATGCAGGATATTCCATCCTATTCCAATTCTTATCTACAAAGACAATCTCATCTTTATATCAAAGATATGCACAAATTACCGTTGAATTTACAACAAACGATCCAGACCCCATCATTGATGCTTTTATGGCCACTTGTCGCCATGGTATGAGCGTATTTGAATGTTATGGTGCATACAGTCATCATAAGTATTACGTATGTAAAGCCGTTATTTCTACTTATGAATTAAGAGACGTTGTCGATAACGTAAGAAAGGTCGATCCTAAAGTATTGATCAATACATACAATACAGTAAACTTCTACGGAAACTTCTATCAAAAACCTTTGGAGTAGCATGTTACTACTCCTTTTATATACAATTAGAAAAAGGAAATGCGTCATACACATTCCCTTTATGAAGTTAAGATCAGAATGAAAATCATTAAAATCCAAAATATAGAATAAAATATTCGATAGGATTTATAATCCTTATTTTTTATACTATGATATATATTTAAAACAGAAACTAGAAGTATATAAGGTAGAATCCCATAAGCATAGACTTTAATAAATCTTTTAAAACATACTTTAATTATAAACGCTAGTCCAATTAAAATATCCATTATTAAATTAAGTATGTAGTGTTTTCTTTTCGTTCTTTATACAATAATATTAACAAGAATACATTTAAAATACAAACAAAAATAGATGTATCCATTGCGAATACACCTATTTATTATTTCGATTTCCCATGCCAATCAACTGTAAAATTCTTAAGAAAATATTCAAGAAATCCAAATACAATTGTAAAGCCATAAAGATTGCGATCTTATCTTGTGCTACGACTGAACCATCCGATTGAATCAATAAACGATTCATTCTTTGTACATCCCAAACTGTGATGCCTGTAAAAATCAATAGAGTAACGATAGAAAGCAAGCGAACATCCATACTAACTCTAAATAACATCATAAAGCATTGTGTAATAATCAATACAAAAAGTCCAATCATACATAATGAGCCAAAGCTAGTAAAATCTTTTTTTGATGTTGTACCAATAACAGCTAAACTAATAAAGTAAACTGCACTGACTAGAAAAGCAGTACCAATTGTAGCTACATCATATACATAGCCAATCGAAGTAAGTGAAACACCCATACAGATGGCATAAAGCACTAACATGACTTTCATACCTGTACTTGATGTAGATCTTGCCATAGAAACACCAAAGGCAATGGACAAGATAAATGGTGCAATCACAAACAACAAAAATAGAAATGGCATGGCACTCAATAAAATCAATAAAGCGTTTGTAGCATATAAGCCATAAGATACAATTGCCGTGATGAATAAAGCAACACCCATCCATGCATAAGACTTCAACAATGCACTTTTTAAAGTGTTTGTTGAATAATAATTCATTGAATCGTTGTTAAACATATTAATCCTTTTTCTGGATAAATTCTAATAATTGCTGAGCCGCAATATTTAAACCTTTACGGTTTGATTTATCGAATCCTAAGTGCGTATAGATTTCACCCACAAATACTCCGTTATCTTCTAGAGCCTGGAACATTGTGTCGATGATTGGTTCGCAAAGTTCTTGTTTTTGCATAGGACCAAATGGGTTTGCGAAATATGTTGTTGAAATACCAACTTCTTGAGTTGTACCTAAAGCCATACGTTTACCTAATTTACAAGTATCTTTTACTTCTTGAACAGTTAATTTCTTTAGACCAAATTCATTAGTGTAGTTGTTTGCGTACGCAAATAAATCGATTTTATGATTGTGAACAACAACGCGATATGGAGCCGCTGGCTGAATCATACGTGAGTTTGGATTTTCTGGAGCCATGAAAATTGAACGGTCCATGTCACGATATGGAGTACCTGGATCCAAATCATCTAAACGAATGAACGCACCAATTTCAGTACCCTGACCATATGGAACGCCATCTTCTAAGTGAATTGTTCCCATATCATCAAATACAACTTCTACTTCACGAATCATATCTCCAGCAGTGGCCTTTAATGCTTCAATTGATTCAGATTTACCAGCACCACTATCACCCATCAACATGATACCTTTCTTAGTTCCATCCTTTAAATAGATGTTTACGAAAGCACCATGGATTGGTAACCAACCTTTTTTCATCTGTGCCAAGTTATGTAAAGTTAAACACATTTTCTTTAAATATCCAAAGTATTCGATACGAGGATTGTCACTAATACATCCTACCCAAATATCATTGGCCTCATCATAATAGAAGTTTGTTGCATCATTTCCATCGTCATTACCAAAAATAACAACAAGATCTGGTTTTTGAGCACTCTCTTCTTTTGTAGCTAATTCAAACAAGTTAGCCATACTCAATGCACTAGACATATATTTTGAGTTGAAGTATACGAAACATAATAAAGTTCCAACCTTACAAGGATAACAGAACCAGTTTGATTCTCCCTTTTTGAAATATGTCATTGGCTGTGTATCTATTTCAGTAAACATTCCTGTACGTTTACTTGATTTTGGATGCAAAATCATTGGAGTTCTTAACATAACTGTATCGATCATTGGAATATCTTGTAATGCGGCATATTCATCAGCCCATACTTTATCCAAAGTATGAACAGAGAAACACGCGTTAGTTCCAGCTTGAACCTGGCGATACACTAAGTTTGGTCTCCCCATTAATTTTTCTTCAAACAAACGATATGTACGAAGAATTAAATCATTTGAAGCTGAGTCAAATGCCACTAATGTATTAATACCAAAATCCGTTGAATTATCACTCTTCATATATCCAAAACGTTGTAAAGATCGCCAATTACGATACATCTCTTCAATAACACTTAAAGTTGCATCTTTATTTGAAAGATAATATTCATCTTTTAATTCTTCACAAGTAAAGATTGACAATAAACGCAAGAAATGACAGAAATCACAAGAAGCTTCTTTTGAATTCAATTCACCATTCTTTGTCAAATACGCGTACATGTTCGCATTATCTGTTTCTTGATATTCAATGAAATATTGAACAAATTTTGTGAACGTATGAGATTTTAATAAAACCTCACGACTCTTTGGATATGCCAAATTATAGTTGATAATAACCTGGTTGTTAAAAATTTCAATTTTATTTTGCATAATTACACTCCTTTAACTATGACTAATATACATGAAAATTGTATGAAAGTAAATGTATAACTTAATTTTTTGTTTATAGTTCAAGCACAAGCGTTTACATGACGAAAACTTTTTCGATTTCAGAATAAACATCCTCAATCGTAATTTCAATCTTTTCACTCGTATAACGATCTGTCCACTCAAGTTTACCCTCTTTAATACCACGACCCACAGTAATACGATAAGGAATCCCAATCAATTCCATATCTTTAAATTTAACGCCTGGACGCTCATTACGATCATCCAAAATAACATCGAATTTGTGTTCTTTACAGAATTCATATAGATCATTGGCAATCTTAACTTGTTCTTCATCCTTTAAAGATACCGGAACAATCGCAAGTCTAAATGGTGCAATTTCAACTGGCCATTTAATACCAAAATCATCATGGTGCTGGTCAGCAACGGCTGCCATACATCTTTCTAGACCGATACCATAGCTTCCCATCCAAACTGGCTGTAATTGGTTATTGGCATCTGTATAGTATAGATTCATGCTCTTAGAATATTTTGTCCCCAATTTAAATAAGTTACCAACTTCAATACCATGTTGGAAAGTTAACTTCTTACCACACTTAGGACAAATATCTCCTTCTTTAACCTGACAAAGATCTGCCACTTCTACAGGCTCGAAATCTTTGCAATTTACATTCTTAATGTGACGATTCGATTGGTTAGCACCTACAATGAAGTTTTTCATATGTTTGATTTGACGATCCATATATACAGGACAATCAATGCCGACTGGGCCCGCAAAGCCAACACGCGCATGTGTTACCTTTTCAACTTCTTCAAAGCTAGCCATTTCCATTTCATTAGCACCCAATAATTTCAATGCCTTTGTTTCATTTAATTCACGATCACCAGGAATACAGAATGCGATTACCTTTCCATCTACGTTATATAGTAATGTTTTAACGAAATCACTTTCCTTCTTACCAAAGAAAGCAGCCACTTCTTCAATTGTTTTTGCGTTTGGTGTATCAACAATTTCCATTGAAAGTTCTTTTTCACAAGAATCTTCCATTATATCTACTACTTCAGTGATTTCTAAGTTACTAGAATAGTCACAACCTTCACATCCAACAACAACGTCTTCACCAATACTTGATAAAGCCTGATATTCTTCTGATAATAAACCACCCATAGCTCCTGTATCCGCTTTAACAATCTTATATTCCAATCCTAAACGATCCATGATACGGCAATATGCATCATACATCTTGTTGTAGGCTACATCCAATCCAGCTTCATCCACATCAAATGTATACGCATCCTTCATGATGAATTCGCGAACACGAATCAATCCATAACGAGGACGAGTTTCATCACGATATTTCGTTTGAATCTGATATAAGTTATATGGGAAATCCTTATAAGATTTTCCATCCATACTACTAGCTACCGCAAACAATTCTTCATGTGTTGGGCCCAAAACATAACGCTTATTATAACGATCACTCAATGAAAACATATTTGAACCAAAAGCTTCACGACGACCCGATTGTACATATACATCTTCTGGAATCAATGCTGGCATCAACAATTCTTGTGCATCTTTCGCATCCATTTCTTCACGAATAATATTTTCAACTTTAGAAAGAACCTTCTTTCCCATAGGCATGATCATATAGATTCCGTTTGAACATTTTTTGATCATTCCAGCACGCACCAACAAATTACTTGATACGCTATCTTCATCTTTCGCATTTTCTCTTAATGTATAAAAGAAACTCTGACTTAATTTCATCTTACTTACCTCTTCCACTATCTAATTTTACGAATCATCGCATCAACTTCAATAGGCCCAGACCATTTTGTATGTACGATCTGCATCGGCTTATTACAAACCTCTAATACATTTTCTTCACTATCATACACATCCCCTACATGTACAATCGTACTTAAAATGTGAGGGCCAAATATTTCTAAATCCTGATTTGGCATGAAATGATTCTTAACTTGTAAAGTCGCCATCTGACTTTCTTTGTCATAATCCTGCACAATGGCTACATATTCCTGTGTTACCGTTTCATCATGATCTTGATACAACTGTATCTTATGTTTAGGAAGACCATTATAGAAGCCCGGCCCTGTCGGTCGGTTCTCTGCCTTGGCAATTTCCTTTTTTACACGTTCAATGATTTCAACATCCGCATGCCCATGCTCATAAATATAATCAATCAACATACGATAGCTAGAAACAACCGTAGCTAAATAATAAGCACTTTTCATACGCCCTTCAATTTTCAAGGACGCTACACCCATATGTATGAAATTCTCAATATAATCCACTGCCTGCAAATCCTTTGAAGACATGGAGAATAAATTCGTTGGATCACTTAATTCTGTTTGCCCATCCATTAAATGATATTTCCAACGACAACTCTGTGCACACCCACCACGATTCGCATCACGAAGCGTCATATGATTACTCAATACACAACGTCCTGAAAAAGAAATACACATACCTCCATGAATAAAGACTTCGATAGGAAGAATATTCTCTTCACAAATCGAACGAATATCATCCATTTGACATTCTCTGGCAAGAACAACACGGTCCATACCCTTTTCTTTCCAGAATCTTGCAGCACTTGAATTTGTAGAAGAATGCTGCGTTGATACATGCACTTCAAACTTACATCCAAGCTTTTTAGCCAACATCATAATCGATGGACTTGCCACAATAATCGCATGCACGCCAATCGAATCCAAAGTTATTAAATACTCTTCAATACCATCAAGATCCGACTCATGCGGAAGCATATTTACAGTTACATGCACATGACTATTATGTGCATTCGCAAATTTGACTAATTCTGCGATTTCGTCAATGGAAAAGTTACTTGCACGCGAACGCAAACTAAACTGCTTACCACCAATATATACAGCATCCGCCCCATATAAAATCGCAATCTTTGCTTTTTCTAAATTTCCAGCAGGAGCTAATAATTCAATCTTATTCATTTACTTGCTCCTCCTTTTTCTTAATTGTCTCTTCTAAATACCAACGGTTTGTTGACTCATCATCCATAATTTTAATCCCTTGTAAAGCTAAATCATATAAACCCAAGATTTCAACAGTCCAATCATCATCAAAAAATAAAGAATCAATGCGGAAGCGATGCATTCCTACATATGTAAAATCCCACATTTCCTGTAATGAGTTGATTGGCATTTCACTAAAGATATGTGTACCCGTTTCATCTTGCACAATTGGCATGCGTTGCTCACGCGTTTGTTCAATCAAGTCATAATGACACGGTAATGAACAAACCGTTTTGTTCACAGCCTCTAAATAGTTAGTGACCAAAGGTCTTCTTGAATATAGAATCGAGAAATACCCATGCACTAAGATTTCAATATCCGGATTGTGCTTTCCAATACTTACCACTTCTTCAAGACTCAATTCATGTGCTAAAGAGACAGACTGAACGCCTAAAGACATATAGAAATCCACATCTGCACTTGAAGCCACCAATGTTTCCGGTTGATAAATCAATTTGAATTCAATCCCCAATTGTTTCGCCTCAAAATATAGACCTTCATCCGCATAGTAAATACCATCCACATCCAATTCTTTAAAAATAGAAAAGTATTCACGAACACCCGATAGATCTTCATCCATACATAATCTTAAAAAGTTGATATATAATTTTAGGCCAAGCTTTTTACACTTCTTCTTCCAAAGCTGTAAATCCTCTTTTTTTACCGTAATACTCGAACGAATCGAATAATGTTCAACACCAATGATCACGGCATCTGCCTTCGCTCTTTTTAATTTTTCTAATGAATCAATAGAATGAATTGTTGTTATAAACATAATTACTCCTTATCAAAACATACAGATTTATTTTACCACAAATGTGATTTTATGCCTACTTAACCTCCTATTTAAATCGGACTTAATTTCATATATACTTATATTAGAAAATACTATGCGAACAAACAAACACTTAATGAGAGATTTGAAGATTACAATAAACCCACTGAGCAAGAAGAAAATATGGTCGGATGAAATCATTGGTGAGGAAGCATTGTAGAAAAAAAGAATGCCATTACGACATTCTTAACAAGGCTAGTTCAATCTAGTCTTTTTTAATGAATTCAACCAACTCTTTAGCCGAATATACGACATGATCTGCACAAGGCCCACTTACCTGATGATGACGATTAAAATGAATCGTCTTCATGCCTGCACTTTTAGCCCCTTGCATATCATTGATATAATTATCTCCAATATAATACCATTCTGTAATATCTTCATGCATCGCTTCCATACACTTTTTAAATGCATTCACATCCGGTTTTGCAACACCAATTTGACCACTCGTAAATACATTTTCAGGTTTAAAATAATCAAAGACACGAAGCACTTCTAATTTCATTCTTTGATGCGCATCCTCTCCATTTGTCAAAATTGCAAGTTCATCTTCACAATTCGAAAAATAATCAATCAACGGTGCATCCATTTCAATATGATGCTGATAATATTTATAGCGAGACTGAAACTCTACAGCTTTTGAATGAGAAAAAATAATCCCATACTTTTCACAAGCCTTTTCAATACGATAAACACCAGATTCATCAATCGTAATCTTTCCTTGTTGAAGATCATCAAAAATCAGATCTCCAAACTTACGATAATCCGCATAAAATAAATCCATATCCACATCTACATTAGGAAGGAATTCTTCCATGCACTTGCGAAATGGCCAAGATAAATCATAGAGTGTATCATCACAATCAAGCATTAATTTCTTCATATAAACCAACCATTCCTTTCAGCTTCGCTTCAAGGCACACATTGGAATTAAAATGTACAATGAGCTTTGCTTTTATTTTTTATCTTTTATTTGTTACCATGTTCTTGAAGTTAGAAGTACACTACAGAGCACGGTGAGGTGAGTTGCAGACTTCTGCATCTCGTTCAGATTAAATCAGCATATAAACCAGTGTAAGTTCGAGTATTTCAAGCACACATTAGTGTTGACATCAAGTCCGTAGATTAATCATTGACTATTAGTTAATCTTTAGTGCCACTCGTTCAGTCAATGCTTCTTTCTTCTTTATTTTGAAAGGAGCTTTTTCTATGAAAATCATTTATCCTCGTGTTTGTGGTATCGACGTGCACAAACAATTCATTGTTGCAGTTATCTGCATTTCTGAACCCGTTGAACCAATTTATCTAAAAAAAGATTCTCGACTTTTCACAATGACTTAGTCCGGTTTAGAAACTGGCTGATTCAAAACGACTGTCAAAATGTATGCATGGAATCCACTGGTAAGTACTATATTCCTGTCTACAATGTATTGGAATCCCATATTTCCAATATCTTCGTTGCCAACCCTAAATGGGTACGCGCTGTTAAAGGCGAGAAAGATGACGATAAAGATGCCAAATGGATTGCTGATTTATTTAAGTTTGGTATTGTTAGAAGTAGTTTTATACCTCAAAAAGATTTCCGCATCCTTCGCGAACTCACTCGCTACAAGTACAAACTTGTAAATATACGTTCCAGTGAAAAGAACCGTTTTCAGAATGCTCTTACTTCTGGTAATTGTAAACTGGATATGGTCTTTACTGATGTTTTCGGCAAATCCGCATCTAATATCATCGACCTTATTTTATCAGATAATACATACACAGATGAAGATATTCTTTCAAAAGTTCACAAAAAATGTAAAGCATCTCCTGATATGGATCTTGACTCAATTAATGGAACGGATTTAACACCAGTCCAGAAATCTCGTATAAAA
>NZ_JAHQVB010000069.1 GCF_019052655.1 Holdemanella porci
TATAGCACTGCCTGTAATAATTTGTCACTTACCACCCATTTGCAAAAGAGGAGCTTTTTCATATTATTCTCCTGAAATTTAGTGTTATATGTATAGTATATCAAATACTAGTATATAAAATTCCTTAAAAATACTTAAATTATGGTATACTTTAAAGGTTGTTAAAAAGAGAGGGATATTAACAAATGAATTCACTAAAACCGATGTTACTTTCATCACTTAAAAGCTATGATAAGTCTCAGTTTTTCAAAGATGTGACAGCTGGAATTATCGTCGCTATTATCGCATTACCATTATCGATTGCATTAGCACTTGCTTCTGGCGTTGGACCGGAAGCCGGTATATTTACTGCAATTGTGGCAGGTTTTGTCATTTCAGCACTAGGCGGAAGCAGTGTACAAATTGCAGGACCGACTGCTGCATTTGCGACGATTGTTGCTGGAATTGTAGCGCATGATGGAATGGATGGCCTTGTCGTTGCCACAATTCTTGCAGGTGTTTTTTTGATTTTGATGGGTCTATGTCATTTTGGAAGTCTAATCAAGTTTATTCCATTTACTATTACGACAGGTTTTACTTCGGGTATTGCCGTTACGATTGTGATTGGACAATTAAAAGATTTTTTTGGATTAACTTATCCAACGGGAGTAAAGCCTATTGAGACGGTTGAAAAATTTGAGACTGTAATCCATAATTTTTCTACAATGAATATGGATGCCGTGATTGTAGGTGTGGTATCTTTAGTTATCTTGATTATTGCTCCATATATCTTTAAAAGAATCCCAGGCTCACTTTTAGCCGTTATTGCTGGAATTTTGATGGTTCAATTCTTGCCTTTAAAGGTAAATACAATTGGAAATCTTTATACCATCAGCAATGCATTACCATCTTTACATTTTCCAAGCTTATCATTAAACATGATTCAAAATGCATTACCGAATGCACTAACCATAGCTGTATTAGCGGCCATTGAATCATTACTTTCTTGTGTTGTTGCTGATGGCATGATTAATGGAAAACATCGTTCGGATATGGAACTTGTTGCGCAGGGTGCTGGAAATATTGCGTCAGCTTTATTTGGAGGAATTCCTGCCACGGGTGCTATCGCAAGAACGGCTGCCAATATTAAAAATGGAGGAAAAACACCGATTGCCGGTATGGTGCACTCTATCACATTAGTAATTGTATTGGTTGTTTTAATGCCATATGCCGGAATGATTCCGATGCCTACCATTGCAGCAATTTTATTTATCGTCGCATACAATATGTGCCAATGGCGTACCTTTGTGAACTTAGCTAAAACAGCACCTAAGAGTGATATTATAGTTTTAGTCACTTCATTTGTGCTAACTGTAATTTTTGATTTGGTTGTGGCCATTGAAGTGGGAATGGTACTTGCTTGTTTATTATTCATTAAACGTATGAGTGAAGAAACAAAAGTCAATGGCTGGACATATGTAGATGAGGATACACTCGATGTTGATGAACACCTTCAAAAGCTTCCCCTTCAGATTCGTGTCTATGAGATTTCAGGACCCTTGTTCTTTGGAGCGACCAGTGTGATTGAAGAAATTGTGGTAAAAGATTTTACAACATGTCTAGTTCTTCGTATGCGCAGTGTTCCTTCATTAGATAGTACGGCACTAAACGCATTAAAGGATTTAGTTCAAGTTTGTGAATCCAAAGGAATCACGATTGTATTTTCACATGTGAATGATCAACCGATGAAGGTCATGGAAAAGGCAGGCTTTATTGAGCTTGTGGGAGAAGAAAACTTCCAACCAAGTATCAGTGCAGCACTAGATCGTGCTGAAGAAATTGTTCATAGTAAACAAGAAAAGACTTTTTCTGCAAAAAAGTCACACGTCTAAATGACGTGCCAGGTTCGTTTCCAGTCATCCGGTAACATTTCAATATTCACTCCATCTTTCTGAATCATTCGGTTTCCCGATTCACTCAGAAAGATGGAGTTTTTATTGTATGCTTTATTTATAAATACTTCAGAATTTCATCCATGATCTATGTACCTATCATCCAGTAAGATATCATAAACTTCTAGTTCTGATTATTTATCTCATTTAATCCACAAATCCCATGCCTCTTCGATTGATGACATAGGCTGCACAATAATGTACACTCAGTCCTTTGATCTTTGTATACTTTTCTTTTCCAATCCTACTCGTATTCTTTGGATCTACTTTAATAACATCCACTTCATTCATCAAACATTTTCTTTTCACTTTTTCTATACCATGAAGAGAAGACTGCAAAGGCTATAGTTGAAGGCATAGACCTTCTCGAATCAATATTAGGAAAAGATCTATTCAAAAAGGAAGTGGAGGTAATCAAGACAGATAGAAGTACTGAATTCTCAGATGTAGAAGGACTAGAAAAAGACAATGATGGCATCAACTCATGTCTTTTACTGCGATGCTATGCAATCATGTCAGAAAGGAAGTCTTGAGAACAACCACAAGGGATAGGTTACATATGCCCTAAAGAAGCAGGTCTCAAGGAGCTTGGTCTTGATTCACAGCAGAAGGCTAATCTCATGGTATCCCACATCAATTCCCAGCCAAAGGAGAAGCTAAAAGGAAAGTCACTGCTGGAGATGATGGAGTTCCTAAGTCCAGATTTATATAAGAAATTCATAGAATTTGGAATCAAGAAAATAGAAAATGATGAAATAATTTTAAAACCATATTTACTAAAAGAAGATAACTAAAATCATTCGGAGAATGTATGAAACATGAGATGCAGACTGACAATAGCACATGCAGTTAAAGTGGAATTTAGTCTTACACCCGAAAAAATGAACGAAATTCCATAGCTTTATTGTTCCCTAAAATACCATGATTTCTGTCATGAAAGTCACACTTCTTGTATACGTATGATTAAGTTCCATTCTTAAAACCAAAAGAATATCAGACTTAATATCCGATATTCTTATGAAAATATAATTCTGAACGAGTAAATTCCAAAATTTTTTTGTTCCGTTTTAAAGTGGAATTTAACTTTTCACTTTAGCTTTTAAAATTCTTTTTTGTTCATAATTGACAAACTGATTTTCATTGAAACCAATAACATCAATAAAGCGATAATAATTGCAATAGCGATAAGAACTCCCATGCTTACAGTTGGCAAATTATCTAGCAGACTAACTAAATCAATATTGAAAATGGCTTCTGCTCCTTTCACGATAACGAGAGTGATTACTTCCAGACCGCCCAATACACCAATCATAGCAATTCTTCCTTTATCTCCACCGAATTTTAGCCGAAAAGGAAGCATGATTGCTTGAACGACAATCATAATAGGTAAAATCATCAATGAACTCTGTACTAAATCTGTAATAGGTAATGTATCTTTCAATACAGTTGTAATTATTCCTAAAATAGTTGCCAAAACCCAAGCAATACATCCCAATAATAGACCAAGAAAGTATTTTTCACTCACATAATGATTACGTGTAATAGGTAATGTAAACAGAAACGCATTTCCATTATCAAAATCATCATAACTGATAGTGCTTACTGTAAAAAGTGATACAGTGAAACTCAGAAAACCTAATGGGAATATCACATCATCAGTAAATATCATCATTCCGATTACAATCGCCAAAATGAGCAACAGAAAATTTTTCTGTGACATCATCAATTTCAAATCTTTTACGAATAAGCCTTTCATTGTTCTGTCCCCCTTATCATCATGGTAATAACTTCATCTATTGTACCTTTTTCAATGGCAATTTTAGGATAATTTTCCATATAATACTGTTTCTGATTTGTCAGACAGCTATATCCATATGTTTCTTTTTTGGAACGCAATATAAACTGTTTATCCAGCTTGCTGTATTGTTCTGCGTCTACTTTTAATAAAGCATAGTCGCTAAGAAGAACGTCCGTATCTTCATGCAGAATAATTTTTCCGTCATGTATCATATAAAGGTCGTCACATAGCGACTGCAAATCACTGGATATATGAGAGCTGATTAAAATGGAGCGTTCTTCATCTTTTTCCAGAAATTCTCTTAACATTTCAAGCAATTCGTCTCTTGCGATTACATCTAAACCTGCTGTCGGTTCGTCCAGTAGCAGCAGTTTTGCATTGTGTGAAATTGCAACCAGCACTTTTAATTTTACTTTCATTCCTGTTGAAAATTCTTTTATCTGTTTATTCATAGGTAGTTGAAATTTCTGTGCCTGTTCTATAAATAGTGATTTGTCGAATTTTGAGTACATATTCTGCAATATAGGGATAATATCTTTTATCTTCAGATACCCACTAAAACCAGAATCCGACAATACTACACCCAATTCCTCTTTATCTTTTGCTGTGAAGTTTTTTCTGTCCTTTCCAAGTATGGTAATATTTCCGCCATCAGGTGAAATCAAACCTAATATCGCCTTAAATGTTGTGCTTTTTCCAGCACCATTTTGTCCAATCAAGCCTGTTACACATCCAGACATAAGCTCTAATGAACAATCAAGAGAAAAATTCTCATAATGCTTTTTCAAGTGTTCAATTTTTAACATACATCAACCCTCCAATATCAACTCAAATAAACTTTTTATATCTTCATCACTAATACCACATCGTCTGCCTTTTTGGATAGCCTGCTCCAAATCCGCTTCCAATTCTTTTTTCTGTTCTTCCAAAAGCAGTTCTGTATTTGTAGCCGCTACATAAGTGCCTTTTCCATGTACTGTAACCGTAAAACCCTCACTTTCCAAATTGTCGTAAGCTTTTTTTACAGTTAAAGCACTTATTTTTAGTTCCTTAGAAAGTGTACGGACAGATGGAAGATTGTCGTTTTCCTTTAGTTCCCCGTTGCGTATGAGCATTTTAATCTGGTCAACAATCTGTTCATATATGGGAACCATTAGGGAAGTGTTGATTATAATTTTCATTCTTTATATCCTTCTTTCTTTTCTTGGAAACAGTATATAACAGTCGCAAACTGTTGTCAAGTGTTATGCGGTGTTTGTTGTAAATTTTCTTTTTATATTAAAAACATGCAAATCAATATAGAAATGCATGTTAAAAAATATAGTATTCTATTGTAATTCCTTTAACGAAAGCAGGTGTTTCATGGATTGTTTCTAATATCCTTTAGTTGGGGAAACTCCATTTTTCCCATCGCGAAATGGTTTTATTTGTCACACCTAATTTTTCAGCTAACTGCTCTTGTGTATATCCTTTTTTCTTTCGATTCATTGCGATAAAGGCTCCTATCTTTTTTGTGTCCATAATGGGCCTCCTTTCATCTAAAATATTACTATTTTCGCTATACATTGAACATCCCACAAATAGCTAACTAGCAGACACAAATAGCGAATTAGCAGATTCTTCTTGACTTAAATGATCATGTTCAATACAATAGATGGGTGCATTAAAAATAACGTTCACTCTTCACCGGATGAGTGGTTAAAGCGTCTAGGATCAAATCGTAGGTGCAGTGATTTCACTGTAAGATTTGATCTTAGGCGTTTCTTTTTTTGGAGGTGTTTATGAATAAGACAAAAGAATTATTGGTACAAATGATGTGGGAATTAGTTGGCAGTATCTTTGTTGCGATTGGAATTTATAATTTTGCCGTACAAGCTAAGTTTCCTATGACAGGATTTTCGGGAATTTCAATTATCTTTTATCGACTATTTAATATTCCCATTGGTTTTTCAACGATTCTATTGAATATACCTGTTGCAATACTTTGTTACAAATTATTAGGAAAGAAGTTTTTTATCAGTTCCATTCGCTGTATGATTGTATCTTCGTTGATTATTGACTATGTGGCACCATTATTTCCAGTCTACCAAGGAGATCGATTATTAGCTGCCTTATGTACGGGAGTTTTTGGTGGAATTGGTTATGCGATGATTTATACAAGAAATTCATCTACAGGAGGATCTGATTTTATCATCATGGCTGTAAAGGCATTAAGACCTCATTTATCTTTAGGAAATATTGCCTTTTTATCAGATGTTGGCATTATTCTAGTGGGTGGTATTTTATTTAAAGATGTAGATGGAATGATTTATGGTATGATTGTAAATTTATTATTCGCGGTTGTAGTGGATAAAATGATTTATGGCTTGAATTCAGGTAAGGTCGCTTTTATTGTGACAAAACACGGAAAAAGAATTTGTCAGGTGATTGACGAAACAAGTCAAAGGGGAAGTACGATTTTAAATGCTCAAGGTGGATATAAACAAGATGATATGCAAGTGGTAATGTGTGCATGTAACAGTAAAGAAATGTATCAAGTAAGAAAGGCTGTACAAGAAGCGGATCCAGAATCTTTCTTTGTGGTTGTAGAGTCGCATGAAGTACATGGAGAGGGGTTTAAAATGACAAATATTGGGGAAGCACAAAGCTAAATTCATGCCCGTGATGAAAACGCTTGCGTAATTGATAGTTCTTTGTTATGATTTAGATATCATATGACTGACGGAAGTGGAGTTACCACATGAAGTATGATGTTATAGGCCGACCGTCTGGGCAAGTTTACTTTGTCTTTTCGGTGGGTCTTTTTAATTGACTACTCGAAGAAATCATAGTAAACTTAAAATAACTGTTAGATTAAACTAACTGTCATTAGAAGGAGGCAATTATGAAAGAACAATGGCAAGGATTTAAAGGCAGTAAATGGAAGGACGAGGTAGATGTTCGAGATTTTATTCAAAACAACTACAAACCTTATAATGGAGATGAAAGCTTTTTAGAAGGTCCAAAAGAATCGACAAATACTTTATGGGCTGAGCTTCAAAAACTACAAAAAGAAGAACGTGCCAAAGGCGGTGTATTAGATATGGAAACAGAAGTGGTTTCGAGTCTAACTGCTTATGGCCCTGGATATTTAGATAAAGATTTAGAGAAGGTTGTCGGTTTACAAACAGATAAACCATTAAAACGTGCATTTATGCCTTATGGCGGTATTCGTATGAGTGAAGAGGCATGCGAAACTTATGGATACAAACCAAGTGAAAAATTACATGAAATCTTCACAAAATATCATAAAACTCACAATGATGCTGTATTTAGTGCATACACACCAGAAATGCGTTTAGCACGTCGTAACAAAATCGTTACAGGATTACCAGATACATATGGTCGTGGACGTATCGTAGGGGATTATCGTCGTGTTGCACTTTATGGTATTGATTATTTAATTGAACAGAAACAAAAAGATTTAGCATATTGTGGCGATGGAACAATGACGGATGATGTAATTCGTCAGCGTGAAGAATTGGCTGAACAAATCAAGGCGTTAAAAGAAATGAAAATTATGGCAGCAAGCTATGGATATGATATTTCTCAGCCTGCTAAAAACTCATTAGAAGCAGTACAATGGCTATACTTTGGATATTTAGCTGCTATTAAAACACAAAATGGGGCGGCTATGTCAGTAGGTCGTATTTCAACATTCTTAGATATTTATTTTGAAAGAGATTTAGAGAATGGTGTCTTCACAGAAAGTGAAATTCAAGAAATTGTTGACCATGTGACAATGAAATTTAGAATGGTTAAGTTTGCTAGAATTCCTAGCTACAACCAATTATTCTCAGGAGATCCAGTTTGGGCAACACTTGATGTTGGTGGTTTAGGTATGGATGGAAGAAGTATGGTTACTAAAACTTGTTTCCGTTTCTTGCATACACTTGAAAATATGGGACCGAGTCCAGAACCAAACTTAACTGTATTGTATTCTTCAAATTTGCCTGAACCATTCAAGAAATATGCTGCAAAAGTAAGTATTGATACAAGTAGTGTACAATATGAAAATGATGATGTAATGCGTCCTGTATGGGGAGATGATTATGCAGTATGTTGTTGTGTAAGTGCTACGCAAACTGGTAAAGAAATGCAGTTCTTTGGTGCTCGTGCAAACTTAGCTAAATGTTTACTATACGCTATCAATGGTGGTGTAGATGAAAAGACAAAAGTACAAGTAGGTCCAGAATATAAGCCCATCACAAGTGATTATTTAGATTATGATGAAGTAATGCATAAATACGATATCATGATGGACTGGTTATCAGGGTTATATGTAAATATTTTGAATTTGATTCAATATATGCATGATAAATATTATTATGAAGCAAGCCAGATGGCTTTGATTGATACAGATGTACGTAGAACTTTCGCAACGGGTATTGCTGGATTCTCGCATGTAGTAGATTCATTGAGTGCTATCAAATACGCAAAAGTGAAGACAATTCGTGATGAAGATGGATTGGTAGTTGATTATGAAATTGAAGGAGATTTTCCTCGTTATGGAAATGATGATGACCGTGCGGATGAAATTGCTGTATGGTTATTAAAGACATTTATGCGTAAGATTGAAAAACACCACACATATCGTGATAGTGAACCAACGACTTCAATTCTTACAATTACTTCAAATGTTGTATATGGTAAAGCTACAGGTGCGCTTCCAGATGGAAGAAAAGCAGGAGAACCATTATCACCAGGTGCTAACCCTGCATATGGAGCAGAACAAAATGGATTGTTGGCATCGCTAAATTCTGTCGCAAAACTTCCTTATGAATATGCGTTAGATGGAATTAGTAATACGCAAACAATTAATCCAGATGCGTTGGGTCACAATGAAGAGGAAAGAGTAAATAACTTAGTGAATGTATTGGATGGATACTTTGATCAGGGTGCTCACCACTTGAATGTGAATGTATTTGGTGTAGAAAAATTAAAAGATGCGATGGAACATCCAGAAAAAGAGGAATACGCAAACTTTACAATTCGTGTTTCTGGCTATGCCGTTAAATTTATTGATTTAACTCGCGAACAACAATTAGATGTTATTAGTCGTACATGTCATAAGAGCCTTTAATAAGGCTCTTTCTAGTTAGGGGGATATTATGTTAGGAGCAATTCATTCGATTGAAACGTTTGGCCTTGTAGATGGACCAGGCGTAAGATATGTCATCTTTATGCAAGGATGTCATATGCGTTGTAAGTTTTGTCACAATGCCGATACTTGGAAAACGAAAGAGCCAGATCAAAGTGCAGAAGTGGTATTAAAGAAAGCTTTACGATATCGTCCTTACTGGAAAGATAATGGTGGCATTACAGTCAGTGGCGGTGAACCGTTACTTCAAATTGATTTTCTGATTGAACTTTTTACATTAGCTAAAAAAGAAGGTGTCAATACAGTTTTAGATACTTGTGGACAACCATTTACTTTTGAAGAACCATTCTTTTCTAAGTTTAAACAACTTATGAATGTTACAGATTTAGTATTATTAGATATAAAACATATTGATGAAATGGCTCATAAAGAATTAACGGGACATACGAATCAAAATATTTTAGAACTAGCTAAGTATTTGTCGGATATCCAAAAGCCAGTATGGATTCGTCATGTATTGGTACCAACAATCAATGCAGATGAAAAATATTTGGAACGACTACATCAATTTATTATTCAATTAAAAAATGTAGAAAGAATAGAAGTATTACCATACCATACTCTAGGGGCTTATAAATGGAAAGAACTTGGCTTAGAATATCCTTTAGAAGGAATTAATCCGCCAACTGAGAATCAACTTCAAATTGCGAATACAATACTCGAAACAGGGAAATGATCGATGTCATTAAGTTAAGAAATGACGGCTTTGAGGGGAACATAAAAAAATGTGCTCC
>NZ_JAHQVB010000006.1 GCF_019052655.1 Holdemanella porci
ATATCATCAAGCGGTATGAGGGTGGTACTTATTTAGATTTGTTCGTGATTGAAAGTCAAAGCTATGTCGATCAATCCATGGTCGCAAGAGTCATGGAATATGAAAGTGTTGCTCGTATGCGTTATATTCGTCAATGCTTTAAGAAGCATGTACCTATGCATACAAGACTACCAATGATTTTAACAGTCGTCTTATATGTAGGTGAATCCAAGTGGAATGCTGCTAAAAGATTGAGCTAAACACAAATCACAAGTATAGTACAGGTGAAAAGGCAACACAGGAATTTTTGATCTATAGAAAGCAGATTTTAAAAGAAGACCTAGATTGAGAGTTTAATCGTGATGCATTGTATTTTGCGTATGTAGTGACAAAGAACTAAAAGTTATTGAGTATCTACCAGAAAAGCGAGAAAGGAGATGTAAAAGTGTGCAGAGCATTCTATGAAATGTTTGAAGAATCAACAAACAGAGGAATCCAGATGGGTATCAAGCAAGGCATTGAACAAGGTATTGAGCGTGGTGTAAAAAATACGCAAATCAAAATAGCAATTAAAATGCTTGTAAGAAATAATCAAACACTTGAAGAAATCTCTGAGATTGTTGGACTGGACTTAAATGCATTAAGAGAACTAAAAAAGAGTATTTGATGGAATGGATGTGCGATCACATCCATTCTTTTGTTTTAAAATTCTTAAAAACTTGCTAAAATATTCCCTGTATGAAAAAAAATCAGAGTGTTGACCTGCTGAATGGTCCTATTTTTAAATCATTAAGTTTATTAGCAATCCCAATCATGGCAACGTATTTTATTCAGATGGCCTATAACCTGGTTGATATGTTGTGGATTGGTTTTTTAGGTTCTGGCGCCGTTGCCAGTATTGGTGTATCTGGAAATTTCATGTATTTGGCTAACGGCCTTGTGAACATGCCTAAGATTGGATCACAAGCCTTGGTTGGACAAAGTCTTGGAGCTAATAATCAAGAACAAACAAAAAATTATATTCAGGCAGCTTTTCAAAGTTCCTTATTTTTTGCCCTTATATATGGAATTATTATTATTGTTTTTCAAAAGTATTTAATTCAATTATTTAATTTATCAGATCCTGCTATTATTCAAGATGCTCAGAATTATTTATGGATTACATGTGGCTTTATTGTATTCTCTTTTGTGAATCAGATTTTTACCGGAATCCTTACGGCTGCCGGTCATTCAAAAAGCACTTTTATAGCCACAACAACCGGTCTAGTATTAAATTTAATTTTTGACCCTGTACTCATCTTCGTATTCAATCTTAGAGTCATCGGTGCGGCTCTCGCAACAATTCTTGCTCAAATCATTGTTACTTTGGTCTTTTTATATAACGCAAAAAATCTTGATCTATTTAGAAATATCCGTATCTTGTCAAAACCAGAATTGAATCATATTTCTGAAATATTAAAAATAGGATTTCCATCCTCTGTGCAAAGCATGTTATTTACATGTATTTCTATGTACATTGCACGCCTAATCTCAAGTTTTGGAGCTATCAGTGTTGCCGTACAAAAAGTAGGCTCGCAAATTGAATCTATCTCATGGATGGCAGCTGATGGATTCAGCGCATCCATCAATGCGTTCACTTCGCAAAATTATGGTGCAAAAAACTATGATCGTGTAAAGCAAGGTTATAAAACTGGCATGCTAGTGGTTGGATTATGGGGATTATTAACAACAGCCGTTTTAATTTTCCTTCCTGGACCGATATTCTCATGTTTCATCCATGAAACAAATATCCTTCCTTATGGAATTGACTATCTAATTATACTTGGATATTCCCAACTATTTATGTGCATAGAAATAGCTACACAAGGTGCTTTTAATGGACTTGGTAAAACTCTGCCACCTAGTATTGTATCCATTATATTCACATCTACGAGAATTCCTATGGCCATTCTGCTATCTCACTATTTAGGAGTAAATGGAGTATGGTGGGCCATTTCAATTTCAAGCATTATTAAAGGAACTATTTTAGTAATCTGGTTTATATTATATTCAAAAAGGAGGCTGATCTCATGAAAAATCATTCACTAACGCAAGGAAGCATCGCAAAAGGACTCCTTTTCTTTGTGATTCCACTTTTCTTTTCTAATCTATTTCAACAACTCTACAATACAATCGATACATTATTAGTTGGTCATTTCTTAGGCGACAATGCTCTAGCCGCAATGGGTGCTACTGCCGCTATCTTTGAATTGATTGTTCAGTTTTCCAACGGATGTGGAACAGGATTTAGTATTGTTACAGCAAGATATTATGGTTCTAAAAATGAAAATGAACTAAAGAAAAGCGTTGCAGCATCTCTAATTTTAGGATTGATCATCTCCATTGTGATCACAATCGTTTCCTATGTTTCGATGCCATATCTATTAACAATTCTAAAGACTCCCAAAAGTATTTATCACGATTCATTAAACTACATTCGATGCATATCTGCCTTTTTAATCATCACCATGTTCTACAATTTAGGTGCCGGTATGTTACGAGCTATTGGCGATAGCCTAAGACCATTGATTGTACTTTTCTGCTCATCTATTATAAATATTGCGCTTGATATTGTATGTATCACAATACTCGATATGGGTGTATTTGGCGCAGCTGTAGCTACTGTTATTGCCCAAGTCATTTCAACTATAATTTGTTTCTTTTTAATTTTGCGAAAAGCTAAAATTTTGATGCCTAGAAAAGAACATTTCCAAATTAAATCTTATATGATCAATGATTTGTTGGGACAAGGCTTTTCGATGGGGTTTATGTTTTCAATCGTATCCATTGGAACCATCATTCTTCAATCTGGAATCAACAGTCTAGGCACTCAAATCATTACAGCCCATACGGCTGCTCGAAAATTAATCTCGTTATTTTGTCTGCCTCTTTCTACATTGGCAGCCTCAATGGCAACGTTTGTCTCTCAAAACAAGGGAGCTCAAAATTATGAGCGAATTATAAAAGGGGTTCGTCTTTCAAACATCTGCGGTATTATATATCCCATCTTTTTAAGTATACTTATTTATTTTACAGCTGAAAATCTAGTCCACCTTTTATCTGGATCCAACACGCATGCCGTACTACAAAATGGCGCCATGTATCTAAAAATCAATATTCCATTTTTCATAGTATTAAGTATACTATTGAATTTAAGAAATGCGATTCAAGGCTTTGGATATAAAATAACACCTTTATTCTCTAGTATAATTGAACTCATTGGAAAAATTGTCTTTACATTATTTTTAGTTCCTACATTTAAATATTTAGGTGTATGCTTTTGCGAACCCATTATTTGGTGTTTAATGGCAAGCCAATTAATCTATTCATATCAAAAAATCATAAAACCATTTAAAGCGCAGAATTATTAACTCTGCGCTTTGTTTTGTATTATGCTTGTACAAATTGTTTTAAATAATCTACGTCTAAAATTAAAATCTTCTGATAGACCATCGAGATTACATTTTGCTCACGTAACCCTCTTAAAATACGATTTACACTATTTCTAGTAGAAATACCGCAGAATCCTGCAATATCATCGTTTGTCACTTGGAAATCAATTAAAATACCCTTTTTTACTTTTCTTCCGAATATAGGAATCAATTGATAGATAAAAGCACACACTGCTCCATTTTTACCATTCATAGTCATAAGTTGTTGTCTAAAAATAGCTTCCGTTAATTTAGTACGATAATATGAATTCACATACTCTTTTAACTCTGGATCTTGATTTACAAAATCCCAGAATAACACTCTTGGAATACGATAAAAAGTAGCCGTTTCACTCTCAATACGAACGTTAAATGGAGCCGATGTATATTGACTTACTTCATCTTTTAATAATGAAATAATATCTGGTCCTTTAATATAAGAAATATTAAATTCTCTTCCATCACGCAAAATTATACTAGTCTTAACAATACCTTCTTTTAACACGTACGTATCTTGTTGTTCTAAACCATAATACGTTAAATATGTGTGTCTTTTTTTTGTGATTGTAGGTACTTCTTTTTCTTCAAGAAATTTCACCAAATAATTGCTGACCATAAGTTACCCTTTCTCTTTCAGTTAACTCAGTATAACATACTCCACAAAAATTATAGGTAACATATGTTATTATCAATGATCTTCAAATTTTAAATAAAAAAGATCCACCGCCCAAATAATGCTTACTGTTAAAACTTTTTTCATTATTATTTCTGATGTTTTGAACAAATCGCAACTCCAACACCGATTGTTGCCATACAAATAACTGAGAACCAACCAGTGTGAGTAAATACTTGGTTGCTAGAACCAATTCCTGCTGCATATAGAGGCATTGGAACAAATAACAATGATGCCCCCGCTAAATAACCTAACTTTTTCATATCCAATTCCTCCTTCTTTTGTTGGGTTAAAGCTTTTCTATACCAATCTTATAACGCATATAAACAAAAAAAGAAACCAAGATGGAAAACTTGGTTTCTATTCTGGTATAATCAGTTCTTGTTATTTCTTTCATTTAAAATAAACTTTTCAACCTCTTTAAACATTTTCTTTGATTTTTTAGCCGACTGTTTTTCTGCCATTTTTTGTCTCCAAACAGGAATTTCCTTTGGAGAAACATTTTCGTAAATTTCTTCATAAGTCACTTTGATTTTTGATTCATTTAAAGATTCAATCTTATAAGAAATAGTTGTATGGTCGATTGCCGTGACAAACGTTGCTTCATACAATGTATTCGGAATCAACCTTTTAATATGCACAGTAATTTCTGAGCCGATTCCTTTTCTTTGAGCTGATTTCTTTTTATATTTTAACCCTTCTTTTAATTCTAAATTTTTCTTCGTGACATTTTTAACTTCTTCTTTTAAAGATTTCATCATCAAATCATAAAACTCTTTATCACTTACATTTAATTCCATGCTAATTTTCATATTGCACCTCTTTTAACACAATTATATACTATTTTAAGAAAGAAGGTTAGTTATGTATACAGATAGTCATTGTCACATCACTTGTGATCGTTTATATAGTCGAATTGACGAGATCATTGAAAATATCAAAGCTAAAAATCTTACTTCATGCATGATCATGTGCACAAGTCCTGAAGAATTAGAACGTGCGAAAAAGGTAAAAGAAAAATATCCATTTTTTAAAATTGCCTTTGGATGGTTTCCAAGTGATGCCAAAGAAGTTGCAGATAAAGAAATTCAGTATCTCATTGATCAAACGCCTTATTTAGATTGCTTAGGAGAAATTGGATTGGATTACTATTGGGATACAAGTTTTAATGATTTACAAAAAGAGCTATTTATCAAGCAGATTCAAATTGCGAATGAACACAATCTTCCTATTTCTATTCATATGCGCGAATCCACAAAAGACTGCATGGATATTTTAAAACAATACGCAAAGACAAAAATTATTTTCCATTGCTTCAGCGGAAGTAAAGAAACTATGATGGAATGTTTAAAAATGAATTCTATGATTTCGTTTGCCGGACCTATCACATTCAAAAATGCTAGACAAGCCCCTGAATGTATTTCAGCATGTCCTATTGATCGAATCATCACAGAAACGGATTCTCCTTATTTAACACCTGTTCCTTATCGTGGAAAAGAAAATGAACCTATGTATGTGGAATATGTCGCAAAGAAGATTTGTGAAATCAAACAACTTGATGAAGCAAGTGCATGTAGACAAATTGAAGAGAACTTCAATTCCGTTTTTGATTAAATAAAGACCTGTCGATAGACAGGTCTATTTATGTAAGTTTTCGTATTCTGATACTTTGTTTCCTATGATAATGATATCTCCTTGGATCACAATCGGTCTTTTTACTAACATACCATTTGAGGCAAGTAATTCAATCAATTGTTCTTCTGTATATGTTTCGCGTTTTTCTTTTACATTTAATTCACGATACAACATACCACTTGTATTGAACAATTTTTTTAATTCCACACCACGATCAATCCAACTTTGAATCTCTTCTTTTGTTGGATTATCTTCTTTAATATTTCGATATGTAGCTTCAATACCCAAATCTTGTAGAGATTTATATGCCTTTTTACAAGTTGAACAAGGAGGATAGCCAATAAACAATGTTTCCATATTAGTCATCAAATGCGTGTGCTAATACTTCTGATAATGAAGAATTTTCTTCAACTGCATGAATCAATCCAGCTAACAATGGTGCCATTGAAAGAACAGTCATTTCTGGATAATTTTTTTGGTTTTCTGTTTGATCAATTGTATTTGTACAAACGAATCCAGTTAACTTAGCAGCTTTTAAACGATCGATAGCAGGTCCTGAAAGGATACCATGTGAACATGAAGCATAAACCGCTTTAGCTCCCTTGTCTTTCAACATTTTGATACCAGCAGTTAATGTACCAGCTGTATCTACCATGTCATCGATGATGATTGCAGTTTTACCATCAACATCACCAATTAGGTTCATAGCTTCAGCTACATTTGGTTTAGGACGACGTTTGTCGATGATTGCGATAGGTGCACCTAATGCATTTGCTAAGTTACGAGCACGTACAGCTCCACCGTGATCAGGAGATACAACTACGATTTCACCTAATCCTTCTTGGTGTTTGAAGTAATCAGCAATCAATCCATTCGCAGTAATATCGTCTGCTGGAATATCGAAGAATCCTTGAATCTGAGTAGCGTGTAAGTCAACTGTAACTACGCGATCAGCTCCAGCTCTTTCTAATAAACTAGCAACTAATTTAGAAGTGATTGGTTGACGAGGTTTCGCTTTACGATCCTGACGAGCATATCCAAAATATGGAATGATAGCCGTAATGCTTGCAGCACTTGCACGTTTACATGCATCAATACCAATTAAAATTTCCATTAAATTTGAGTTTACAGGTTTATTTGTACTTTGTACAAAATATACGTGTTTTCCACGAACAGATTCTCCAAGTTCTACTAAGATTTCTCCATCCGCAAAGTGTTTAACTTCACATTTACCTAATTCCAATCCTAATTCTTTACAAATATCTTCTGCTAAACCAACGCTAGATGATAAAGCAAATACAATAGTGTTTTTCATGATTTATCCTTTCTCATACCCTATCAGGTTTATTTTATGGTTTTATTATTGCTTACATAAGACATAGGCCCTACAACAGAACCTTCTTCTATGCAAGAATTGACGACTTTACTTGAATCTACAATTGCACGATCTTCAATTTTCGAATTATTCAAATAAGAACCTGGTAAAATCTCAACGAAATCACCGATTTCTGTATGTCCAAGAATTTCAACATTTGGATGAATAATTACATCATGTCCAATCGTTACATCTTTTCCAATAACTGTTCGCAATGGGTCTACAATCTGTACCCCTTCTTTCATCCAGTTATTGTTGATTCGATTGCGCATCCATTCATACGCTTTATGTAATTCTACACAATCATTGATTCCCATGACTTCATCACGGTCTTCAACTACCAACCCCTTAACAACCTTTCCTTGATTTGCCAAAATCTTAACCAAGTCTGTTAAGTAATACTCGTGTTGAGCATTATTTGTTGTTAATTTATCAAGATTGTCAAATAAATCTCTGTTCTTGAAACAATACATACCTGCGTTGATTTCACAAATTTGTTTTTGTTCTTCTGTACAATCCTTTGCCTCTACAATCGCTTGAACATGACTATTTTCATCACGAACAATACGACCATAATGAGCTCCATCATCCAATACAGAAGTTAATAGAGTTAATGATGCATCTTGATTGGTTTGGAATAGTTTTTCCAATGTCTCAGGCTGAATACATGGTCCGTCTCCATTAATAATCAATGTATCCCCATCTTCATCCTTTAATTGTGTAGCTTGCATAACCGCATGACCTGTCCCCAATTGTGGTTGCTGCAAAGCAAATTCAACATCTGGAAAAGCTTCTTTGATACTTTCAGCCTGATATCCGACAATCACTACAATTCTTTCTACAGATACCGCTCTTAAAGCATCAATAATGTAAGCCAACATTGAACGATCAATAATCGTATGCATTACTTTGCTACGATCTGATTTCATTCGAGTTCCTTTTCCTGCCGCCAGAACAATCGCATTACGCATATTTTCACCTGACTTTCCGTATATATTCTAACAAAAATCACAAGACATTAAAAGGTCACACAAAGAAAAAGACAATACATTTTGTATTGTCTAATCTAATTGATTCAATTGATTTTGATAATCATTGATTTGTGAATTCAATGAATCTACTTTTGATTGTGCATCTGTTACATCTGAATTTGCACTATCCAATTTCGTCTTCGCTGATTTTAACTTATTCTGTAAAGAAGAAGTATCCGAATTCTTTTGTGCAGCACTTAATGCCGTTTTTGCATCAGCCAAAGCCGATTTTGTTGTGTTTACATTATCAACCAATCCCTGATGTTCAGCATATAATTGCTGTAACTCTGTATATTGATCTTGCGTCAATTCGCTATTTGGAATTTGCTCCAATTCACTGCGACGATTCTCACATACCTGTAGCGCACTTTGTGCATTATCGTAATCCGCTTGTGCACTAATTACAGCACTTTGAGCATCACTTACACTGCCACCTGCGGAATCAATCTGAGACTGTAATGAATCGACATCACTTTGAGCTGAAGACTGTGCATTCTGCGCATTTTCTAATTCTGATTGTGCACTCAACAACTGCTTTTTAAGATCATTGATTTTTTGTTTCAACTGCGCTTTCTTTTCAGCAATTTCAGTGTTGTTGTTGTCTTTTTTCGTACTTGTCTTCTTATTTGCACTCGCAAGTAATTCATTGAAAGTTTTACCGGTAACCTCTTCTAAAATTTCATCAATCTTCTCTCTTTGTTTACGCGTTAAACTGTTATATTTACTTTCAAAACCAATAATTTTCTTTTGGTCACTTGAAGATAAATCATCATAGTTGTTTGCAAAATCTAATAATTCCTGGTAATTCTTCTTTTGAACCTCCGATGTTTTTTCATCAGAACTAGACAATCCACCAGTCATTAGTTTCATGCCACCAAATATCAATAATGAAACCAACAATACACCTACAACACCTAAGGCAACATACATTCCAGTTTTAGAATGGCTCTTTTTTGGTGCTGATTTCTTTTTGCTCGGCTCTTTTTTCTTGTTGATTACTTCTCTTTTTAATTGAGGACCCTTACCCTCCTCTAATAAAGACTGAATTTCATCATCATCAATCACAACAGTTTGATTTGTAGAATCTGCTTCCTGTTTTAAATCATCCGCATTCCACATTACTGTACGAGTTGCAGAAAGATCTTCTTTTGACTCATTTAAATCCTTTGATCCAACCACAAACGTATCTCCTAGTGAAGGTTCCTCTTTTTTTGCTTGAAACGGAATTTCCGGTTCAGGTTTATGTTTTTCTACTCGACTACGAGTTTGATTCTTTGTGAATTGATCCATTTTTTGTTCTAACGTATCTTCCTCGTTTGTTTGAAATGAATCTAATAATTGAGAAATCTCATCATTCTCATTCTTTCTTTTCTTATCCATAGCTTCTATCGCCCCTTTTAGAATATTTTACCAAAACCCCTTTGATTTGACCACTATGTTTTCTTGATTTGCCAAAATCCAAAGTGGATGTGCCGCTAAAACAAACATGCAGTCCGGATGGATCAACTGCTTTGCGGCCAATAGTGTGCTTCCAGTTGTACAAACATCATCCACCAACAATATTTTCTTTTTAGGCAATGGATACAATTGTTTCAAACCCAATACATTCTTAATTTGTGATCTTTGCAATTTTGTTGCTGAAGACTGCTTTATATCCTTCTTTTTGTAGAAAGGAGAATGAACAAAAACATCTAACGACGAATACATATCAATAGCTGGTTCAAATCCCCTTTCCATACGTTTTGCATCACTACTGCATAAAGTACAGACACAATATTTTTTAAAGATCTTCTTTAAACATAAGTGTTCACACAAAAAAACATCTTTTAATACAACATCCCTTTGTTCCTTATACTGAAAAAACAACCTCTCTAAAAACTCATCATACTCATAGAGAACATATAAAGGGATACCATCTATATTATAGACTTGTTTATGTAGCTTGAAATTTTTTGAACAATCCGGACATATCAAAAGATCATTATAAAAGAAAATCTCAAAATTGCGAATTGCACTCATTTTTTTGTGGCAACATAAACAGTATCGTTCATCTTCGTAATTTGACTCACACAATCTTTGATAGATTCGCTTGAAGCTTGACATAAACACACACCCTTTCCCTCTGGATCTTTAAAACTTCGTCCCACACGTCCAAAAATCTGAATAAGACTGGCCGTGGTAAAGACTGAATGATCTCCTTTAAAAACAACAACTTGAACGCTTGGAATCGTGATTCCTCTTTCTAATAGTGTGGTACAAACTAGTGCACTCAATTCTTTATTGCGAAAACAATCTAAAATTTCATCTTTATTTTGTGTAGAAGAATGAATAAAATCTGTCTTCACAAACACATTAAGAATCAGCTTCATCCACTTTCCATCTTTTTTTCGAGGGACAAAAACTAATGTTTGTTTTCCCTCTTTTTGGAATTTTATGCACAAATAAATTACAATCCATACTTGAATTAAAATAGATACCTGTATCACTTTAGGCACAATCAACGGGTGTTTATGTGGCCTTTCAAACAAACACACAAGCTCTATTTTATTTTGTTTCACAAGTTCCATACTCTCTTTGTCTGGTGTTGCACTCAACATTAGTTTTTGTCCAATACACGCCTGATTAGCTATGGCCTGAAGCACTTCGTTGCCCACAAAAGGAAAGGCATCTAACTCATCTAAAATTAATAAATCAAAGGCATATGGATAACGATACAACTGGTGTGTAGTACATACAATAAGGTCTGCATCTGTAACTTGGGTATATCCTTGAGCCACTTCACATACACTTAATTCAGGAAACGCTATCCGCAAACGATTTGCGATTTCAAGAACAACCTGTCTTCGACTGATTGCAAACCCTACTTTCTTTCCTTGTGCTAAATATCCACAGATACTTTCAAAACAAATTTCTGTTTTGCCTGGCACCTGTACTGGCGTAAAGTATTACGTCTTTTCCTTTACTTAAATGTTGATATACTTCGTGACTTGCACATTTTTGCGAAGCAGTGAGTTCATAATCAAGTTTAGGTTTACCCTTCCACGTTCTATGCTTCAATTTAACCGGATTTATTTTTTCATTAACCTCCAACCTAGAAAAATCAATGCATTTACGACAATAATAAACTCCATGATCATACGCAAATAATTTAGGATCTTCATTTTGACATCGATTACACTTCATATACTCTTATACGAAAAAAAAGCGCAAATTTTTGCACTTTACTTAAAAATTTCAGATTTTTTTATTCTTTCTGCCGCTTTTTGGATATCCTCAATATCTTGAACAAGAGCTAAACGCACATATCTAGTACCATGAACGCCAAAAGCCTGGCCAGGTGTAACGACAACACCTGTTTTTTCCATCAAATCTTTTGTGAAGGCATATGAATCTTCATATTGATCTGGAATTCTTGCCCATACGAACATTGTTGCAGGACTCTTATCAATATGCCATCCTACTTCATTAAATGCTTCACATATAGCATCTCTTCGATCTTGATAAGCCTGACAAGTTGAGTGAATGCTTGCGCCTCCATGTCTTAGTGCTTCAATACCTGCATATTGTATAGGTAAGAAGATTCCATAATCCATATTTGATTTAAGGGTATTATAACAATCAATCACTTCTTTATTACCAACACACACACCAAGTCTTGCACCAGCCATTCCATATGTTTTCGAGAAAGAATTTAATTCAATTCCTATTTCTTTAGCTCCTTCAAAAGATAAGAAACTCTTTCCAACTTTACCATCGAATACAAGTTCACTATATGCATTATCATGTAAAACTACAATATCATATTTCTTTGCAAACTGAATCAACTCTTCATAGAATGAATCTGGTGCTATAGCACAAGTTGGATTGTTTGGATAAGATACAATCATAATCTTCGCTTTTTTCGCAATTTCTTCATCAATTTGATCCAATTGAATGACATAGTTATTCTCTTGCAACAAAGGCATATATTCAACTTTAGCCCCTGCAATCTTTGGCCCATCACTAAAAATTGGGTAATAAGGGTCAGGCACCAATACAATATCACCTGGATCACACATAGCTAAAAACAATGTGCTTAAAGCTTCTTGAGATCCTTGTAGACAGATCATTTCATCATATGTTAGCTCTACATTATAACGGTTCTTATACCAATCGTGGATTGCTGATTTCATTTCAGGTAATTCATTGATCGCATACTTATAGTTTTCTGGAACCATAATTGATTCTTGCAGTACCTTCATAATGGATGGTTCAGGCGCAATATTTGGCGATCCAACTGAAAAATCAATTGTTTCATTTCCTGTTCTTTGTGTATAATCCAGCTTCATATTTTTCAATTCTGTAAATATAGAAGATTGAAATACATCCATTCTTTTAGCTCTTTTCACTTTAATACACCTCACTATTTTTAATTTATTTTCTTTATTATAAACGTAGCAATAGAAGTTTTCAAATACCACAGTTATTCTCGTGTAAATTTGATAATTTTAATATAACCGAGCAAGCTTGAAACGTCTATTTTAAAGTATATTTAATTTTTAATAACGATTTTTTTATAACCAAAATAAAAAAAACAGTGCCATTTCTGACACTGTCATTATATTACTACTTCAAACCATATTTCTTGTTAAATTTCTCAATACGTCCCTGAGCAGCAGCGAAACGTTGACGACCTGTGAAGAATGGGTGGCAGTTACTGCAAGTATCTACACGTAATTCATCACCTTTGATTGTACTACCTGTTTCGAATTCTGCACCACAAGATGTACAGATACATTTAACTTTATGATAATTAGGATGAATTCCTTGTTTCATATTGATGTATCCTCCTTCCGCCTTAAGTCATATTGACCCAAAGTAAGTGCTATACAATTATAGCAAGCCTTTTTTCAAATCGCAAGATGTTTTTTTAAAATTGTGAATCGTCTGCTTTTTCAAACCATTCGCGAACCAATTGAACAGTATCTTTTAAGCATCCTGATTCAAAAGGAACCTTTAATCCTGCTTCTTTTACAATTTTTCTGAATGGCAATGTTCCACCAATCTTACAAATGTGTTTGTAATCTTCAAAAGCCTTTTCATCATTCTTTTGAATACGAGCCCAGAACTGCAACGCGCATACTTGAGCTAATGTGTAATCAATATAATAGAATGGATCCATGAAAATGTGAAGCTGGCGCATCCACCATCCACCTTTTTCTAGAATATCAATACCTTCATAGTTTTTATGAGGCAAGTATTGTTTTTCCAACTTTCTCCAAGTAGCCAATCTTTCTTCACAAGACATTTCTGGTTTTTCATATACTTCATGCTGGAAGTGATCTACTAAAACTCCATAAGGTAAGAACTTAACAGCTCCTGACAAATGATTGAAATAATATTTATCTACATCTTCTTCAAAGAAAGATTTCATCCATGGATATGTAAAGAATTCCATAGACATAGAGTGGATTTCACAAGATTCATAAGTAGGCCATACACAATCGATTGGGAAAATATCCTTACTTGAATACACTTGGAAAGCATGTCCTGCTTCATGTGTTAGTACTTCAGCATCATGGCTAGTCTGATTAAAGTTTGCGAAGATAAATGGAGATTGATAATTTGGAATGAATGTACAATATCCACCAGCTGCTTTACCAGGCTTTGAATCTAGATCTAATAATTCTCTTTCTGTCATAAATTCAAAGAATTCACCTGTTTTAGGATCTAGTTCTTGATACATCTTTAATGCACGTTTAACTAACTCTTCACGAATATATTTAGGGGCTGGATTTCCTGAAGTGAATTCAAACTTTTCATCCCAAGCATGCAAAGTATCATAACCCAAACGTTTTTGTTGACGAGCATACAACTCATTATCTAAAGGAACAACATCTTCTAATACTTGTTTACGATAGTTTTCTACATCATTTTTATTGTAGTCAAAACGCATCATGCGATAGTAACCAAGTTCAATATAGTTTTCATATCCTAATTTTTTAGCCATACGCGTACGCACTTGCACTAATTGATCATAAACTTCACCGATTTCTTTAGCATGTTCGTCATACCATCCCCAATAGGCTTGCATTGCACGTTTACGAGTATCTCTATCTTTATCATTTGTCTTTACTTCTAAAGCAGCAAGAGTATATGTTTCACCATCAAACTCAATTTGTGCACTCGCAATGATTGCTTGGTATTTAGAAGCTAATTTATTTTCTTCTTGCATTTCAGGAATGATAATTGGATCAAATGATTTTTCTTCCATTTCTCTTTGTAAGAAATATGTTTCCGGTACTTCTTTCTTTAATTCAGATACAAAAGAACTTTCCATTACAGCCTTATTACAATTCACAATATCTTCCTTTAATACTGGAAGCATTTCATTTAAAAAGTCATTTTCTTTTGTATAATATTCATCTCTTGTATCTACTGTATGACGCACTTCAACAAGAGTCTGATTAGTATTGATATATTTATTTACGTCATTCAATTCAATAAACGCATTTTTAAAATCATCATAAGAAGCTGCATTCTGTAATTTTGTACAAATCGCCTTTAATTGTGCCTGCAAAGCTTCAATATCCATATGTTCATATTTATAATCTGTAAATTTCATATCTTTCTCCTAAAAAAATAGAGAAGCCGAAAGCTTCTCGTATTATGCAAAGATGGCATTCCAACCAAAAATTAATAGCGCTAAAATAACAATGGCACCTAATAAAATTGGCCAGAATGTACTACTAGCTGCAATTAATAAGGCTAGAAAATCCCCTTTTTCAAGACGATCTTCTTTACCTTTTTGTTTATCTTTTTTTTCTAACATCTCACGCATAGATGGGCGCTTAGACATTAGAATTCACCTCCAAAGTGACACTTAACAAAGTGATTTGGCTTAACCTCTTTTGTTGCTGGTTCTTGTTCACGACAAATGTCTTTCGCAAATGGGCAACGAGGGTTGAATTTACATCCCTTAGGAATGTTTACGTTACTTGGAATTTCACCTTGAATCACTTGCATTTCTTTACGTTTTGTAGGGTCTGGTAAAGGAATTGCACCAATCAACGCTCTTGTATAAGGGTGTTGAGGGTTAGAGTATATTTCATTCTTATCTGCAAGTTCCATCATACTACCTAAATACATTACACCTACACGGTCAGAAATATGTTTTACAACTGACAAGTCGTGTGAAATGAAGATATAAGAAATGTTCTTTTCTTCTTGCATATCTTTCATTAAGTTGATGATTTGTGATTGGATAGAAACGTCCAATGCACTTACTGGTTCATCACAAATAATGAAGCTTGGATCTAATGCTAAAGAACGTGCGATACCAATACGTTGTCTTTGTCCACCTGAGAATTGGTGAGGATAACGATAGCAATAGTAGCTTGGCAAACCACAACGGTCCATTAGGTTTTTAACATATGCATCTAGTTCTGGACCTCGTTTGAATTTTCCGTGAGCAATCAATGGTTCAGCCAAAATATTGAATACAGTCATACGTGGATTCAATGAAGAATATGGATCCTGGAAGATAAACTGCATTTCTTCACGTAAAGCACGCATTTCTTTACGAGATTTCTTCGCTACATCTTCACCTTCGAAGATTACCTCTCCGCTTGTTGGTTCATAAAGACGAATGATTGTACGACCTAAAGTAGATTTACCACATCCTGATTCACCTACTAGACCTAATGTTTCACCTTCGTATAAGTCGAAAGTAATATCATCTACGGCCTTAACACATGGATCACCATCTTTATATTTTCCTTTTTTTAGAGGGAAGTATTTTTTTAAGTGTTTTACTTCAAGAATTTTTCTTTTTTCTGCCATGACTATCCCTCCTGTTTCATTTCTTCTTCAACTTTGAAGCACCATACGTGGTGACGTGATTTAACTTTTGTATCTACTGGTTGACCTTCTTTACAACGATCTGTTACATATGGACAACGATCTGCAAAGTAGCATCCTTTTGGTAAATACAATGGGTTAGGTACACTACCTTCAATTGTATTTAATCGTTTTCCTTCTTCTGCTAATGAAGGCATTGAATTCATTAATCCAATTGTATATGGGTGTTTAGGGTTGTTGAACAATTCTTCTACTGGAGCTGTTTCAACAACTTTACCTGCATACATAACGTTAACGTTATCAGCAACCTGAGCAACTACACCTAAGTCGTGTGTGATCAACATGATAGATGTACCTGTTTCATTCTTTAATCTGTTCATTAAAGAAAGAATCTGAGCCTGAATTGTAACATCTAGAGCTGTTGTAGGTTCATCGGCAATCAATAATTTTGGATGACAAGATAAAGCCATCGCAATCATAACACGCTGACACATACCACCTGATAATTGGAATGGATAGTTATCAACAACTTTTTCTGGACGAGAAATACCAACCTCTGCCAACAAATCAATTGCGCGTTGTTTAGCTTCTTCTTTAGAAACTTCTTCGTGCGTCAAAATGTTTTCCATAATCTGATCCCCAACTGTAATAACTGGGTTCAAACTTGACATTGGTTCCTGGAAAATCATAGAGATTTCGTTACCACGAATGTGACGAATTTGTTCATCTGTAGCTGTAGCTAAGTTTAAACCATCTTCATCACGGTCCACATTTCCCATATATACGATTTTTGATCCAGGCATAATTTCTCCTGGTTCACTTACTAAGCCTAAAATAGACATGGCAGTTACTGATTTACCACAACCTGATTCACCTACAATCGCAAGTGTTTCATTTTCATACATTGTAAAGTGGTTTCCATCAACTGCTTTTGAATCACCTTTTTTTGTATGGAAGTATACACGAAGGTCTTCCACTTTAATTACTTTTTTATTTACAGACATTGTGTATCCTCCTTACTACTGTAATTCTTTAGGGTCGAATGCATCACGCAATCCTTCACCAATCAAGTTGATTGAGATTACAGTTAACAAACACATTAAACCTGCAGGCATCCATTCCCAAGGATAGTTTTGGAACACGTAAGAATCACGCGCTAAGTTCATTAAGTTACCCCAAGAAGGAGTTGGTGCAGTCACACCCATACCTAAGAATGATAAACCAGCCTCAGTCAAAATAGCACTTGCCATTTGTAGTGTAGCATTTACGATTACTAAAGAAATAACGTTTGGAAGTAAGTGTTTAAAGATTTTTGAGAAATCTGAAATACCCAAAGCTTCACAAGCTTGCATAAATTCTTGTTCACGCAAAGTCAAAATCTGTCCACGAACCAAACGTGCTAGTCCTGGCCATGATAACAAACCAATTAATAATGATACAGTATACATTTTTTGACTTTGTGGAACCCACAACATAGTTGAGGCAACCGCAATAATCATTGGTGTAAATGGCAATGAATAAACGATTTCTGCAAAACGCATTAATACGTTATCTAATTTTCCACCATAATATCCTGAAATGCCACCAATTGTACATCCTAAGATGACAGTAATAACAGCAGCAATAATACCAACCATGATAGAGATTCGTCCACCTAAGAATAAACGGAATAAGCAGTCACGACCTTGTTTATCTGTACCTAATAAGTGTTCTCCTCCTGGAGCTAAATTAGGATTTGATAAATCATAGTCATTAACGCTATATCCAAGCATTGGTGGTATAACAATAACAGCAACAACAATTAATACAAAAATAATCAAACCAGCCATGGCAACACGGTTTTGTTTGAACTTACGCCATGCTATGGTCCAAGGACCTATAGATTCGATTTTTTCGCCAGATTCTAATACTACAGCATTTTTTTTAGCCATCTATAGTTCCCTCCTATTCATCTACCTTGATACGTGGGTCAACTAATGTATAACAAATGTCAGACAATAAGTTACCTAATAACATCAACAAGGCACTAAACATCAAACAAGCCATAACTAAAGAGTTATCACGTTGGTTGATCGCATCAATTAACACTTTTCCAATTCCTGGCCAGATAAATACAGATTCCAAGATTACGGCTCCTGAGAATAATGATGGAATGTATAATCCTAGTAATGTTACTAAAGGAATTTGTGCATTTTTAAATGCATGTTTGTAGATAACAGTCTTTTCTTTAAGACCCTTTGAACGTGCTGTACGAACATAATCCATGTTGATGACTTCAACCATAGAGTTACGTACATAACGTGAGAACGACGCAAATGAACTAAACGCCAATACGATTACAGGTAAAATTGAGTGTAAAGCTATATCTCCAATTTCTTGGAAAATACTTGAGTAACCAAAGCTTGATAGCATTGTGTCACGCATTCCGTTGATAGGCATACCTGGAATCTGCAAACCTACGAAGAAAATTAATACTAAGGCAAAGAAGAATGTTGGAACACTTATTCCTAACAATGAGAATACAGTCCAGAAGTTATCAAACACTGTACCTTTCTTTACTGCCTGTTTTATTCCAACTGGAATGGCAAAAATCAAAGCCACAATTAATGATACAACATTCAAATAGAATGTATTCCATACATAGTCACCAATGATAGTTCCAACTGGTTTTTTAAGGGTAATACTTGATCCTAAATCTCCTGTACACATACGTCCAACCCAACGTACATATTGTTCAGGTAACGATTTATCCAATCCTAACAACTCACGAACGTGATCACGTTGTTCTTGTGTAACCTTTGAACCGGCTCCAAAATAAGCTGTTACCTCATCACCTGGCATCGCCTTTACAGTACCGAAAATAACGATTGAAATGATGAAAAGGACAGGAATCATCGCTAAAATTCTTTTAAATACATACTTTAGCATAGTTATCGATCCTTTCTATCCACTAAATGCATATAAGAGCAAGTCAATACGGCTTGCCCTTAATTTTATAAACAATCCACGAGTTTTTCATGCAGACTATTTAACGTTGCCACGTTTCTGTTAATGAACATTTGTCCTTTAACATCAACTATTTTAACACACCTTTGTGCAAATTTTAAATTATTTTACAGTAATTGTATCCATTGATTGAGACCAGTTACGCAATGTTCCTGTTCCAGTCAAGTCAACTTTCTTATTGTAAAGGTTGAACATCATACCTGAGTAAACTGGCATGTATCCTGCATCATCAGCAGCCATCTTCATAGCTTCAGCATAATCAACTTTTGATTTTTTTTCATCAGAATCAGCACGAGCTTTTGTCAATTGATCAATCAATGCTTGATCATTGATACGAGAGTAGTTATTTACAGCCATGTTTTCTGGATCATTTGAATATGAATCATTAGCTGAACTATCTTGGTTACTTGTGAAACTAGTAGCTAAGAAACACATATTCCACTCACTATCGTGACTAGTATCTTGAACGTTACTTAATAATGTAGAGAAATCAACTGTAGTTTGTTTTAGATCAACACCTAAATCTCCCCAAGTTTTCTTAACAATAGGAATTAAAGTTTCAAGTACTGAGTTACCTTCTGACAATAAGAATTTGATTTCTAATTTTTGTCCGTCTTTTTCACGGATTCCATCAGCACCACGAACCCAACCAGCTTCATCTAATACTTGGTTCGCTTTATCCATGTCAAATGCATAAGTATTTAATCCATCGATTGTTTCTTCATTACAAACAACTGCGCCAAAGTTTACTGATGCTGGATTCCAGTATGCAGCTGGTACATATCCACCTTTAACTTTTTTAACTTCGTCACTTGCTTTTTTATCCCATCCGAAGTATGAATCACAGAATCCTTGGCGATCTGTCGCATACATCAATGCTTGACGAACTGCTTTGTCAGCTGTAGCTCCATTGTTAGCGTTCAAAGCTACGAAACCAACAGCACTACGAGTATAGTAGTTGAATGCCATGTTGTCAGCTTGACTCGCTTCACTAACTTTATTTGTTTCAATTACTTCTGGAATTAAATCAACTGTTCCTTTTTTCAATTCAGAAACTTCTGTAGTTACATCTGTTTTCTTCATAACAATACGATCTACTTGGTATTGTCCTTTTTCAGGTTTGAATTCTTCATTACGAACAAATGAAGCTCCACTTGCTTTATCATAGCTCTTTAATTGGTAAGCACCAGAACCACATGATTCTTCTTGGTTCTTTTCAACAACTTTTACATTACCTTGTTTGTATTTTGAGTAATGATCAGCACTTGCGATTCCCATTGTACCAAATAATGAGACTGCATCGATTTGAGGTGATACCAAGTGGAATACAACTGTATAATCATCTGGAGTTTCAACACCAGTTAATTCTTTAGCAGCTCCGCTATTATATTCTTTATATCCAACGATGTTATCCATTCCACCACCATTAGGACCAGTATAGCTTGGGTCAGCTAATGTTGTGAATGTAAATTTAACGTCTTTTGCAGTTACTTCAGTACCATCACTGAATTTGTGTCCTTTTTCCAATTTGTAAGTTAATGTTAAACCATCTTCACTTACTTCTGGTAAATCTTTAGCCAATACTGGTTCCAATTCGTTATCAGCATTGTACTTTAACATTGATTCGTAGCATAAGTTTACTACATATTGATCATAAGCACTTGATGCATATTGAGGTGTAAACTGTCCAGTTAAACTTTGGTTTACAGATACTGTTAATGTTTTTGCGTCACTGCTAGATCCGCCTGAACATGCTACTAAAGTAGAAGCCATTGCTACAGATGCTAAACCAGCAACAATTCTTTGTTTATTCATTTCTCTTTCCTCCTATAGTTTGCTCACTATGTGTGATGAAATTATACTATGCTAGAAACACATTTTCAAGGATTTAAGAAAGAAATTTACATACAATTTTACATTTATGTATATTTTTCATGAACAAAACATAGCATTTTGTCTTTATATCGTGCATTTTCATTGTATTCGCTTTCATTTGGTTTTTCGTATTTCATTTACAAACATTTGTCTATAAGCACTAGATTTTATGTAAATTATGAAAATCTGGTTCAATTTTAAATCCCATCCTCATTTATTCATTTCTCTCTTTAAAAATAATAAACAAAAAGGAATCATTCTAGATGCCTACACTAGAATGGTTTTCTTATTCTATGCTAAAATAATCAAGAAAGAAGTGAATTTATGAATAAAGCATTAGCCCATTTACATACGATCAACAAGCACAAGTTAAAAGTTACTTGGCTTTGTTTTCGTTGTCACCTATATAAACAAGGTTTACTCCATGATTTAAGCAAATACTCTTATATTGAATTAAAAACAGGTTTTCACTATTATCAAGGTTTTCGTTCTCCTATTGATGCCGAGAAAGAAGAAAAAGGTTATTCATTAGGTTGGCTACATCATAAAGGAAGAAACAAACATCATTGGGAATATTGGCTTGATTTTGGAGTAGATGGCATTTATGCATGTAAAATGCCTACAAACTATGTCATCGAAATGTTTTGCGATCGAGTTGCTGCAAGTATGATCTATCAAAAAGAAAAATACACAGACTCTAGTGCACTTGAATATTATGAAAATGGACGAGGTAAAATTCTGATTCATCCGGAAACAGACGCCCTCATCCATCATTTATTAAAATATTTATCTGAGCATGGTTTAGATCAAACCATTCACTATATCATCACTGAAATTAAAGAATAATTATTCTACAGTTACACTTTTCGCAAGGTTACGAGGTTTATCTACATCGCAACCTTTTTCTTTTGCGACATAGTAAGCTAATTCCTGCAATAAAACTGTTGCCGGAATACAACTTAGTAATGGATCTACATCTGGAATGCGAATCACATACTCAAAGCCTTCCGTATTCTGGCTTTGTGAAGCAATCAAAATGACCTTGGCTCCTCGAGCAACCGTTTCCAAAATATTCGAAATTGTCTTCTGTGCAACACTAGGCTGCGTAGCTAGCGCAATCACAACTGTATCTTTTTCTATCAATGCGATTGGACCATGTTTCAATTCACCAGCCATATATGCATCGGCATGCACATACGAAACTTCTTTTAGTTTCAACGCCCCTTCTAAAACACTTAAATAATCCAATTGTCTACCAATAAAGTAGGCATCTTTTTGATTCGTTAATAGTTTAGCAAATTCAGCCATTTTTTCTTCTTGCGCAAGCATTTGTTCAACTACATCTGGCATTTGTTTCAACTGATTGATCATATGATTTTTACATGCCACACCCTTATTAAATAAAGACGCTAACTTTAAACATAGACATGCCAACAGCACAAGTTGTGTTGTATAAGCTTTTGTACTTGCGACCGCAATTTCTGGTCCAGCACAAGTATATAAAACGTAATCAGATAATCGAGCTAAACTAGAACCTAACACATTTGTCACAGTCAGTGTTTGTGCTTTGTTTTCTTTCGAAAGTTTTAATGCTGCCAAAGTATCTGCTGTTTCTCCAGATTGTGAAACAAAAATACATAGCGTATTTTCATTGACACGATAGTTGCCATATCTAAATTCACTTGCACTAATGCAGTAAATTGGTAAATCAATCCATGTGCGCAATAAGTATTGAGCATACAAACTCGCATGGTAAGCAGTTCCACACGCAACATAATAAATTTGATTGATTTTTGAAACATCTAAACCAGATAATTCTGGCATAGCCAAATTATTTTCAATATGAGCTCTCAACGTTTCTTTGATCACATACGGTTGTTCATGCATTTCCTTCTGCATAAAAGTATCATATCCACCTTTTTGAGCTGCACAAGCATCATATGAGATATGCACCCAAGTTGTTGAAACGGAATCCCCAAAGAAATCATAGACTTCAATACTTCCGGGTCTTAATACGGCCATCTGTCCATCTTCTAAAGCACAAATATCTTTTGTGTAATCTAACACAGCTGGAATATCACTTGCACAAAATGCAGATGTATCTGTTTTCCCTAAAATCATTGGACTTTCTTTTTTTGCGACAAAAACGCAGTCAGGATAATCTGTACAAACCACACATAGCGCAAAACTACCTTGAAGGTATTGCACACATTTTTTTAAAGCGTACATCATATCGCCTTGATAATAGTAATCCAACATATGAACAATAACTTCACTATCCGTCTGTGACTGGAATGTATATCCTTGTTCTAATAAACATTCCTTGATTGATGCATAGTTTTCAATGATTCCATTATGCACGATTGAAATTGTTTCACTCTCATTTGTATGAGGATGTGAATTCATATTACTTGGAACACCATGTGTTGCCCAACGTGTATGTCCAATTCCTGTATGTTCAGGATGTTCTTTTTCATTCAACAATTCCTTTAAATTTGTAAGACGCCCCTTCGCCTTATACGTTTCTAGATGGTGATTCGAAACGAGAGTCACGCCTGCAGAGTCGTATCCTCGATATTCGAGTTTTTCTAAACCCTGCAATAAAAATGGTAAAGCACTCTCTTTACCTGCGTACGCTGTGATTCCACACATTATAAAAAATCCTCCTATAAATTATTATCATGGAGGATACCAAATGGCTTTGTTCAATGTTCACACATTGGTTTTGTCCATCGTTAAAGGTTGTATCAACCTCCAGACTACCCGCCGAATCTTTCGATAAGTCTGGTCCTCGTCAACTAAATACTTAGTCCTGGCGCTATTTTTTTTACTACATCTCCATGAATAATGAATATTATACAAAAAACAGAACATTTGTCAAAAAAAGAAGACTTACTCTTCTTCGACTAGATTCAATAATTCTAGCACTCGATTTAAGTCTTCTTTATTTTCATAATGAATAGAAATAGCGTTTTTACTGATAGATACCGATGTTTGAAAGAATTCCTGAAGCTTTTCTTTAGCTGCCTTCACATAAATATCTTCTTTTGGCTTTTCTATCGTTTTTTTATTGTTTGTATCTTTTACAATTTGTTCTACTTTACGAACAGATAAACCTTGATCAATAGCCTGTTTAGCAACTTTACGCATATTTGCCTCTGTCTTAAGACCGAGTAAAGCTCGTACATGCCCCATACTTAATTGTTTACTCACAACGTATTCCTGGACATCTTCTGGAAGTTTTAACAATCGCAATAAGTTTGTGATATGTTCACGTGATTTTCCGACACGATGAGCTAACTGTTCTTGTGTATATCCTAATCGTTGAATTAATTTTTCATACGCTTTTGCTTCTTCTATTACATTTAGATCTTCACGTTGAATATTCTCCAACAAAGCAATTTCCATCATTTCCTGATCATCAAAATCAACAATGATAGCTGGAATATCTTTTAATCCGGCAAGTTTTGAAGCTCTTAATCTTCTTTCACCGGCAATCAAATCATATCCTTGAATACTTTTTTTTACTAGAATCGGCGTAAATACACCATGTTGCTTAATTGATGAACTTAATTCTTTTAAAGCTTCATCATTAAATACTTTACGAGGCTGATATGGATTTGGACGGATCTCATCCACAGGAATTTTTGACTGTTCCTGTCTTTCAACTTCCATATCTCCATTTTGAATATCATCTAATACTTTAGAAACATCTTGCCCAAAAATACTGGACAATCCTTTTCCTAAACGAGCATTATTTTTGTTATCCATAGCTATGCCTCCCTTGAATTACGTTTTAGTACTTCTTCAGTTAAACCAGCATATGCCTTGGCTCCTGTACTTTTTGGATCATATTCAAAAATAGACATGCCACGGCTAGGTGCTTCCGATAATTTTACATTTCTCGGAATAGAATTTTGATATACAAGCTTGCCAAAAGTTTGACGCACATCCTGCGAAACTTCTACACTTAATCTTGTACGAATATCAAACATTGTTAATAAAATACCTTCAATTTTTAAATTTCGGTTACTTGTTCTTTGGACAAGACGAATTGTGATCAACAACTGCGTAACTCCTTCCAATGCATAATATTCACACTGTACTGGAATCAAAATACTGTCAGCTGCTGTCAATGCATTGGTATTCAATAGTCCAAGTGATGGTGGACAATCAATAATAATGTAATCATATTGATCTCGAATAGGAGCAATGGCTTTTTTCAACAATTCTTCTTTACCGGCTTCCATCTTATCCATATCTAAATCAGCTCCAGCTAAATTAATGTTGGCTGGAACAATATCGATTCTTGGATTCATTTTAGGTACGATGGCCTGCTGAATAGGAACTCCCTCCATTAATACAGAGTGAATCGTAGCTTGTGAATTATTTTGATTTGCATTTAATCCTTGCGTGGCATTTCCCTGCGAATCGAAATCAATCAACAATACTTTTTTTCCTACATGTGCAAGTCCGCTTGCTAAATTTATCGATGTTGTAGTTTTACCTACTCCACCTTTTTGATTCGAAATTGCGATAACTTTTCCCATACTCAACCCTCCAAAGGTTTTTTCTTGATTTGCCCATACGCTCTAGGATATTTATTTGGCGTATGTTTTACCTTTTTAAAATATAAATTAATGCGTGTTGCATCCTCTTCAATCATAAATTTTTCTTCATCAATCAATTCAACACCTAATGTATCAATTGCCTTTTGCGCATTGATCAACTCTTCGTGACCATTCTTGCCTTTTAAAGCCACCATAGTATGATCCATCTTCACAAAAGGAACACAAAGTTCTAATAAAATAGATAGTTTAGCAACCGCACGCGCACTGACCACGTCGAAACATTCACGTTTTTCTTTTGCCAAATCTTCAGCTCGAACATTTAATATATCGAGATTATCCAAGTTCAATTGAGTTTTCACTTCATTTAAAAAACGACAACGCTTTTGTAATGGTTCCACCAAAGTCATATGAACATGTGGAAATGCAATTTTTACAGGGATGCCTGGAAATCCTGCGCCTGAGCCAATATCACACATTGTTTCAAATTTAATATTTGAAAACGGCATGATTGAATCATAAAAATGTTTCTCCCATACTTCTTCTTCCTGTGTGATTGCCGTTAAGTTCATCTTCTCATTCCATTCAACAAGAAGCTGCATATATTTTTCAAATTGATTCATTTGTTCTTCATTTAATTGGATGCCGGCTTCTAAACAAGCCTTCTGAAATTCTACTTTAGTCATGAAAACCCTCCACGCTATCCATTATAACATATAATCGTTTCCGCCGTATTTTTACTATACTCAATAATTTGACACTATGTATGTCGGTTTATTTACTTTATTCATTTATGATACAATTTTAATGAGGAGGTCACTTATGAAAAATTTAAAGAAAGTTTTATTTGTTGTTGTCTTTATCTTAATTGCCTTTGTAAGCGGTATGTTCTTTGCGAACAAACAAACGGAACCTGAAATCACATCGACATTAATTCAGAATCGAATTGAACAGGCAAGTGATTTGGTAACCACAAAATATCATTATGCGAAAGTAGGAAAATTTGAAAATTCTTTAAGTCTGAATGGCTGGTCCATTCCTTTGACAAACAAATACTTCATACTAACATTTGAAGGGGAAATTCAATTAGGTACAGATTTATCTAAGGCAAATGTAGAGATCAACGATTCTACTATTTATGCGACAGTTAATAAGCCAACTGTTCTTTCAAATTCAATCGATGAATCAAGTATTGAAGTCTATGATGAAACAAAAAATATTTTTAATCCAATCAGTGTGAGTGACTATAAAGCTTTTGCGGTTGAACAAAAAGAGAAGGCTTTATCTGAAGCCAAGAAAAAGGGTTTAATGAAAACGGCTCAAAAGAACACAGAAAAAAGTATTAAAGAGATCATTTCCATTATCCCAGATACAGATGATTATACGATTGAAGTCACATTCAAGGAGTAATTATGGCAAATTTGAAATTAGTTGATGCTTTTACGGATTTTGTAGAAGAAAGTACTCTTCCCTATCGTCAAATGATGACTTATTATAATTGCGCGTTAATGGAAGTGGAAACTAAATTTAAAGTTCTTAACGAACAATTCTCCCTATTCTATGATCGCAATCCCATTGAATCGATTCATACGCGTATTAAATCGCAATCTAGCATTCTTAAAAAGCTTCAAAAAAAGAATCTTGCTTTAACCATCCCAAACATTGAAAACAACCTATTTGATATTGCCGGTGTTCGAGTTATTTGCTCTTTTACAGAAGATATTTATTCTTTGGCCAACTCTTTTCTTAGCCAAGATGATGTGCGCTTGATTGAAAAAAAAGATTATATTCAAAATCCTAAAGAAAATGGATATCGTAGTCTTCACCTAATTGTAGAAATCCCTATCTTTTTATCAGATGAGAAAAAATGGGTTAAGGTAGAAGTACAATTTAGAACCATTGCGATGGATTTCTGGGCAAGTCTAGAACACAAGATTCGCTATAAAAAGAACTTATCAAAAGAACGCTTAGATGAAATTGATAAAGAATTACTAGAGTGTGCCAAGATTTGTAAGACACTTGATGAGAAAATGGAAGAAATAAAGACGGGAAATTGATTTCCCGTCTAATTTTTTTCGTATGCTTCTTCAAAAGAAACTTTTGCATCTTGTGCATTTTCTTTCATGAATTTACGATTCTTATAGAATCCTACTGTCAACAATGGGACGATGATGATGGCGATACCTAGATATCCACAATATCCATAGCCATACTTAACAACGTTTGTTAGTCCTACAAATGAGATTCCCATAGAAACTACCATGATGAATGCAGAAACTAAAGCTCTACGTACAGGTACATTTTCAACTTTTTGAAGGAATTTCACATTTTCAAAGCGATTCACAAATCCAAAGATGACACAAACTGCACTTGAGATCAAACATAAGAATAATACCAATCCATATAGTGCTACAAGCCAATTTGCTCCAAATGATTTTAATGTTGTTAACGTTGGTAAAGTTGTTCCGTTTGGCTGAGTCAAATAATAGTGTTGCCAACAAAGTAACATTAATACGGCAAGACCTAATCCTAACATATTTAATGTGAATGTTAATGCCATTGAGCGATCACAATCTTGTTTTGTTTTTAAAACACTTGTTCCACAAACTAAGATAGCTGGTACTGTAACCCATTGGAAAGCTGAATAAGTAACACCGTTCCAAACTGCTTTTGGAAGTTGACTCCACCCATGTACTGAAAAATCAACACGCATAACATCTAACAAATTGTGTCCATTTAATAAACCTACTGTATAAATAGAAACAGCTAGTACTAAGATTACTACACCCATATATGTACTTGCTCTACGAATCAAATCTACGCCAAAAATTGTTAAGAATAATACAACAAGGCCAATCACAAATGTTCCTAGATAGTAATTCAATCCAAAGTATTGGGTTAATGCACTGGCTGCACCAGAGATACATGATGCAACAACCATTAAAACCATGATATTAAAGAATAATTCAAATAATAATTCTAATTTATCAAATGGATGATATAAACATTCAAATAGTTCTTTATACGTTTTTAATCCTCTTGAATTCATCATAATCTGGCCTTCACGAATTGTCATAGATAAAAGTAACATCGCAACGGCAACCCCAACAATAGCTGGCCACCCTAAACTAACAAACCATGTGTTTTCCTGATTTCCTGTCGCAAATCCTCCACCTGCGTGTGCTGCAAATGCGGTTGTGGCCACTGAAAATGCAGCCATCCATGATCGATTCAATTTTGTGTTCTCTTTCTTTTTCATTCTCAAATTCTCCCTTTCTGCAACAAAAAAACCTTCCGCCTCTTGTTGCCTAATTAACAACTTCAGAGACGAAAGGTAATAATAATCTTATTCTTCCGCGGTACCACTCTAATTCATTCTAATGAATGCCCTCATCGATGCTATCACATCTAGTCTTTATATCGTAAGACTTACGTCTATAACTACATTATCGCTATAGCCACTCCATGGTGATTTTCATTCTCTAGCTTTACGATATTTTCCACCAAACAATATCTCTCTAGGCTAAAACGTAGTGAATTACTCTTCCATATCAATGCGTTGACTGTATAATACTATGATTTACATTTATTTTCAAGTTAAAATGTAATTATTTTCATTATTGATGTAAAAAAGAAGAGGGCCTATACCTCTTCCATAATCTGATTAATTGTATCGATGACTCGACTTGTATTTTTTCCATCCGTATATACCATGTACTTTATTTGGAAATAAGACAATTTATCATAATCATAATCTTTAAATTCTAACGCCTTGACGAGTTGATCTTCATCTGTACATACAGGTCCTGGAAAATCATCAAAATCAATGTTCAATCCAATATTATGTTTATATTCTTTTACATCAGGAATGTAACTAATCATTGGCTTATTTAATAAAGAGTAATCAAATATTACGCTTGAATAATCCGAAATCAAACAATCGCTCACTTGCATCAATGTATACAAGTCTTCCTTATTCATGTTCACTCCACCATTACATTGAATATCTCCAAGTAATGGATGAAATTTATATAGAACCACGTAATCTTTTACTTTTGTGAAATCAAAAGACTGAATTTTAAAACCATCGATAATGTTACCCCTAAAAGTAGGTGCATACAAACATAATTTCTTATCTTTTAATTCTGGATATTTCAAAAAGAACTCATCTCTTTCATTTCTATTTAATAAAGTATCAATTCTTGGCATTCCAGTCACTAACACTTGATTTGTATTTACCCCAAAAGCTTGTGAATATGGTTCCTTCCAATATTCAGCATTACATAGAACATAATCGTAATTACGTACAGGATATTGTCTTTTGATTTGATTACCAAATTTTTTCACGGCTCCACACGCGTGCCAAACTTGTAGCACTTTGACATTGGTTGGTTTCATATGACTAATCACATAGTTATTGTCGTTTAAAATCACAAGACTTGATTTTTTTATTTCAACTAACTGTTTTAAACAATTCAAGAAATATTTAAAATTACCCCATAGATTTTTTTCAAACTTTAATAATATATAATGAATATCATACTTATTTTCGTGACGTAATTGTTTATCGATGAGTTTAAAATCACCTGACAATTCACTTTGTGTTAAACTAATAAAAGTAATTCGATTTTTTTTAGGATGTACATAAAAAGTTAAAACGTCCACGATCCATAAGGCAACATTTAAGATTATTTTGCTTAATCCCATTTTATTGCACCGCCTTATATAAGATATCTACTACTCTTTTAGAAGCATTTCCATCTTCATGGTTATTAAAATAAAGATTAAAATCATTCAATTTAGAATAGTCATAAACTTCATTTTTAATATCCATCAACAATGTTTCTTCATCCATATAAATTTTGCCTGGAATGTCCTTATGAATATCTAAATAGAATCCTCTTAAGTCTGTCGCATATTCTTTTAAATCATACATATAAAAATAGATGGGTCTTTTCAATATCGCATAATCAAAGAAGACGCTTGAATAGTCCGTAATCAATACATCACTAATCACATACAATTCATTGATTTCTGCTTGAGCAGGAATGGAATACAAAAATCCATCTAATTCTGGATCATCTTTGAAGGTATTAATGATTAGATAGTGTGGCTTAAATACAACAATTGTATCTTCACCTAAAATTTCTTTCCATTTTCTAAAGTTTGCCTTCAATTCAAAAGTATATCCTGCTGAAACATAAGAATTATCTCTCCATGTTGGTGCATACAATACAATTTTTTTATCTATAGGCAAATGATACTTATTCTTGATCGCATCACATTCTTCTTTTGTCGCATTCGAAATAAAATCATTTCTAGGATATCCTGTTTCAATCAATCTTTCTCTATTGATTTGGAAAGATGTTTGAAAAACTTTCGTACAGAAGGCATTTGGACTGATCATATAATTGTATCTTGCGACATCTACATCATAGGAATTGCACATCTGTTCATAACTGACACCTGAACGATAAAATGTAGTATCTTCACTCACATCAATATCATGAGCTAATCGCTTTAATGGTGTTCCATGCCATGTTTGTAGGTAAACCTGATTTTCCTTTTTAAAGATATATGTAGGTAATTTGCAGTTCACTACCCATAATTTTGCCTTGGACAAATAATAAAAATAAGGAATGCTGAAATATTCCTTTATTTCAGCTCCTTCAATATGAATATTCTTTTCTTTATGATTTTTTATAAACCAAATAAAACGGTATCCAACAAATCGTGGATCTTGCCTCATTTGTTCATAAATAGCTTTAGGATTATCCGAATAGCCACGACCATGAAAAGATATAAATATGACAAGCTTATCGTCTACTTTAAATAAACGATAGGTTAATTTATATGCCAAGCGAATGCATTTTCCTGCAAACTTTTTAAATGGTCTTAAAAGCTTTATCAACATGGCTATCCTCTCCTTTTTTTACTTAAATACTTCTTCTACAATATGCTTTGACGCATTTCCATCGTCGTAGCAACAGAAACGTTTGTAGAATTCTTCGTAACGTTCTTTATATTCTTCATTTATTTGATCAATATTCAAAATCGCATCCACAACTTCTTCACTCGTATACAATAGTGGACCAGGAACTTCTGTATTCATATCAATATAGAATCCACGTAACTGATTTTTATACTTTTCAATATCATATGTATAGAAAAGTACTGGTCGTTTTAAGTTCGCAAAGTCAAAGAATACACTTGAGTAATCCGTGATACAAATATCACTGATCAAATAGATTTCACTGATATCATCATATTTACTTAAATTGTACACAAAGCCTTCAAGACCTGTTGTATCAATGTTATCTGCGATATAGTGGTGTGTTCTTAATAAAACAACATATTCATCCGATAATTTTTCCATCATCAACTTCAAATCTAAAGCCAACGTAAATTTGTACTCCCCTTTTCCATAGTGCTCATCATCACGCCATGTCGGAGCATATAAAATTGTTTTCTTATCTTCTGAAATACCTAGTTTCTTTCTTAGGTCTTTCGAAATTTCATCTTTGTTGGGCCAATATAAAATATCATTTCTTGGATATCCATATTCAAGCATCTTGCCTTCATACATAAAACAGCTTCTAAATGTTTTCGTACTAAAAGGATTGGCACTCACTAAATAATCCCATTCTTGTCTTTGACGATAGAACTGCTGTTTATATTTTGGTGATGCAGAAGTTACTTCTTCTTGATCAAATACAAGACGTTTCAATGGTGTGCCATGCCAAGTTTCAACAAATACTTGTCCTTCTCTTTTGCGATACCACAATGGTTGTCTTACATTAAATACAAAATATTTACTTACAGCTAGATAATAAGCATATTTGAATGAAAAACGTTTTACGACTTCCGCTCCATAAGGAACTTCATGACCATCATTCAATGCCCATACACACTTGTATTTTCCTGGATAATTTTTGGCAATGTATTCATAAATATATTTTGGACTGTCCGAATAGTTTTTAGCCATGAATGTCTCGAACAGAATCACATTATCTTGAATTGGTTTTTTTGAATAAATGTGATAATAAGCTAATTTAAATAATACATTCTTATTTTTGAAGACTCTAAAGAATTTTTTAATTCCTAATTTTCTTCGAACACAGCTTTGTACTCCCTTTAAATCACGATTCTGTAAACAAGCCACCATCTTTTTCGAATTACGCTTATATCGATTCATCACTTCTGGACGAATGCCATCGATTGTTTTAGCAATTCTTTCAAAATAGTCTGTACGCCATAGATCATCTTGGCTGCGACGGATTCGTTTAGACATTTTAGATACAAAGTAAGATACAATTTTACGATCTAAACAAAAACGCACAACACCCTCTTCTTTTAAAAGTATACGTGTATATTCAACCGCATCACATCTTTCATTAAAACGATTGTCATTTTCTTCCTGACTCAAAGCAGGTTCGTTAATTGGATCATTGTGTTTACGTTTTACATAAATCGCATTTTCCACTCTTAAAGCTGTATTTAGCTTTTCTAATAGAGGACACATAAACGTCATATCACTGTAATATCTGAAGTCCTCATTAAATTTAAAATTATTTCGAACGACAAAATCACGACTATACAAATTGCCTAATACAGTAAAAGTTCGGATACCTCTACGATTGTCCATTGTATAGAAAATAGCATGAGCTTGCTGCTCATCTTTTTCATAGGATGCGAATGAAACAAAATTAGAAAGCTTATTTAAGCGACGTTGCTCCCTTTCTTCTTGATCTTCTTCATCTACTTCTTTATTTTCTACTTTATGAAGATAATTGGCCTTGTTATTCCAAGTGTGATTCAATTTACCATAAACCATATCTACATCATGATCCATAGCTTTGATCATGTTTTGTAGAGTATCTTCTAAAACATAGTCATCGCTATCTAAAAAGTAGAGGTAGGCACCTTTAGCTTGTTGAATTCCAACATTTCGACATGCAGCTACACCTGTTACACCTTCTGGCAATGTATAAACGCGCATATCAAAAATAGAATTATATTCTTCTAATAAATCGTCAATATCTTCAGTTGGATGATCTAATACGACAATCAATTCAAAATCTTTAAATGTACTTTGTGCTAAGTTTTGTAGACATTCTTTAAAGTAATGTTTGTACTTAAAAAAAGGAAGGATAATACTGATAGTACGCATATTAACCCTTCAATTCCTCTTTCAGCTGTGTTGTACTGATACCCTCAGTTCTTGGCAAATAAACAACTTCACAATAATCCTTTAAAAAATCAAATTTTCCTTTCCAATCATCACCCATGACGAATACATCTACATTATATTTTTTAACATCTTCGATTTTTTGTTCCCAACTTGTTTCTGGGATTACCTTATCGACATATTTAATAGCTTCTACAATCTTCATACGATCTGTATCTTTGATCTTACAAACTTTATTTTTACCCAAATTAAACTCATCACTACTTACCGCTACAATTAAATAATCCCCTAATTCTTTTGCACGGCGTAATAAATTTAAATGGCCTACATGAAATAAATCAAAAGTTCCATATGTTATTACTGTTTTCATGAGTTATAAACCTCCCTATATAAACACTGTAATTGTAAACTATTTTTGATAAATTGAAAAGGAGTCACTAAAACTCCTTTATTAACCAAATAATTTTGCGATGCCCTTCTTTTCTTTTTTAGGTAATAATCGCTTCTCAAATTTTTCATCCAAGAATTTTTTCTTTTCTTTTTTACTCATAGCCTCTAACTTATCCACATAAACCGAATAATCATCACAAACCTTGTCAATATCTCCCATTTCAACAAGTTGCCCACCTTCGATCCACATTCCTGTTTTACAGAATTCACGAACCTGACTTAACGAGTGAGAAATAAAGAAGATTGTTTTTCCTTCTTCATCTCTTAATTTCATCATTCGTTTCATACATTTCTTCGCAAAACCTTTATCACCAACACTTAATGCTTCATCGACAATAAAAATATCTGGATTTAATGCAAGTGAGATAGAAAATCCTAAACGAGATTTCATACCTGATGAATATTTTTTAACTGGTTGATATAAGAAATCACCTAATTCTGCAAAATCAATGACATCATTCGTGATTTCCTGGATACGTTTCTTTCTTAACCCCATCAAAGCTCCTTTAACATTGATGTTTTCAAGTCCTGTTAATTGTTGGTTCAATCCTGTATTAATAGCAATCAATGCTTGTTCTCCATTAATTTTCATCGTACCACTATTGATTTCAGAAATTCCTGACAACAATAAAGATAAAGTTGATTTACCAGAACCATTGGTTCCCAAAATTCCAACAACATCACCTTTTTTCACTTTGAAAGATACATCTTTTAAGGCATAGAACTCTTTTTTATCTGTTTTATATTGATTGTTTTTATTTCTTAAAGTATAAATTTTTGAAATATTTTCGACTTCAACAGCATATTCTTCTTTGGACATAAAAGCCTCCTTAAATCATATCAATGAATTTCTTTTTGAAGGTATACATCAAAAAGCATCCTAGCGCAAAAATCGCAAAAACTAAACACCAGAAATAAAGTGTAATTGCAGGATGATCAAAAACATTTCTTCCATAGAATATAGCATCTCTATATCCTTGAATAATATAATAAACTGGATTTACCTTTACAAGCTTATTTAGAATACTCGCAAATGGAACATCCGGTTTAAAATGACAATCCCATAAGATTGGAGAAAAATACATCAACATACGCATGATTGAAGAAATAAATTTCTTTACATCACGCCACAACATAGTAAGCACAGATAATACAAGTGAAATCGCTTCTCCAAGCATAAATGCACAGAACATATAATAGATGATCCATAACCAATTTAGATTTGGATACCACCCACTTAAAATTAAAGCGACAAATGTGATAATCAACATCACAAAGTGATTAAACAATTCTTTTAAACAAACGGTTGCCGGTAAAACAGATACAGGAAACTTCATTCTTGTGATGACATTGGTTTTTGAGAATACCGCAGAACACCCATCTACAATGCATGGACGGATATACCACCATACACTAAATGCCACAACAAGCCATGGTAAATATTCTACCGTAATACCTTTGTATGTCTGAGCTTTTCTTCCCCAGGCAATACCAAACACTAGCCAATATGTGAAAACTTGGATAGCGGGAGAAGCAAAGTTCCAAAAAATACCAAATTTTGAATCTCGCATATCTGACAACAATTCATATTTTGCAATACAGAAAATACGATAAACATTTGAAAAATTCTCTTTTATAACATATGAAATGCTTTTAAACATATAAAAATTCTCCTTAACAACTTCTAGTTTATCAAATTTTTCATAGAAAAAAAATCTGCATGATGCAGATTTTCTTGCATTCCTTCTCCTTTCCACTTTAATTCTAACAATTCAAAGTGAATTTATTGTGAAAAGAGCGCTTTTTATTCGTTTTCTTCTTCGTCAATTTCTTTTTCTACTTCATCTAATTCATCTTCAATCAATTCTGAATCTTCTTCATCCTCATCATCTTCATCGATTGCGATAGAATCTGTATCCATAACACTTTCTGAATACGTGTGACGTGAACGCAAATCCCAAGTATTTTGTGACATATTCAAGAAACGTCCGTCTAAAGATAAATCTGTGTAAAATTGAGCAATATTATCTTCAAACTGCGTTTGATTAAATCCCATTTCCTGACTTACATCTTTCCAAAGATCAACAAATGGCATAGATCCATTATTATTTGTCAATACTTGATATGCAACTTCAATCATAGACTTTTTCATAATTCAATAAAACTCCTCTTAATACTTACATTGATTCAACGGCTTCAACACCAATACATTCTAATGCGTTGGCCAAAACAATTTGTGTTGCCTTTACTAAGGCTAGACGTTGTGCACTTAGTTCTAAATTATCACGATCTACAACTTTACATACGTTATAGAAACTGTGGAACTTACTAGCTAAATTTTGAATATAGTGACACATTTTGTGAACTTGACGAGACTGAGCAGTTTCAACGATTACTTTATTGAATTCTTGTAAAGACTTCATTAATTCAATTTCTTTTTCGTTTGTCAAATCTTCAAAACTTGTTGCCAATTCAATATCCTGTGCCTGTTTTTGAATAGAACACATACGAGCATGAGCATATTGTGCATAGTAAACTGGGTTTTCATTTGATTTCTTAGTTGCCAATTCAATATCGAAATCTAAATGTGAATCCAATGCACGTTGTACAAAGAAATAACGAGCTGCATCAACACCTACTTTATCACATAGTTCATTAATTGTTGTTGCGTTTCCTAAACGTTTTGACATTTTCATTTCTTCACCATTTGATACTAAACGAACCATCTGGATAATATCAACATGCAATTTATCCGCATCATTTCCTAATGCTGTCATACTTGCTTTTAAACGAGGAATATATCCATGGTGATCCGCTCCAAAGAAGTCAACCAACATGTCAAATCCACGTTGACATTTATCGTTGTGATATGCGATATCTGGAACCAAATATGTTAATGAACCATCTTGTTTTCTTAAAACACGATCTTTGTCATCTCCAAATTTTGTAGTTTCAAACCACAATGCTCCATCTTTTTCATATACATATCCTTTTTTGTTTAATTCATTGATAGCTGCTTCTACTTTACCAGCATCACGAATGCTTTGTTCACTTGACCAAACATCGAAGTGTACACGATAACGATTTAAGTCTTTTCTAATTTTATCTAATTCAAATTTGATTCCTTCTTTTCTGAAGAATTTCAAATTCTCTTCTGTTGGTTCTAAGTATGTTTGTGGATATTCTTTCGCCAATTCATATCCTTTTTCTTCAACATCCTTACCCATGTATCCGTCCTGACCAATTTCAGTTGGAATTCCTTGTGCCTGACGATAACGAGCATTTAATGATAATGCTAAGTTTGTGATCTGATTACCAGCATCATTCACATAGTATTCACGAGTTACATCGTATCCAGCTTTTTTCATGATACGAGCACAACTGTCTCCCCATGCAGCTCCACGAGCATGTCCTAAGTGTAATGATCCAGTTGGATTGGCACTAACATATTCCAAATCCACTTTAATGCCGTTAGCTGGCTGTTGTCCATAGTTTTCTTTCTGAGCTAACACTTCAGAAATAACTGTACTAAAACGGTCTTTTGATAATGTAAAGTTTAAGAAGCCAGGTCCTGCAATTTCTACGTTAGAAACCATTTCCAATGAGAACGTATCTAATATACTTTGTGCAATCATTCTTGGATTCTGGTGTAATTGACGAGTTAATTGCATCGCAACATTACTTGAGAAATCACCGTGATCTTTATTTTTTGGTGTTTCAACCACAATGTTTTGTACATCTAAATCTAAATCAAATGCTTTTTTTACTGCATTTTGAATAGCCTGCTTTAATTCAACTTCAATTGACTGCATATGTCTCCTCCTTATTTATATATAGTACAAAGTGAAATTCTTGTTTTTCATTCCCTTGTATAAGACTGTATTTAACTTCTACACAATTTTCATCTACATCATAATGACTTGTATGACAATCCAAATCTATTTTTCCAAATTCAGTTTCTATGTGACCTTTTGTTTGACTATTTAAACGTAGTGTCAAATTCACAATAATATCCGATTCACTACGAATTACCAATCCTTTTTTCCAAATTCTCCATTCGAAATGATGTGTATCATTATTAAAAGAAACTAATAGACCTTCATTACCAGAAAAGTCAATCTTAGCCTCTCCTTTATACAATGTTTGATTCGAAATTTTATCAAATAAATATACCTGATTTGTCATAGCTAGTGCATAATATCACACTCTGATTTTTTTGCAAGAAAATTTATTAAAAAACATAACAATTTAATGAAAATATATCAAAATTAATCTAAAATTCTCCTTTTTTTATAAAATTACGCTATTTTTTCACAAGTGAAAACGGTAACACATCACATGTTACCGTAGTTTTTAAAGTATTTCTTTTGGAAAATAAATACGTTTATTTGTTTGATTTTTCATCTTTAATAATGCCTTAACAATCTGTGAACAACTCGATAAAGATACCCGTTCTTTTTTAGAATCTAACATCCATATTATTTGATTCTCATCATTTTCTGTATAAGGCAAATATGCTTTAGAATGTGAAATAGCTTCATAATAGTAATAATCTAAGTCATGTCCGGAGACCACCAATTTATTCTTGATTTCTTGAATTTGTTGGTGACTTGGATCTTCTATCCATTCAAACAAATGACGATTCAAAATTCGATTTGCGAAATCCTTTAGAATTTCATCTTCACATTCTAGAGCTTGTTGAAAACCATAGAACATTCGATGTTCATCCATTAAATAAAAATCCTTATTCGATAACTCGCCATTCAATAATGGTTCAAATACTTCTATGTTTCGTACTTGTGCATATCGTTTAAAGAATTGTTGAATCATAATTTCATATGATTTGGCATCTGGATGAAGGTAAACCTGCCAATACATGTGGTATCTTGCCATAATATAGTCTTCAATACTGTGCATTCCACTCATTTTCACACATAGAGAATCATTTTTTACTCGTAAAGTACGTAAGATTCTTTCCAAATCAAAATTTCCATAGCTTGTACCTGTTTCGTAGGCATCTCTTAATAGATAATCCATTCGATCCGCATCCAGTTGTGAACTAATCATTTGATACATCATTGGTTTTGCATGTTGATGTGTTAGAATCAACACAATATTTTGTGGAAGAGCCTCATCCTCTTTAATTAGTGCTTTATGAATTTCTGTTTCTGGATCCAAAATTAAATCACAAGTCATTTGTTCATGATGTTTCTTGTGAAGTGTTTCAAAGAAGTGAGAAAATGGTCCATGTCCTAAATCATGCAACAAAGCAGCACATAAAACCTGAATTTTTTCATATTCACTTAAAGTAGCCGCAATTGAATCCACTTCTTCACACATCCGTCTTGTGATTTCATATACCCCTAAACTATGAGAAAACCGGGAATGCTCCGCCGTATGATAGATTTGAAAATCCCCACCCAATTGATGGATGCGATGCAATCTTTGAAATTCTTTTGCGTTGATACAATCCCATATCACTTGATACTTCACATGAATATATCCATGCACAGGATCTCTTAATACTTTGGTTTCATTGGTTTTGTTAAACATGGCCATACCCCCTTTAATGCTTCTACAAGCATTTTATCAGATTTAAAGAAGTTATAGTCATATATATGATCTGGAGTTGTCCAAATATATTCTGAATGCACACTTAATTTTGTTGGTTTTTCATTAGAAGTACATGTGAAACAAGTTAAGTGAATTTCATATCCATCTTGATAATCCACGCTAGAAGCTAAATATTGCACATTGTGAATGTCAATATCACATTCTTCTTTCCATTCCCGAATTAATGCCTCTTCTTTTGTTTCACTTTTCTCAACTTTTCCACCAGGAAATTCAAAGAAACCTTTGCTTGAACCATAATTTCTTTGGGCAATCATCACTTTTCCATCTATGATAAGAGCTCCGCACACAACATTAAGCTTGTTCATCTTCGATTCTTTCTTCATGTATAATTTCAAACAATAGTTGGGCATTTTGTTTCGAAACTTGTTTTTGAATATCTAATACACGAATTTCAAGAAGTCTTGCTCCAAAACGAATACGAATTGTATCACTTATTTTTAATTCTGTACTTGGTTTTGCCACTCGTTCATTGACCCAGATACGTCCTTGTAAAGCTAATTCTTTAGCAGCTTCTCTTCTTTTTAAGATTCGTGCTGTTTTTAAATATTTATCTAATCGCATCAAAACTCTCCTTCTAATTTATCAATAACCTGCATCAACAATTCAATATGTTTCTTTAATCGTTTAGAAATCATGATCTTAATTTTTCCACTCTCTAATTTCAAATTGATCTTTCGACTAATATCATTGATAGCTCCAAATAATTTGACACCATCACAATTCTTTGACCATTCAGCACTCATTGTGATTGTAACGACGTCATCTGTTTCTTTTAATGATTCAACACCTTCTCGATTCACAAAGAAATCCAGTTTTTTCTGTTCAAACAATTGTTTTACTTCATTTGGAATATGCCCAAATAAGTCTTCAACACGTTTTTCATATTCAATCAATTCAGTAAGACTCTCTGTTTTCTTAATGTGTTGATAGATTTCTAATTTATCTCCATCATTATCTGTGAATTTTTTAGGTATATATCCCGATAGCTGAACTTGAGCCACTTTATCATTCTTTTTATTCTCAATTGGCTTGCCTTGCTTTTCCTTAATGGCACTTGCCAACATTTCAAGATATAAATCCAAACCAACATCATCAATAAATCCTGCTTGTTGCGGCCCAAGCATGTCTCCGGCTCCACGAATTGTTAAATCTCGCATAGCCACTTTATATCCACTGCCTAAAGATGTAAATTCTTTAATGGCTTTTAACCTTTTATGTGCCTGTTCTGTTAATTCTTTTTGTGGCTGTACCAATAAATAACAATATGCGATTTTTTCACGACGCCCCACACGACCTCGAATCTGATAAAGTTGAGACAATCCAAAACGATCGGCATCATCAATGATCATCGTATTCGCATTCGCAATATCTAGTCCAGTTTCAATAATTGTTGTACAAACTAAAATTTGATATTTATCTTGTTCAAAATCAATCATCGTCTGCTCAATATCATTCTTATCCATACGTCCATGTGCCACTGCTACTTTGGCATCAGGGAACATATTTTGAATATTTTTAGCTACAGAATAGATATTCGATACGTGGTTATACAAATAAAAAACTTGTCCTCCACGAGATAATTCTCTTTGAATGATTTCTTTCACGACACTCTTTTTGTTTTCCATCACATACGTTTGAATTGGATGACGATGTAATGGTGGTGTATTCAATTGTGAAATCGTACGTACCCCAATCAAAGACATCTGTAAAGTTCTAGGAATTGGTGTTGCACTTAAAGATAAAACGTCGATTGTGTTTTTCATCTCTTTAATTTTTTCTTTGTGCTCAACTCCAAATCGCTGCTCCTCATCAATAATCAATAAACCTAAGCTTTTATATTGAAAAGATTTATTCAATAATTTATGTGTACCAATAATAATATCAACTTGCCCGTCCGCCAATTCTTTTTTAATCTGACTCATTTCTTTTGTTGGCACAAAACGATTCACTACGCGAATATTAGCACCTACATTTTCAAAACGCTTTATAAACGTCTGATAATGTTGCATAGATAAAATTGTAGTTGGGCACAGTAAAGCTACTTGTTTATTATTTGAAATAGCCTTGAATGCAGCACGCATAGCTACTTCTGTCTTACCAAACCCTACATCTCCACATAATAAGTGATCCATTGGTTTTGACTTTTCCATTTCTCGTTTGATTTCTTCTGTAGCTTTCATTTGATCTGGTGTTGCCTCATATTCAAAGGCTTCTTCAAATTCTCTTTGTAGATCATCATCTTTACTGAACGCAAAACCAATATCTTCATTTCGCTTCGCATATAACTCAACTAATCGAGACGCAATTTCTTCAACCTTTTTAGAAACCTTTTCCTTCGTCTTTTTCCATTTGTTAGAACCCAATTGCGATAATTTGATGCCCACACCTTCTTTGGACACATATTTTCTTACCAACTGAAATTGTGATAATGGGACAAATAATTCATCGCCTCCATTGTATAAAACATGTAAATAATCTAATGTCTTTCCTTTTATTTTTCGCGTTGTAATTCCAACATATTGGCCAATACCATATTGTTCATGTACAACATAATCGTTTGGTTCTAGTTCAAGAATATTCTGTAAAATCTGACCTTGTTTAAATGTTTTCTGATAACGCTTAATTTGACTAGGATGATGAAATAATTCCTGTTGTGTATAAACAGAAATATCTTCATATGTAAATCCTTCATAAAAGTCATCTTTAATAAATGTGATATTCCTATGAATTGAATAAGCTTTTAAGGCTTCCTGCACTTTTTTTGTATGTTCCTCATCCAAAGAAATATAGATATTTTCCCCTTTTAGATTCTCTAGAATTTGAATCAATGGTTGATCTGATTGTTCTAATGTCTCTATATTTGAGAAGATTGGATGTTTAAAATCTAAGAAATCATGGAACATCTGAATCGTATGTTCTTTTTCAAATGTAAGTATGTCATGGAACATACAATACTTAGGTAAATATTGATGCGATTCAACCATTTCCTGAATAAAAGATATCGTTTCCTCATTCAATTTTTTATATCCACTTTCCACTTCTTCCTGACTTGAGAAAATAATGTGTCCATTGACATAGTCAGTTAATTTATTGGCATTTAAATAACTAAAATAAATATACAAATGTGGATCAATATTATAGTTTTCTATAGAAATCTTATCTTTTTCAATATAATCTAATAAGAAGTCATAATCATCTTGAATTAATTTTGCCTGTTGTTTTTCTAATTCAGAATCAATTTCTTTTTGAAGATACTCAATCTGATCATCTGTAAACAATAAATCTGTAGCTGGATTAATCAATACAGAATCTATTGTTTGAATTGTTCGTTGAGTTTCTTCATGAAATAAACGAATGGATTCAATCACTGTATCAAAAAATTCAATACGAATTGGATGTTCATATTCAAGGCAATATACATCGACAATTCCTCCACGACTTGCGTATGTACATGGACGATCTACATAATTGACCTTTGTATAGCCGGCACGATTTAGTTTTTGTTTCAATTCTGCCATCGTAATTTCTTGATCTACTTCAAATTTGTAACAAAGACTTTTAAATAATTCTTTATCGGGTAAGTAACGTAAAAAGGCCGCCGTATTACATATGATAATACGTGGCTTATCTTCTTTCACAAGCTGAGTTAATACATAGAGTTGTTCTTGTTTATCTTCTGGACTTGAAGCGATGGCTTGTACACGCAAAGATTCTTCCATCACAAATAATAATGTATCATTGATAAGTGGTTTCAATCTTTGATAGAGTTGTTGCGCTTCATAACGATTTTTCTTAACTACAATTCGTGTTTGTTGATCCTGCATAAAAGCACTGGCCATACATAAAGCTTCTTCATTTGGAAATAAGTTACCAATATTATTGCCAAATTGAAGCATTTGTTGAGCTACTGGATTGGACTGTAATTTATTTAATATTGTATCTTTCAAAAATATCACCTTCTACTTCTTATTATACCTATTCATTGTGTCACTAAAAGAGTGTTTTATTGAAAATTTAGCTGCTTTCGCGGCTTGTTCTAAAGCATGATTTAAATCCTCTTGTTGTTCTTGAGGGAATTTACCCAGTACCCAGTCTACAACTGGAATTAATTTATCTTTACCAATTCCTATGCGAATACGATCAAATTCCTGTGTGCCAATATGAGAAATAATACTCTTGATTCCGTTATGACCACCAGCACTACCTTTTTGACGCAAACGAAGTTTTCCAACAGGCATATCCATATCATCATATAATACAAGGATATCTTCAGAAGGCACTTTATAGAAATCCATGCATTGTCTTAATGCGATACCACTATTATTCATATATGTGGTTGGTTTTAATAAAATTATGTCTTCTCCATCAATTTTCTTTTTCGCAAAATAAGCCGAAAACTTTTCCTGATTAAAATCCATTTCTAGCATTTGTGCCAATTTATCAATCGCCATAAAGCCTGCATTATGACGCGTATTTTCATATTCTCTACCAATATTCCCTAATCCAATAATAATTTTCATGAAGCCCTCCTTCAAAAAAATAACGGGATTATCCCGTTATTCTTCATCTTTTCCTGGTGTATACAAAATGTGTAAACGACGTCCTTCGCCTTCACCTTCACTCTTAGTAGAAATATCGTTCATTCCTGCTAAAGCATTGTGAATTGCCTTTCTTTCATCGGCTGGCATTGGATCTAATACTGCATCTACTTTTGTACGACGTACATCTTTTGCGACGCGAACTGCCATTTTACAGATTTTTTCGTATCTTTCTTCCTTATAACCATTCACATCGATTAAAAGTCCGATACGCTTTTTGAAAGCTGCACTTACTGCAGCTTTAACTAAACGATTGAATGCTTGTAAAGACTTACCCGCTTTACCAATCATAATCGCATTGTTTTTTGTGTTTACAGTAATACGATAAAAACCATGATCATTTTCAATTTCAACAGTTCCATCTAATTCTGCATTGTCAAAATATGTTTGAATATATGACTTAATGAAATCTTCAATATCTTTTGGGCAATATGCTTCAATTTCAATTGTTTTTCCGATTCCTAAAAAACCACTTTTTTCTTCTGTAACTTCATAATGAAGTTCTTCTTTTGTACATCCTTTAGCATTGCAAGCAGCTGCTAAAGCTTCATCTAAAGTTTTTCCAGTAAATTTAGCGAATTCCATATGTTATACCTACTTTTTGTTCATAACTTTGTGTAGGATCAATGATTGACATACACGAATTACACTTGATACTAACCAATAGAATGACATCGCCATTGGCCATGAAATATACATAATACAAATCATTGCTGTCATGAAATACATTGACATGTTCATGCTATTAGCCATAGGATTTGTTTCTTCCTGTGCATATTTTTTAACTTTAACGTTATCTTTCTTATCTTGCCATTTCTTTAACCATTGAGGTAATTTCATTGATACAATATAGAAGATAACCATCAACACATAAATTGAGATATATGCGATATCGAGTGCTTTAAATCCATCAAGTGGAGTACCTGCTAAAGAAATACCCATAAAGCTTCCGCTAACAACACTTACTGAACGCATTGTTGCATAATACATACCCATCATGATTGGCAGCTGGATGAAAGTAATTAACATTGAACCAAATGGGTGAATATCGTATTTTTGATAAATATTCTGCATTTCTTGAGCCATCTGCATTTTAGAACGCTCATCTGTTTTATCTTTATATTTATTTTGAATCTTTTGAATTTCAGGTTGAATTTCCTGCATTCTTTGTGTAGACATTTGTGATTTACGTGTAAATAAAAATACAAGCACCTGAATTAACAATGTTGTTAAAATAATACCTACACCGGCATCTGTTTTTGCTGAAATTAAGTTGATAATTTGTGCAATTGGCCAAACAATTAAACCTTCGAACCATCCTTTTGACATAGATTCTTTAAAAGTTGTTGGTTGAATTGTATATTGTCCATCTTTAATATTCTTTTTAATTTCTTTCTTTAATTCTTTATCAGAAATGTCTTTGTAATTGATTTGACTTGCATCAATTGTTGTTTCTTCACTTGCAATAATTTGGTCTGCTAATGTTTTTCCATCTCTACCTCTTGGATTTGCACAAGCCGTACATGTTAATAATACCAACATACATAGAAAGACCAATTTTGCTTTTTTCTGCAAAAATTGTTTCATTTTTTATTCCTCTACTTCTTCAAAAATCTTTTATTTATCCGATTTTGATTTTCTTTCATTTCATTTTTATTTTCTTCAAACAATTTATTTGCGTAGGCAGGTCGGACTATAATAATAAGATCATATCCCTCTTCAAATGTAAAAATATCATCTACTATACTACGAAGCTGTCTTTTCACTTTATTTCGACAGACCGCATTTCCTAATTTTTTGCCAACACTGATTCCGACTCTTGCATGGTCTAGTTTACGTTTTTGAAAATAACAAACAAAAGACGACGACTTAACAAATTGTCGATTCTGGATGATGGAAGAAAACTCATAGTTTTTTAATACACGAAATTCTTTTTTCATGTTATTTCCCTATCCAGACAAAAAAATCACCTAGCAGGTGATTTCTATGCGGATAAAACCTTTCTGCCTTTCGCTCTTCTTCTAGAAAGAACGTTACGTCCACCAACAGTTGCCATACGAGCACGGAAGCCATGAACTTTTTGGTGTTTTCTCTTACTTGGCTGATATGTTCTTTTCATCTTGATTACACCCCTCAGTCTTCTTCTTCTAAATTTTCAAATAAGATTGCTCAAACATTATAAACATAAATTAAAATGATTGTCAATAAAATAATTATTACTTATGCTTACTTTTAAGTATTTCATACGCTTTTTGAGTTAAACGCTACATAAATGGATAAACCGGTATATCAAATTCTCCTATCATTTCATTTATAGTTGGATTAAAGTTATCTTTAAATTTTGTCAATCCATCATCTAAAGATCCTTCTACACCACCCATATTACTCCATAAACATCCTCTATCAAATGCCCAGTTAAAGTTTTCAACATATTCTTTATATTGAGGCATAAATTTTTTGAATCTTTCGTCCATTCCTGCATACAACATTTCACAAGTATTTCCATATTGAATACTAAGTATTCCTGCAATCGCAATCTCTTTATCTTCTTGACCAAATTCATCAAACAATTTCTTATATTCATTAATATCTTTATTTACACTTTGCAATTAATCTTCTAAACGATGCAATTTCTTTTTAGCATTTTCAGATGTTGCAGCATTTCTTTTTCAAGCTGTACCTTCTTTTCCTTTGCCTCTTTATCTAATTGATATACGTTACAAGTCGCTAAAAAGATGACGCTTCCTTCAGGACAATTTTCTAATAATGTCTTGAAATATTCTTTATCTCTTAACGCAACGCCTTTTCTTGATTCCGTCAATTCTACAAGTCGGCTGAATTCATCTAGCAATTCACCTTGTCCATGAATAATTTGAACATTTCTACGCTATGAATCCTTAATTAAACGTTTCGTATGTTTTGGCAATGTTTTCTCTATATTTTCATATGAATATACGTTCGATTGAAATCTAGCCTGTACTGTATCCGCAATACTCATTGTATAGCCATGATGTATAGCTTTACAGCTTTTGAATATTTTTAAATATGTATCTGTATATTCATATCGATTTGTATTATATGATTTTGAATCATAATCATTAACATGAATAGCTGGATCAAATTTAATAAAGATACAATGATCTTTTTTTTGCGACCTTTTTTTATTGATCAAAATAATATTGAACAAGCACGTTATCCTTATAATCCATCATAGGACCTCTGGGTAAATAGTACATACAAAATGATAATGGCAATCTTTTTATCAATATTAAACCTGTTGCGACTAATACATTGTCTTTATACACACCTGTATACATATGATCCCAATTACTTTTTACTTTTGCTCAGTTATATCTTTGTGGTTAATTACAATATTCATGCTTTTCTACAAATTCATCAAATTCTTCACGGTTTATCTCTTAAAAAAATAAATACGACATATCAAATTCCATCCTTACTTGGATATAATAGATGGTCGTACTTAGATCATGCTTAAATTATTTGTGTTTTGCGTTTCTTTCCTTAATCTTCTTATAAAATTTAAATGCAACATTATACAATATTGAATTAACCGGAATATCAAATTCACCAATGTATTCATTGATTCTAGGATGATATATTTCTTTAAAATCAACAAGTCCTCCCTTAAGAGTTCCTTCAATTCCACCCATATTACTTGTTTTACATCCAAGTTCAAAACATTTTTCCATTGTTTTATACCAAGTTAAATAGGGGCCCATCAAACGTTTAAAATCTTCATTCATTCCTGCATATAAAATTTCTGATGTATGTCCATATTTTACGGTTAGTGTTCCACAAACACAGACTGTTTCACCATATGTTTTCACATCTTCTTCATATTTACTGATTTTCTTCTCTAATGAGTCTTTTAATTCTTCCAAGGTAAAACGTTTCTTCTTTGCGTTCTCTGGACAACTCTCTAAATCTAGTAAACACTGTTCATATCTTTCTTTTGTCTCTTTTAACATATCGTGGATATGGAAATAGGCTAAAGTGATAAATGCATCATCTGCATATGTATCTAGAAGTAATTCATAATACTCTTTTGTTCGTAAAAAAATTCCTTTTCTTTCCTCTGTACATTTCATGACTTTATCAAAGTCTTCCAATAATTCTTTGTGTCCAAATTGAATATCCAAATTTTGTTTCTGAGCAATTTTAATGTTCTTTTTCCCTTTTTTAGATAAATTGTCCATTCCAAAATCATCCGCATACTCTACCATATTGTATCTTGGTTGAATGGTTGTATCAAAATCTTTATTGAATCCATAATGAATGGCTTTACATGATTTAATATTTTCAAACTCTTCCTTATAATTAAATTCTTTTCTTTCTTCGTCTAAGTGGAAGCTTGAAATTAAAATACTTGGATCAAATTTAATAAATAAACAATGTTCTTTTTTGGCAATTTTCTTTAATTCTGTAAAGTAAAAATTCAATAACTCTTTATTTTTATAATCTAAAATTGGTCCTCTAGGCAAATAAAACATAGAAAAAGAAAGTGGTAATGGACGAATCAATACCAACCCGGCGGCTACTAATGTATCCTTTTCATAAACCCCTGTATAAATGGAGTTCCAATTATTTTTTATATTTGACCATTTGTAGCTTTGAAGCAAACTACAACTAGGATGATTTTCTACAAAGTGATCGTATTCTTTTTGATTTATATTCGATTTAAAAATATACATATACTTTTATACCCCTTTATATTCCTACACTTCATTATAACATTTTATTAGTTTTACACAAAATGGTCTATATATTATCCACATATTATATATATGGATCTGCATTCTATTTTATTTTAATTCAAAATATACATATAAAATGTATATAAAATCATAAGTTATACAGTGGATAAAGACATTCTAAATCCATGCTCTGTATAACTTGGGAAAAGTCATTGAGAGCCTTTGTTTATCAATAATTCGCTATGTATTTAATATGAATATAAAGTGAGTTATCCCGATTTTGTTCATTTTTTTTGCACATAAGTCCACATTGGGAAAAGATTTATCCCAAAAGAATAAATGGGGATAAGTGTAAAAATCGTGTATAATAGTAATACTGCAAGGAGGTTTTACTATGTCTACCATGTCTTATACATCGATATGGAATGAAACTTTACAAAAGATACAAGAATCCAACTATTTTGATAGTCATACATTCAATTCATGGATTTCAAAAACAACTCTATTTAAAATAGAGGATAATATAGCTTATGTAGCCTATCGTTCTACAATCACTTTTAGTATTTTAAAGAAACAGAAAGAAAAAGAACTGTTTGAATCCACTTTAAGTGAGGTATGGGGCGATACATTAACAATTCAGTTTATTCACCAAAGAGAAATGGAAAAAATGATGCCTGAAGAGGTTGTCAAACAAAGAACGAATGTTTTATTAGAAAATAAATTCAATCCTTCTTATACATTTGAAAATTTTGTCGAAGGTAATTCTAATGCGGAGGCTTATGCCGCATGTTTAGCTTGTTGTACACAAACGACTTCACATCTTTTTAATCCACTTATGTTATATGGTAATTCTGGCTTAGGTAAAACCCATTTACTACATGCGATGGGAAATTATCTAGCTAAGGAACATCCTGAATGTAAAGTCATCTACATGTATAGTGGTGATTTAGTTTCTTTATTGATTGAAGCTATGAAAACCAAAAATGTTCATGGCAATACTGTAGAAAGAGTAAAAGAACAACTTTTAGATTGTGATTATTTTTTGATTGATGATATTCAAAATTTGCAGCAACATTCTAGCAGTCAGGAAATCTTCTTCACTGTCTATAATCAGTTGATTCAAAAGAACACACAGATTATTATCACAAGTGATATGCATCCTAGTGAAATTAGTGGATTACAGTCTCGTTTAATTTCACGCTTTGTTTCTGGGCTTACAATCAGTATTTCTAAACCGGAATTTGAAACAAGTAAAGCAATTTTAAAGAAAAAAATCGAGGGACGTGAAGAAAGTGTAAACATGAGTGAAGATGTTATTGATTATTTGGCTGGTAAATATTCAAATGACGTCAGAAATCTAGAAGGTACTTTAAATCGCTTAATTTTTAATGCAACTTTATTCAATCCAGATGTAATTGACATGGATTTTGCGCGTAAAGTGCTTATTAAAGAGCCTATTGTATCGCAATCGGATGAATTGACAATCAAAAAGATTAAAAAAGCTGTTACTCGCTTCTATGGCCTTTCTTATAAAGATTTAGAGGGAAAATGTCGTCAAAAATTTATCGCAAATGCACGTCATATTTGTGTTTATTTATCCAGAGACTTGCTTCATAAATCTTATGTATCTATCGGCCAAGAATTAGGTGGTAGAGACCATACTACAATCTCTAGTTCGTATGAGCGTGCTAAGAAATTGATTCAAAAAGATGAAGCTTTTAAAGCAGCTGTTGAAAAAATTCGTAGCACTTTGGATTCTTAATTTATACACTGTATTCCTCATGGAATCCACACCCTAAAAATTAGCATAGAGTAGGTATTTTAAAGGGTCTGTGCAATTTTTACACACTTATACAGTCCCTTATATTATAATTTATATATAAATATATTAATAAAAGGAGGATTTTATGCATTTTTCTATTGATCGAAAATATTTTTATGACAAGCTATCTATTGTTTCTAGAGCTATTAGTGTCTTTTCTCCATTGCCTGCACTATCAGGTATTTGTATTGATTTAAAAGATGGTTCAATGATTTTAACTGGTAGTGATTCAAATATATCCATTCGTACTGTAATTGTTCCTGGTGAATTGAATAATTTAGATATTGAAGAAGAAGGATCTATTATTATTGATTCTAAGTATTTGTTAGAAATTGTTCGTAAGTTGGATTGTAAAAATATTGAAATTGAAGTAATTGACTACTCTTTAGTTCGTATTTCTAGTGATAATGGTCAATTTAATTTAAATGGTATTCGTTCTAATGAATATCCTGATATTGATTTTACACAACCTAATCATCATTTTGTATTGAAGGCAACAGATTTAAAATCTATTGTTTCTCAAACTGCATTTGCGTGCAGCGATAAAGATCAACGTCCAGTATTAACAGGAGTAAACTTCAATTCACAAGGTAATATGTTGTATTGTTCTGGAACAGACTCATATCGTTTAGCTAGAAAAACAATTGAATTGAATTCAAGTCAAGATTTTAATATCACAATTCCTAGTAAATCTTTAACTGAGGTTGTTCGTTCTGTTTCGGATGATGATACAATCGATATTTATGCAGATTCTAAAAAAGCACAGTTTGTATTTGATAAAACAATTATCCAAACTCGTTTGATTGATGGAACTTTCCCAGATGTACAAAGAATTATTCCTACAAGTTGTGTATCTAAGATGTTGGTGGATTCATATGAAATTGCAGGTACAATTGATCGTACTAACTTCATTCGTAATGATAAAGTACATTTAATAAAATTGGAATGTTCAACTGCAGAAACTCATGTTAAGACGTATTCAAGTGAAATTGGAAACTCTGATGAAGTATTGACTAAGTGTGAATATGAAGGAGAAGATATTTCATTGACATGTAATGGTACATATATGTTGGATGCGATCAAGGCATTGGGATGCGAAAAAGTATTAATTGAATTTTCTGGATTTATGAAGCCTATCAAGGTATCAAATCCGGAAGATGCTTCAGTCTTAATGATTTTAGTGCCAATTCGTAGTTATGATTAAAGAAAATGCCGTTTAAACTCGTTTTAAACGGTTTCTTTTTATATCGGTATCTCTGTACGCATAGCTATTTATGTCGTTTTATGATATAATTATAGTGCGAAAAGAGGTATTTTCATGGAATTTGAACTTAAAGATGAGTATATTACATTAGCACAATTGCTGAAAGCTTGCGATGTTGTCTATAGTGGTGGACAGGCCAAGGAATATTTAGCAAACATGGAAGTATTAGTCAACGGCGTTAATGAAAATCGTCGTGGAAAAAAGATCTACCATGGAGATATTGTAGAAACTAATGGAATAAGGATTGAAGTGAAATGAATGTTGAAAAACTGACATGTTTTCATTTCCGTAATTATGAAACCATGTCTTTTTCTTTTACACCAAAATGCATTCATTTTTTATATGGAAAAAACGCACAGGGAAAAACGAACTTAATTGAAGCTATTTATTTTTTAAGTCATTTGCGTTCGTTTCGAACAAATCAATTGGACAGTATGATCATGCATGGGTGCAATGAATTTTGTGTTCAGGCAGCGGTGGAGTCTAATCACAGAAAAGAAGAATTGAAAGTGATTGTGGATCATCAAAAAAAGCATTTGTTTCGTTTTCAAAATCCAGTTAAGAAGTATTCGGATTTTATTGGAATTGAAAATGCGATCTTATTTTGTCCAGACGATTTATCTTTATTTACTTCATCTCCAAAAAATCGAAGACGATTTATTGATATGGAGTTAATGAAATTGTCAAAAACGTATACGGTTACGTTATCTTCGTATCAAAAAATTTTAAAGCATAGAAATCAAGCTTTGAAACAGAGTAAAGTGGATGAGTGTTTAGTTCAAATTTATTTGGATCAGATGATAGATGTTCAAAAAATCATTATGAAACAAAGAAATGAATTTTTGAATTCTTTGATGATAAAAGCGCGTGAGCTATATCCATTCTTTTCAAATGAAAAAGAATATATAGATGCTAAGTATATAACGTTTATTGATTTGGATGGAGATATGAAGGAAGCTTATGCCAAGGTTTTTGAAAAAGAAAAAAAATATCATCAGACTTTGATTGGAATTCATAGGGATGATATTTTATTTGAATTGAATGGAAAACCTGTATGTGAAGTGGCTAGTCAGGGGCAGAAAAGAAGTTTTGTATTGGCACTTAAATTGGGTTTAGCCCAAATTATTTATGAAAAGAGTGGGCAATATCCAATTTTATTATTGGATGACGTATTTAGTGAACTGGATAATCTTAGAAAGCGACAATTAATTGAAAAGCTTCCTAATGATATGCAGATTTTTATAACAACAACAGAACGATTGAATATGCATTGGAATCGTGAAGTTCGATTCTATGATATAGAACAAGGGAGAATCAAGGAGGTCTACAAATGAGTCAGGATGAATTACAAAAAGAGATTCTTGAATTTGAAGAATTAGAAACACAAGCTACACAAGTAGAACATTCGTATACAGCGGATGATATTCAGGTGTTAGAAGGGTTAGAAGCGGTTCGTTTGAGACCAGGTATGTATATTGGTTCCACTTCTGTACGTGGACTTCACCATCTAGTTTGGGAAATTGTAGATAATGGTATTGATGAGGCCTTGGCTGGTTTTGCGAATCGAATTGATGTGACAATTGAGCCAGAGGATATTATTGCGGTACGTGATAATGGTCGTGGTATGCCAGTTGGAATTCATGAAAAGACAGGGATTAGCGCAGTAGAAACAATTATGACGGTATTACATGCAGGTGGAAAATTTGGTGGAGGTGCTTATAAGGTTTCCGGAGGTTTGCATGGTGTTGGTGCCAGTGTCGTTAATGCGTTGAGTGAATGGTTAGAGGTTACTGTTTATCAGGATGGTAAAATTTATTTTATTCGTTTTGAAAATGGTGGACATGCGGTGGAGCCTTTAAAAATTATTGGTACAACAGAAGAAACAGGTACTTTAGTTCGTTTTAAAGCAGATCCAACGATTTTTAAGGATACAACAGTTTATGATTATGAAACGTTGAATTCTCGTCTGCGTCAGCTTGCCTTTTTAAATAAGGATATACGTTTAACTTTAACTGATAAAAGAACATCAGATGGTCCAAGTAATGACTATAAATATGAGGGTGGAATTATTGAGTATGTACAATTCTTAAATAAGAATAAGAGTACAATCAGTGACAAAGTCATTTATGTAGAGGGATTGCAGGATGGTATTCTTGCAGAAGTTGCTTTGCAATATAACGATGGCTATCAATCTAGTATTTATTCTTTCTGTAATAATATTCATACGCATGAAGGTGGATATCACGAAGATGGTTTCAGAATGGCTTTGACTCGTTGTATTAATGCCTATGCGAAAAATAATAATATGATCAAAAAGGATGAGAGTTTATCTCAGGATGACGTTAAAGAGGGATTGGTTGCGATTATTTCTGTTAAGCACCCGGATCCTCAGTATGAAGGACAGACAAAGACAAAATTAGGAAATAGTGAAGTTCGTAAGATTGTTTCAAATATTGCGGGTGAACAGATCAACCGTTTCTTCTTAGAAAATCCAGATATTGCCAAGGCTATTGTAGAAAAGGCAGAAATTGCCAGCAAGGCAAGAATTGCAGCAAAAAAAGCTCGTGAATTAACACGTCGTAAATCTGCATTGGATGGAATTAGTTCATTACCAGGTAAATTAACGGATTGTTCAAGTAAAGATGCAAGTGAATGTGAAATTTATATCGTCGAAGGTGATTCTGCCGGGGGCAGCGCGAAACAAGGTCGTGACGCGAAAACACAAGCTATTTTACCTTTGCGTGGTAAGATTTTAAATGTTGAAAAAGCTAGAACGCATCGTATTTTTGAAAACCAGGAAATTCGTAGTATGATTACTGCTTTTGGATGTGGAATTCAAGAAGATGTAGATGTAACGAAATTACGTTATCACAAAATTGTTATTATGACCGATGCCGATGTCGATGGTAGTCATATTTGTACATTGATGTTGACTTTCTTATATCGTTTTATGAAACCTGTTATTGAAGGTGGATATGTTTATATTGCACAACCTCCTTTATATAAGGTGCAAAAAGGAAAAAAGATTGCCTATGCGTATAAGGAACAGGAAATGGATCAGTTGCGCGAAGAATTTAAAGATGGGTACAAAGTTCAGCGTTATAAAGGTTTAGGGGAAATGGATGCAGAACAGTTGTGGGAAACAACGATGGATCCACATCATAGAGTATTGAAACGTGTCACAATTGATGATGCGATGGAAGCGGACAGTGTATTTGATATGTTGATGGGTGAGGATGTAGAGCCTCGGCGTGAATATATTCAGGAAAATGCTGTATACGCTAATTTGGATTACTAGTAGGAGGTCCTTATGGAAGAAGAAAATAAGCGATATGACTATGTAGAAGATGTTGAAATATCCAAAGAAATGCGTACAGCCTTTCTAGATTATTCAATGTCTGTTATTGTTTCACGTGCATTACCAGATGTTCGTGATGGTATGAAACCAGTTCATCGTCGTATTTTGCATGCGATGAATCAATTGGGAATTACTTCAGGTGTTGCACATAAAAAGAGTGCACGTATTGTTGGTGAAGTTATTGGTAAGTATCACCCTCATGGGGATACAGCTGTATATGATGCGATGGTTCGTATGGCCCAGGATTTCTCTTATCGATATCCATTAGTGGATGGTCATGGAAACTTTGGTTCTCTAGATGGAGATGGAGCTGCGGCAATGCGTTATACGGAAGCTCGTATGTCAAAAATCTCTATGGAGATGCTGCGTGATATTCAAAAGGATACGGTTGATTTTATTCCAAACTATGATGGAGAAGAAAGCGAACCGGTTGTGCTGCCTAGTCGTATTCCAAACTTGTTGATCAATGGTGCTGTGGGTATTGCGGTTGGTATGGCAACAAATATTCCACCTCATAATTTATCAGAAACAATTCAAGCCATTTTTGCGGTAATGGATGATCCGGATATTACAGTTCCTCAATTAATGGAAGTAATTAAAGGACCAGACTTCCCTACTGGAGGAATCATTTTGGGTCGTAAAGGTATTCGTCAAGCATTTGAAACAGGACGTGGATCCATTATGATTCGTTCTAAGTATCGTGTTGAAGAATTATCAAACGGAAAGAAACAGATTATTTTCTATGAAATTCCTTATCAGGTCAATAAGGCAAACTTAATTACTAAAATGGCTTCTTTAATTCGTGATAAAGCAATTCAAGGTGTTACTTATTTAAACGATGAAAGTAACCGTGAAGGTATTCGTATTGTAATGGAGCTAAAGAAGGATGCGCAGGAAGAAGTAATTTTAAATCAGTTGTTTAGATTAACACCACTTCAAACTTCATTTGGTATCAATATGTTGGCACTTGAAAATGGTCGTCCTAAACAATTACCTTTAAAAGATATTATTCATGATTATATTGATCATCAGGTTGATGTAGTTGTAAGAAAAACACAGTTTGAGTTAAAGAAAGCACAAGATCGTGCACATATCTTAGAAGGTTTACGAATTGCGATGGATCATATCGATGAAGTTATTCATATGATTCGTAGTTCTAAAAAAGATGAGGCCGGTTTATCTCAAGATTTATGTGATGCGTTTGGATTGAGCATGATTCAAGCTAAAGCTATCTTGGCAATGCAGTTAAGAAGATTATCTGGATTGGAACGAGATAAGATTGAAAATGAATATCAACAATTATTATTGACGATTGAAGATTTGAAGGATATCTTGGCAAATCATGATCGTGTTCTTCAAATCATTCGTGATGATTTAACTGAAATTGATCAGAAATATGGTGATGAAAGAAGAACTGAAATTAGTGATGCTTCTGTTGATATGGAAGATGAAGACTTAATTCCAGTGGAAGATGTAATTATCACATTAACTGAGTCTGGATATATTAAGCGTCAGCTTGTAGATACATATCGTGCTCAAAATCGCGGTGGTCGTGGAATCAAATCATTGACATTAAATGAAGAGGATTCTATCGATACTATGATTTCGATGTCGACACATGATTTCTTGTTGTTGTTTACAGATAAGGGTCGTGTATATCGATTAAAAGGATACAATGTTCCAAGTGGATCTAGAACATCTAAAGGTATTCCAATTGTGAATTTAATGACTTTGGAAAAAGGTGAAAAAGTTAATGTTCTTGTAGCTGTTCCTAAGGATGATGAAAGTGAAACATTATTATTCGTTACAAAGAATGGTATTGTGAAACGTACATCTGTATCTGAATTTGAAAATATCAATCGTAATGGTAAGATTGCGATTAGTTTAAAACCAGATGATGAATTGCGTTTTGTGAAATTAACTACAGGACAAGATGAAGTAATTATCTCTGGATCAAATGGTAAAGCTGTTCGATTCAATGAAGATCAAGTTCGTATCATGGGACGTAGTGCAAGCGGTGTATTAGGATTCAATTGTGATGGCAGTGAAGTTGTAGGTGCTGCACTATCAAGTGAAGGAGACACAGTTCTTGTTGTTTCTGAAAATGGATATGGTAAGCGTAGTAAGTTCGAAGATTATCGTTTGACTTCTCGTGGTAAAAAAGGTGTTAGCACAATTAATATCACAGAAAAGACAGGTAAGCTAATGTGTATGCGTGCGGTTACTGGTAAAGAAGATGCGATGATTGTTGCGAGTGATGGAATCATGATCCGTGTAGCTTTAGAGAATGTAGGAATCTACGGAAGAAATACACAAGGTGTAAGATTGATCAACTTAAATGGAGATGCGAAAGTAACGCGTATGACATTGGTGGATCATGAAGAGCCTGAAGCAGAATCAGAAGAAAACACAGAAGAATAAAGCATGCAAGGAGTAAAATTATGATTTTACTCCTTTTTCATATGATAAATCAGATAGAAATAATCCAAATATATAATGTAGACAAAAAAAGAGTGAAAAATGTAAATATAATAGATATGCAAATTCTCACTGTTTGCGTTGAAAAATAATCAGTGGAATGAATAAGTCGCAAATATAATCTGCAATTTTGATGTATACAAAATGGAAAGTTGTAGACAAGATAGAACTGTAGATATAATTGCTTTCGTATATATGATCTTTGTCGCTGCATGTATTTATATTTCTGGTCATGAAAATATTATAGGTTCTTTATGTACTGTAGATGTTTTTGTGATATCTGTAATTGGCTTATATTATTTGTATTATACAGAAACATCAAAACGAATTTTTGCTTTCTTTTCTCTACTAGGCTTACTATTATTCATTTAGTTTTACTGTTTATAGGAATGGATTACAGATGGATTTCTTATATTTTGATACTTTATATCGTCGTAACATTAAATATGATTTGTAGATAAGTAGAATCATATGATAAATCCGATTTAATGTGGCTATTTCACAGAATAAGCGGTTGACTTTAGCTTTGTATTAATGGTATAAATGTGTTGAAAACAAAGATAAGGATAAGTAGATTATTCCATATATTAATTAGAGACAGTATGGCTGGTGAAAATACTGATATGAATAATTGAATAGCACCTTAGAGTGATTGAATGAAATTAGTAGTTTGATCCGGTACATACCGTTATCATGTTAAGAGATCGTATATGTATATATATGGTAAAAAGGGTGGCAACGCGAGACATCGTCCCTTTATGGGTGCGAGTGTCTCTTTTTTTATGCAGAGGAGGATATCATGTTAGATATGAAATTTGTCCGTGAAAATCCGGACATTGTCAAAGAGAACATTAAGAAAAAGTTCCAAGACTACAAATTGCCTTTAGTAAATGAAGTGTTAATGGAGGATAAAGAGCTTCGCCAAACACAACAACATGCGGATGATTTACGTGCTAATCGTAAAAAGATTTCTAAAGAAATTGGTAAGTTGATGGGCCAAGGTAAAAAAGAAGAAGCTGAAGAAATTAAGCAACAAATTGCTGAGATTGCTCACGAGTTAACAGCTTTGGAAGAAAAAGAAATTAAATTAAGAGAGTCTGTTACTGAAAAAATGATGCAGATTCCAAATATCATTGATGATAGTGTTCCTATTGGAAAAGATGATAGTGAAAACGTTGAATTAGAAAAATTTGGAGAACCTGTTGTTCCTGATTTTGAAATTCCTTATCACACTGAAATCATGGAACGTTTAAGTGGTATTGATTTGGATGCAGCACGTCGTGTAGCTGGAAATGGATTCTACTATTTAATGGGAGATATTGCTCGTCTACATTCAGCAATCTTAAATTACGCTCGTGATTTCATGATTGATAAAAAAGGATTTACTTATGTAATTCCACCATATATGATTCGTAGTTCAGTAGTTGATGGAGTAATGTCATTTGCAGAAATGGAAGGTATGATGTATAAAATCGAAGGTGAAGATTTGTATTTAATTGGTACAAGTGAACACTCTATGATTGGTAAATTCAAGGATACAATTCTTGAAGAAAAAGATCTTCCATATACTTATACTTCATACTCACCTTGTTTCCGTAAAGAAAAAGGAGCTCACGGTATTGAAGAACGTGGTGTGTATCGTATTCACCAATTTGAAAAACAAGAAATGATCGTTGTTTGTAAGCCAGAAGAAAGTATGGAATGGTTTAAAAAATTATATATGAATACTGTAGAATTCTTCAGAACATTAGATATTCCAGTACGTACATTGGAATGCTGTTCAGGTGATTTGGCAGATTTAAAATGTAAATCAGTGGATGTTGAAGCGTGGTCTCCACGTCAAAAGAAATACTTCGAAGTTGGAAGTTGCTCTAACTTAACAGATGCTCAGGCACGTCGTTTAAAGATTCGTGTTAAGGGTGAAAATGGAGAAAAGTACTTTGCGCATACATTAAACAACACTTGTGTTGCTCCACCAAGAATGTTGATTGCATTCTTAGAAAACAATTTACAGGCTGATGGATCAATCTTGATTCCAGAAGTATTACAACCTTACATGGGTGGTAAAAAGAAAATTGGTTAATCTTAAAAGCTGTCTTTGACAGCTTTTTTCTATTGCGAATTGAAAATGGATTTGATATAATAACTTAGCTACTACAATGATGTCTTATGAATCAGGTCAGGTCGGGAACGAAGCAGCCTTAAGTAAGCTCCATCATGTGTAGTAGTTTTTTATTTTTGAGGATATGAGTATGGATGATGTGAAATGGATGAAGGAAGCTATCAAGCAGGCTAAAAAAGCAGAAAGCTATGATGAGGTTCCAATTGGATGTGTCATTGTGAAAGATGATAAAGTTATTGCTCGTGGATATAATAAGCGTGAGACTTTACAACAAAGCATTGCACACGCAGAAATTATGGCAATTCAAAAAGCATGTAAGAAATTAAATACATGGAGATTAGAGGACTGCATATTATATGTAACTTTAGAACCATGTCCTATGTGTGCAGGTGCGATTATACAATCTAGAATTAAAGAAGTTGTATATGGAGCTTCAGATCCTAAAGGTGGCTGTGTGGGTACATGTACAAATTTGTTTGAAGTGTCTGAATTTAATCATCATCCTGAATATAGAAAAGGAATTCTTGAATTAGAATGTTCAGATTTATTAAAACATTTTTTTAAGAAGAAAAGAGATATGAAAAAGAAGCAGAAATCATAAATTTGAAAGATTTCTGCTTTTCATATATATTGCACTTCCCTATTTCAATCAATTGAACCTCTCATCACTGAAGTGACGAGATTCTTGGGAACAGGTTTCTATTGAAGCCTTTCTTACCAAGCTGTCCCCGCAGTTCCTGCGGTTCTTTTTATTTTTTGCTAATTGGCTAATATGCCTTGCATCAATATATTGATGGATGCATTTACATCTCTGTCATGATTTGAATGACATTTTGGACATGTCCAATCTCTTACATTTAAATCTTTTGTTTCTTCATTCTTGTATCCGCAACAATGACAAATCTGGCTGCTCGCATAGAATGTGTCTACTTTCTTGATCACTTTTCCATACCACTTTGCTTTATATTCTAGCTGTGTGGTAAATTTTGACCAGGATACATCCGATATAGACTGGGCTAGATTGTGTTTTTTAAGCATATTGTCTACTTTTAAATCTTCTATGCAGATAATGTCATATTCTGTAATGATTCTAGTAGATAGTTTGTTGATAAAATCCATTCTTTGATTTGCTATCTTTTCATGAAGTCTTGCAATCTTGATTCTGTTTTTGATCCAGTTGCGGCCGCCCTTTGTTTTTCGTGACTGCTGCTTCTGTAGCTTTTTCAGTTTCTCAATCGACTTCTTCAGATATTTTGGATTTTCTACCTTTTCTCCATTACTCAATATGATAAAATCCTTGATACCTAGATCTATACCTGTTTCATTATATGTCAGTGGAAATAAGACTTCTTCTACATCCGTATAATTTAATGAAACATAATACTTTCCACTTGGTACTTGTGATACCGTTGCACTAAGTAATCTCCCCTTTGGTTGTCGTGTTTTCTTTATCTTTACTAGACCAATCTTAGGGAGCTTGACCTTATTGTCATATAGTTCAATATTTCCATTCGTATATTTCGTTGTATACGAATAACGATGTGTCTTCTTCGATTTGAATCTAGGATATTCAGCTTTTTTCTTAAAAAAATTTATATAAGCCGTATCCAGATTCTTTACACTTGACTGCAGAGCCACAGAATCCACTTCCTTAAGCCATTCATATTCTTTCTTTAAAGAAACTAGATCTTTAGCACATGCAGAATAGTTTAGAGTGATTCCATCTTTTTCATAGGCATCCCTACGTTTTGCCAGGTAATGGTTATATA
>NZ_JAHQVB010000182.1 GCF_019052655.1 Holdemanella porci
TGATGTTAGCATATAAATAGGACTAGTCAAAAAGAGAAAATTTACACCAGTGGTACAATAGAAAGAGGATGATTCAAAGACAAAGGAAGGCAAAAGAAAATGGCAAATAAAAAGAAACAGTTTGATCAAGAATTTAAACAAAATGCAGTCAATTATTGTTTAACACATCCAGAACTAAGTCGTAAAGAATGTGCTAAAAATTTAGGTATTGGAGATAGTACTTTATACAGATGGAAGCAAGAAGCTAAAGCCAATAACAACCAGGCAACATTTAAAGGTTCAGGGAATCTAACAGAGGCTGAGCTTGAAAACAGACGTTTAAAACGTGAATTAAAGGATACGCAAGATGCTCTTGAAATTCTAAAAAAAGCCATCAGCATTCTGGGAGAATAACACAAGTTCTGTACTGTCTTGTTTCTGAAGAGTCTAAGGTCGACAAAGA
>NZ_JAHQVB010000070.1 GCF_019052655.1 Holdemanella porci
TCGACAGTTTTTCACATACCGCATTCCCCTGTTCCGAAACCAAAATCTTAATATACAAAAAAAGATGAGTTTCCTCATCTTTACTAATTATTCTTCACATAATTATAAATATGAATCATTTCCTCTGTAGGAATATCTACACCATAGAAATCTTCTACTTGCTTAAACGCCTTCTTAACATAGTCCACAAAATCTTTGTGTTCATTTAAGAAATCCGAGCTTGGATCATACTCAGCATTTCTTGAAACAACAAGTCTTTCAATCAAGCAACAAATATGTACGTACAATCCAAAACAAGTTCGATTGCTGAAACGAACCCCAACATACTTTTGTAAAACATCAATCGCATTGGCAACCTGCTCTAATAGTTTTGTCGGATTTAATATCGTTAGTGCATTCATAATATTACTCAATGAGAAATTATGCAGAATATTTTTATCAAACAAAGACAGCTGTTCTTCATCCATATAATCCTTGAAGTATTGATTGAAATCACCAAATGTATCTTCAATAATCAAATCTTCAATACCCACAAATGGAATGTCCTCCATATTTGGATCTAACGTTCCAAGTACACATAAAACGTCATATTCTTCAAATACATTGTTCTTTTTACCTAATTCAATCAATTCCGAATAATTCAACGTCTTCACATCTAAATTGATTCCATCTGGAAAAGATTGCTCCAACATCGACTTTAATTTCTTGGCCGTACCCAATCCACTTGCGCAAGAACATAGAATGACTGGCTGTTTTTGTTGATGCTTTTCAATATGATACGCAAAATTGACACGGAAAGCATCAATCGTTTTTTGTAATATGCTCTCCATCTCTACATTATTACGAATTCCATTTCCAATTTCTAAAGCGATTGGAGTACTCACATTGTTGATAATTCCAATATTCGCATTCTCTATATGCAAACCTTTATAAATATCTTCCAAACTACCCATATCCACTAATAGATACAATTCTTTGACCTTGCCAATACGATCCAAATAACGATTCAGTTTCTCAATCATTGTAGTCGTATCAATATATAAAGGCATATCTAGCGCATCAAATATATATTGTCCTAAGAAACGATTGGCTGCATCCGCAATACTAGAAGCCGTAGAAAAACCATGTGATAGTACAACGGCTGCTTTTTGAGAAAGCCTTGAATCTTTTTGTACATTATAAACATAGAAGATAAACGTACAAATAATGATGGAATACATGTCCATTTCTAGATAGGACTTTAAATACGTACAAATTTCTAAAGATACATTCGTCGCTCTAAAAAATTCTTCCTGCAACAATTGATATAAATCATCACATTCTTCTTCATGTTTTAAAAACCAGCTTCTTAAATCATGATATTCATGATGAATCTCATCTAAATAAGATGCGATAGCTAACGTTTCATTATTTGTGATTTTTAATCCATACCGCGATTCAATCAAGTTAAAGATATGCTGCACACCACGATTATAATAATCTACCTGACTTGATTCTTTCTTTCTAAAGATCAAGTTATCAAAATATTTTTGAACATAATTCTTTTCTTTTGCCATAAAATCCGCCAAGCTTGTATGTTCCTCTTTATATTTTCGATAACACGCCAACAAGCTATCATTTAATTGAAGAATTTCTTTTGTACCATTATAGTACCCCTGCAAATCCTCCACATATATATATTCATCATCGTCCAAGACCGTTTTTTGATTCGCATAAACTTGCTGTAAAAGATCTTTAGGCAAACTATCCAAATGAATCACTAATTCGTCATTGACCTTATCAAATAAAGAATTGATACAACAAGACTGTACACTACTCTTTAATTGACCAATATTACCTGGCATCTTACTTTGTAACAGCGCATTATACACTTTACTGCTTATTTTGATCTGACAATCTAAACGTTTTTCTTCCTGACTAAAAATGTCATGCAACAACTCAATACGCTCTTGCGTACCTCTTTGTTCAAGACTAGGAATGGTGATTGTCATTGGAATACGTCGCATTAATGTTTTTAACAGCACTTTATCCGGATTTTCTGTAGTCGCAAATACAATACGAACATTAGACTTATACCACTTTTCATTATCACCCACACGATGATAAATACCTTGATCCATAAACAAGAACAACTTTTCTTGGCATTCAGCCTTTAATTCATGCACCTCATCCAAGAATAAAACACCATTATCTGCTAACGCAATCAAACCTTCATTGTCTTTTTCAGCCCCTGTAAAAGCACCTTTAACATGACCAAATAAGTTGGCCGTTAATAATTCCGGATTATTCGCATATTCACTACAGTTTACCTGTACAAATTGCCCATTTTTTGAAATGACACCCTGATTTCTTGCCCACTCATATGTCAGTTTCGCAATTAAAGACTTACCCGTTCCCGTAGGCCCATAAAGCAGCATAGGCAATCCATTAGGAGGATATGAAATGGTAGCTTTACATTGTTTAACCGTTTGAGCCAAAGAATGATTCATGCCCACTAGTTTTTCAAAATCCTTCTTTTCCTGATTTGACAATAAATCATCTATACTCGCATATAAACTATTTTTAAAAGGAATTCCCTTTTCTTTCAAATATTCAACCGAAATGAAACAAAACGGTTTTGATTCAATGCGAATCAATTTATTTTCTTTTACTAATTTATTTAATACAACAGAAACCTGTGAGCGGCTAATCTTTAAATTTTCACTTATCAAGGCAACTGTTGTTTGTTCAAATTCACTATTATTACAACATGCCAAAATATATGCCAATATTTTTTCTATCATACGACCCCTCCACTTTTTTTGAATTATTATACCATAATATGTTATAACATATATACATATGAAACAAGATTTGATTTATACACATACCTACAAACAAACACTCCATATGACAACGGGTTTAAAGTCGCATCTAGAAATATTAAGTAAAGATAGACAGACTTTATCGGATCTTTTATATAATGTCAGTCAAAATAATCCTTTTTTAGAATACACTCCAAGTCAAGATATTCAACAATATCTTGAAGCAGGCATTTCCAATAAGCCAAGTCTAAAGGATGAACTTTATTTACAGCTGCATACAAGCACTAAAAAATACAATGAACCCATTGCCCATTATATTATTGAATCCTTAGATAATCATGGCTTCTTTGATCAAGACATCCAAACTGTCCTATCGGACTTAAAATGTACTAAAACACAATTTGAAGAAACACTCTCTTTCATTCAAACCTTTGAACCCATTGGTGTGGCTGCTAAAAATAGTATTGATTCTTTAATGATTCAATTAAAAGAAAAAGGCTATACAATCGCATACACTATTTTAAAGAATTATTCAAAAGAACTTGAAGAAAAAGATTTCTATACAATTTCTGAATCTTTAGATATACCTTATGAATCTGTATTTGATGAATTAGCTCACATGCAAGAGTGCAATCCATTTCCTTGCAGTGAATATGACACAGAAGGTACGACAAATTTAGCTTTACCTGAATTCACAATTGAAATTGATGAAGATCAATTAAAAATCATCCCCAAAGAAATGGGAAATCTATCGCTTCATTGCGAAGAAGTAAAATTGTCAAAAGAAGCTAAAAAATATTTAAATGAAGCTAAGTTTTATATAGATAGTATCAATCGTCGAAACAAAACCATTCTTCTACTCGCAAATATATTGATCACACATCAAAAGAATTATTTTCTATTTCAAGATGATTTAAAAGAATGCACACTTAAAGAAATTGCTCAAGAATCAGGCTACTCGATTTCAACCGTTTCTAGGACTTTGAGTGATAAATATTATGAATTTAATGATCATATGTATCCTGTAAAAGATTTATTTATTTCAAAAACACACAAAGGAAGCAGTAAAGACTCTATTCAAAAGGCCATTCAATTATTAATTGAAGTGGAAAATCCAGAAAATCCTCTACAAGATGAAGAAATTGTAGAAGAACTTGAAAATATGGAACTCTACGCATCCAGAAGAACCATATCAAAATATAGAAAGGAATTAAATATTCCCAATTCGAAACAAAGAAAAAAGGCGAGACTCTACTAAATCTCGCCCCTCACCTTGTTTTCTCCAAACTTTTTAAGTAGTCTTCAACATTTAAGTACTGAATAGAATCCATTTCTGTATTTTCTCCACGATAAATAACATAACGTCCTGTGATATTGCCATATCGATGTATCGTCATCGCACATTTTTCTTCATCATTTATATGTCGATATTGTTCACGTGCTCGTTGGTTACTATATTTTATTTCATATATTTCACAAGATAATGTTTTTGGATCTTGCACAACCATATCAAACTCACCGATTGGAAATTGCAATTTAAAAACATGTTTATCTTTTTTTGCGAGTTTTGTTTCCAAAAGAACTATATCCTCCATCATTCTGCCACGAATTTCACTAAGTAAACGTTCTAAAATATGTGTCCTTTTTTGGATATCTAATTCTTGGAATTTTTCGTCTAAAAGAAGATTCTCAACAATAGCTTCAGCTTGTGCATATCTTAAACCAGGTTGTGTAACAACAACAATTTTACTCTTCTGTTTTACTTCTGGTAAATATTCTAAATCTATTTCTTTTATTAAGTCCAATATCGCCAGATACTCTTTTATTTGAGTCATATGCACATCACTAATATCAATACTTTGTTCTTCCTTATTTAAAATATCAAGCATGTTTTTTATTCCCAGAGTAACCTTATCTAGTTCCATATGTTTTCGAATATTTATTGGATCCACTCTATCTCTCAACAAATTATTGGCAGTAACCCCTAGATCATGAGATTTAAATGTACTTTCTACAACACTTTTAGTAAATCTATGATTCATATCTTCTACTACTCGATTAATCACATTCGTAAGCTCTCCCTTTTCATATAAATCTAAAAGTTGACGAAAATGACCACCATATTGATACATCTTTAAGGAATGTTGGATATTCTTCGCAATTGACGTATTAATATACTCTTCTGTATCCTTAATATTTGAAAATGGTGTGCTTGCATTATAATTAATTCCACCAAGACTCATTGTCCCTCCATACCGTATATACTCATCAATCCCATATATACCAAGTACATTTTCAAATTCTCTATAGGGTATAAATGTTGTATGAAGCATTATGCATCGATCGTATAATTGTTCTTCTTTAGAAAACGCAAAGCCAAGTGAATCTGTGCCAGAAAGAACAATTTTCATTCCACTACTGGCATATATATCAGAAAATAAAGAAGCCCCTTCAATGAAATCTTCCATCAATGTCACTTCATCCAAAAATACATATTTATATCCATTTTTTTCTAATAGTCTAAGATCTTCATCAATATCGGATAAAGAATCTTTTGATGTAATTTGAATAAATGCAGCTTTATTAAAATCAGATTCAGACAATTCTAAAATAATTTGACGAATCAATGTGGTTTTCCCTGTTCGTCTTAATCCATACAATATGAATACTTTATCAGCTATGTCTTTGAAGATATAATCTCTAAGCATTTGAATACATTCTCTTTTTTTATAGTTTCGTATAATTGAAATTAAAGATTTTAATCTATCCCCAACAAGCACCTTTGTCTTAAAATCAAGATTTTTTTCTTTAGGCATACATTGTTTTAATTTTTTTAATTCCTTTTCTAATTTTTTCCTTTTCTCAATATTCGATATAAGTTCATCAACTTCATCTGCTTTTACATATTTTTCTATTCGCTTCCCATTCTGAGTGATTCTATGATAATAATAAATATTACCATGTACATTCTTTTTAGAAACACCACCTGCCGGTAAAACGGCAATCTCACGCTCTATTTCTGCGATATGCTCGATTATTTTCTCATTATCCATAATTCTTCACCCACAATCTTTTATACCCATTATACCCATTATTCATTTTCACTTCAAGGGTATAAAAAAGAGACGACTAATAAATATCGCCTCTAACTAATTTCTTTGAATATATATGATAATACCACATCAATAGCGCTGCATTTACAATCCATGTCAGTGGCCATCCCAAGAATACAGTAATTAATTCCAAACTGAATTGTGTTGCCACAAATAAATAGACTTGTCTTAAAATAACGAAACATAAAATCATCGAATACATTGGTACTTTAGATAATCCAACACCTCTTAAAGCACCTGCCGTAATGTGGGATAAAGGAAGGAAGATATAGCCTGGCGCAAAGACAGAAATCATAGTCACACCAGCTACAATCACATCTTTATCTTGTGAGAACAATCCGACTAAGAACTCTCCATTTGTATAAATCAAGAAAGCTCCTAATGCGATAATAACTTCACACATCAATAATGTTGTATACAAGCCTTTTCTTACACGCTTATAGTTTTGAGCTCCATAGTTCTGTCCCACAAATGTTGTGATGGCCATCGAGAAGCTTTGAATTGGTAGCTGCAAGAAACCATCTAGTTTTGTAGTTGTACTATATCCTGCAACAGCAGCCGATCCAAATTTAGAAATATACGATTGAACAATCACATTGGAAAAAGAAACAATACTATTTTGTAGAGCTGCCGGAATTCCTATTGAAATAATTCTTGATAGAATTGGCTTTGAAAAACGAATCTTAGAAATATATACCTTATAATCTTTATCTGTATGTATTAACTCGCACATAACTAGAATGGCTGAAACGAGCTGTGCCAAAGTTGTCGCAATACCCACACCAGCAACACCTAAATGAAAGTAGATCACAAACACAAAGTCTAGAACAATATTCACTAAACTGGATACAACTAAGTAAATCAATGGATTTTTACTATCCCCTAAAGCTCTTAAAATACCGGCTCCCATATTATAAATTAATGAAAAGGATACACCCGCAAAATAAATCTGTAGATAAATCACAGCCAAAGGTAAAACTTCTTTAGGCGAACCAATCATGACTAAAATGGGTTTAGATAGAGCAATACCCAATATTGTGAATAAGACACATAAAACTAAAGTTAAAGCTAAAGATGTATGAATCGAATCCTGCATCTTTTTTGTTTCTTTAGCTCCAAAATATTGTGCAATCACAACACCAGCACCTGTTGATAATCCCATAAAGAATCCAACCAACATATTAATAATAGAAGTGGATTGTCCTACAGCTGCTAAGGCATGTGAACTGACAAAGTTTCCTACCACATACGAATCGACTGTATTGTATAATTGTTGAAATAAATTCCCAACCAGTAATGGTAAAGAGAAAATCAAAATCGACTTCCATATACTTCCCTTTAATAAATCTGTACTTTCCAACGCCTTCACCCTTCCCAAAAGAAAATGCAGAATTCCAATTGGTCTTCTACATTATGTAAAATAATTTTAACTCTTTTCTGAAAAAAATGAAAGCTTATCCTAAAACCACATCCAATATCATCATGATACAAAATCCAAACAAGAAAGAAAGTGTTGGAAGATTCGAGTGTTTTCCTTGTGCCATTTCAGGAACAAGCTCTTCAACCACAACAAACAACATAGCGCCTGCCGCAAAACTTAAACAAAGTGGCAAGCATTGTAGGATCCAATTTGAAAACAAAATTGTAACATAGCCAAATACAGGTTCAACAATCCCCGATAAGGCACCTACCAAAAATGCTTTATGTTTCGAATAGCCATTACTCTTTAATGGCAAAGAAAGAATAGCACCTTCGGGAAAGTTTTGAATCGCAATCCCTATAGATAAAGCTAAACTCGAAAAGAGATTTCCTGTTTGAATCGCATGTGCTAGTACAATACCTACGGCCATACCTTCTGGAATATTATGCAAAGTAACCGCAAAAACTAGTTTTGTCGTTTTCTTTAGATGCGACTCTTTTCCCTCTTCATCATTTGTTCCAGGATGCATGTGAGGTACAATACAATCTAAGAAAAGCAGTAATAAAGCTCCTAAGAATATGCCAAGCACAATGGCCAAAATATTCTTTTCTTGTTCCATCGCTGGAATCAATAAAGACCAAATACTTGCAGCCACCATAACACCTGAGGCAATACCGGAAAAGCATCTAGACAAAAGTTCATTCTTTTTATTTTTGACAAAGAACACAACGGCTGAACCCAAAGTCGTTCCAAAAAAAGGAATTAGTAATCCTAACCACATAATCATCACCGTAGTTAGCATAAACTAATCCCTTTATATTCGTCAATTCAAATGCAAATTGTATGTAAATCCATGATGTTCAATATAATCCTCTAAGATCCATCCCTTATCATGAATTTCTTTAGCTGCTTCTTTCCCTACATATCTAAAGTGCCATGGCTCATTGGTAGCTCCTGTACGGGCTCCCGTATTTTCTGGGAAACGCAAAATAAATCCATATTTATAGGCATTTTCTTCAACCCAATTATAGTCTGATGTTTCGCCAAATGTCCCATACGTTCCATCCATTACACTTTGACTTGTTAGATCCACACTCAATCCGCATTGGTGTTCACTTGATCCTGGAATCGAAACTAAACTTGCCGCATAAGCCGCATCATACATCGCAAAATATTCATTATATACTGCTAATTGTGTGTCATAAGAACGATACGAACTCTTGATTGCAATACTATAACCTTGTTTCAAGCCATCCTTATACATATTTTCAAGGGCAGTTGCCGCTTCATCTCTTAATTGCCCCACTTCACTTTCATAAGGAATATTTACATCTCTTAAATCACTTGGTACATAATCACTTGGAACACTAAAACCATTTTTAATTAAAACCAACATATTTGAGGGATCCTCAATGGTATATGTACGATCATCACGCTTACTTGAATCAATGCCTGGATAAGAAACGGTTAATACAGCTTTTAAAGGCTTTAATCCAGAATCCACATATTCCTTGATATCTTTGATTTGTGCCCCTTTAATCGCCAAATATTTCTTTGCCTTTTTATAAGGTACTCTTGCTGAAATCAATGTATCCAAATTTGAAATGGTATATACATCTGAATTCTTAAACAAAATATCTTTTGTATACCCTAAATAATTCAAATCTTCCATTCTTTCATAGTAAGAGTCAATATAATACACCACTTTTTTTACGCTCTTTTTAGAAGCCCTGTAATACTCATCATACAACAAGTAATGTGCATCATTCTTTACTTTATCCCACTTTGAAATATTAATGATTTGATCATACTGCAAGATATCTTTAATATCTTCCTTCTCTAATTCTAATACAACCTTTTTATCTTCTTTGTGATACCCTTTAATACTCAAACGAATACTTGTAAAATTCGCAATCATTAATGCGATACAAACGACTGGAATCAACGCGACAATTGCGATTCGTTTCGTATTTACTTTTCTCTTTTTCTTTGCCATAAACTCACCCAAATCATTATATAGAATAAGGTTGTGAAAGACAAACGAGTTTTATTTACAAATTATTTTCATATTATATGTAATTTTTTACATTACATGATACAATATATTCTAGAGATAATATGAAGTGACCTCCTATTGTCAATACGTGGATTACGACTCATAATTG
>NZ_JAHQVB010000071.1 GCF_019052655.1 Holdemanella porci
AACTCACATTGGTAAGCCGTATGCCTTAATAGGGCACGTATGGTTTGATAAGGGGTGGCAGAATTTAAATTCTGCCGCCTACTTTCTTATGGTATAATTTAATAAATTGGAGGAAATTGATATGAATTCAGAATGGTCATTAGACATATTGTACAAGGGATTTGATGATCCTAAATTTAGTGAAGATCTAACATCTTTTGAAAAGAAGGCAAAAGAATTGGATGAACTTTCAAAGACTTTAAGTCATGAAAATGAAAAGAAAGATCTTCTTCAAATTGTTAAAGTATTAGAAGAGTTTGAATTATTAGAAAAACATTTGAGTTGCTTTGGATCTTTGAGTCAATCCACAAATACGGCGAATGCGAAAGCGGCAGCAGCCATTGATAAAGTAGCTACTATCGCAAGTACAGCCAGTAAGGCTATGGCAGTATTCTCTCGCTATATTGCGGATATGAAGGATTTAAACAGCTATTTAGATTGTCCAGAACTTTGTGAATACAAATATTTTTTAAATGATATTCACGAAAGCGGAAAATATTTGTTAAGTGAAGACGTAGAAGAGGCACTTGCCAAAATGAATATTTCTGCAGGTTCTGCTTGGGAGAAGCAACAAAGTCTACTCACAAGTTCATTGGAAGTAGAATATGATGGTAAAAAGTTACCTTTGGCATCGGTTCGTAATCTAGCGTATGATGTAGATAAAGAAGTTCGTAAAGCTGCCTATGAAGCTGAACTTAAAAGTTATGCACCTATTGCGGATGCAGTAAGTTTTTCTTTAAACAACATTAAACTACAAGTGATTACCGAAGCTAAAATGCGTGGCTATACAAGTCCAATGGATATGACGCTACACCAGTCTCATGTATCCCAAAAAACATTAGATGCACTTCTTAGTGCAATGCAGAAATACTTGCCAGTATTCCATAAGTATTTGAAAAGAAAAGCTGAAATGTTAGGGTATGAAAATGGCCTTCCATGGTATGAATTATTTGCGCCAATTGGAAAATCAGCTACGACAAGTTTTACTCCAGAAACTACAAAAGAATATTTGGTTAATCATTTTAGACCATTTTCTGATGACTTGGCCGATATGATGGAAGAAGCTTTTGACAATAACTGGATTGATTTTTATCCACATAAAGGAAAAGTTGGTGGAGCTTTCTGCTGCAATATGCCGTTTGTGAAACAATCACGCGTATTAACTAATTTTGATGGAGGACTTGGTGACGTAGTTACTTTGGCTCATGAACTTGGACATGCATATCATGGATTAAACATTGAAAGTCATAGACCATTAAATTGGGAGTATTCTATGCCAGTTGCAGAAACGGCAAGCACATTCAATGAAAATATCATTATGAATGCAGTGATTGATGAAACAGAGGATAAAGAAGTTAAACTAGGTTTGATTGAAAATCAGCTTCAAGACTTATGTCAGATCATCTGTGATATTTATTCTCGTTACTTATTTGAAAAAGCCGTATTTGACAGAAGAAGTGATGAGTTCTTATTCAAGGATCAGTTGAATGAAATTATGTTGGACGCACAAAAACAAGCTTATGGCGATGGACTTGATCCAAATTGTTTACATCCATATATGTGGGTTTGTAAATCACACTACTATTCTTCAGATCTAAGTTATTATAACTGGCCATATGCTTTTGGTGGATTGTTTGCGCGAGGCTTAGTTGTGAAATATCAAGAGATGGGTAAAGAAAAATTCGTTCCTAAATACAAAGAGATGTTACACACAACAACGGTTGCATCGGTAGAAGATACAGCTAAAGTATTGGGTGTTGATTTAACGGATGAAGCTTTCTGGATTTCTGCATTAGAAACCGCAAAATCAAGAATTGAAGAATTTATCGAATTGTCGAAATAATTACTTGGAAACAAGCAATTATTTCTGCAAAAGTTTACAAATGATGATATAATCTATTGCGTTCGAATTTTTTCAAGGAGAGATTTAATGAGTACAGAAATGTTGATGAAAAATAGAGAACGTTTTATTAAAAACGTAAACAGTAATGAGAATGGTGCAGCCGCCCTTTCTTTAAGATTATTTTGTTACGCTAGATTTATGGCAGTAAAAAACCCGTATGCAGAAACGCATGACTGGGTATATGAAAACGAATTGACAAGTGTCCAAGCTAATCAATATGTATTCCGCTTACTGGATGGAAGTACAGAAAGACCATCTATGGATATGTTGATTCGTAAATTAAAAAGTGTTCGTTTGGTTCGTGATAGTGAAATGAATGGTAGAAAAATTTATGTTATCAAGTTCACGGATATCGAAATGGAAGAATTGATGAACAAGAGCATTATTGATAAGCCAAGCGAAAAGTTATTAAAAGAAAAGAAGTCTTCTGTAAAGAAAGAAAGAGAAGAAGTAGTAAATTCATCTTGGAAGGACATCTTTTTGAAAAATAGTAAAGGTGAGAACTTACAGATGTTACGTTTCTGGTTCTATATTCAATATAATGCTGAAAAGAATGGCAAGAAATATGTTTCTAGAAGCCTAGCGTTAAGTGAAAGTGCAATTGAATATGTGTATAGGGGTATCCCTAAAAGAATGGAAGTTTTGCAGGATTTATTTGCACAAATGAAACAGATGAAGCTGGTTAAAGAAGATGTAGTTAAAAACGAAATAGTAGTTCGTCCAGCTAAACTAGAAGGCTTAGAAATCAAAAATTATATTAAGGATAAGCCTGTTGATTTAATGAGCTTTAATTACACGAATGTATAAGAAAACGACGAGATTTAGTTCTCGTCATTTTTATATATTTTATAATTGTTTTTGCCTGTTCGTTTTGTTTGATACAAGGCTTGATCGGCATGGTGATACAGTTTCATAAAGGTTGTTCCATTAGGGGCAAAGGCAATTCCAATGCTGATTGATAATTTGAAATCTTTTAATTCTTCAATCTTTAATTCATTGACTTTTTGAAGTAGAGACTGAATTCTAGATTCAGCAATATTTTCATCTTGAATTAGAATAATAAATTCATCTCCTCCAATTCTTCCAACAATATCACTCTGTCTAAAATGATTCTTAAAGAGTAAGTCCAAGTTTTCTAAGACTTTATCACCTATCGCATGACCATAATTATCATTAACGGATTTAAGGGCATCTACATCAAGCATCAAGAAACAACAATGTTCTTTATTATTTAGTTTTTGATCAATGAGTTTTTGCGTTGTTTCCTTATTGAAAATGGAAGTTAATGGATCAATTTCAGATAAATGAATCAAATACTTATTTTCTCTTGAACTTGAATGAGCTAAATACACTATAAGACTCAATACGATCAAGCCTAAAAATGTTGCCAATAAAGTTTCATAGTGAATAATAAATGTATATGATTCTTGAGCTGCATGAACCGGTACGATATAGCCGACCATCTAATCATTGATTTTTAGCGGGGAATAAGCTAAATATAAAGATTCTTTCTTTTTTGTTTGAGTTAAGATAAGATCTGATTTTTGTTTCTTAAAGTCGGTTTTGATTTTCTTTTGATTACAGACATTAAATAAATTATCGACTATATTTAGCTTATGCTTTTTTTCATACTGTTTATCTTTAGTGATTAGATTTCCATCTTGATCGACAATAAAACTTTTTCCTTGTTCCTCAAACAGATCATCAAACAACATATTGCTAGTTTTATGACATTGTAAGAACCGCCTACTACACCAATGACTTGTCTAACTCTAAAGATGGGCACGCATAAAATAACACGTGTTTTTTGATCAACACTACTTTCTAATGGATCTGAAAGAGATTGATTGCCTTGCATAGATTCTTTAAAATATCGACGATGAGCTACATTTTTTATGACTTCATTATCATACAAAGCATTTCCATTTGGATCGATGATTGCTGTTCGATTTAAATCTGTATTATTCATAAAGTCTTGAATTAAAGAAACATTATCCTCTGAAAATAAATCTTGAGATTTAGATAGTTCTTGTGTAAGTACATTTAAATAGGAATAGTTGATATTTAATATTGTATTTAAATGCTCACTTCGCCTTACAACATTGATAATCGGAGTTTTTCTAGAATTATTTTCAACCGTAATTGAAATGCCGTTAAAGAAGATCACGATTCCCATAATCAAAGTCAAAATGAAAGTGATAATTGTGACAATATAGTTCGTAATGAATTTTTTTCTTGGAAAATAAGGATCTTTCATATGGGAACTTCTTCTTCTAATTATATCAAGAATTATGTTAAAAGAGTATTAAATTATATACAACTAACTATTCTTTGTGAAATCTATCACATTTTCGTGTATTATATAAGGTATAAAGAAAATTGCTCCCAACATTAAGAGAATTCTGCGTGAAAGGTGCTTATAAGAAATTTGTAAGTAGAACTATGGCTATGCTCTTTTTGTGTGTGGAGTATGGCTTTTTTTCTTTAAGAAGGAGATGAATATGGAAACACGTGTTGCCGTGATGGGAATTATTGTAGAAGATACAAATGCAGTGAATCTATTGAATGAAATTCTTCATGAATATAGTGAATATATTATTGGAAGAATGGGAATACCTTACAAACAAAAACATATAAGCGTAATTTCAATTGCGTTAGATGCCCCACAAAATACAATTGCTGCTTTGGCAGGTAAATTAGGAAATATACAAGGAATTAGTGTGAAAACAGCCTATTCCAATGTGATTAGCCATGATTGAAGCATATCGATTGATTGATAAACTTGAAAGAGAACACTCTTTAAGTTTATTAGAATATAAAACTTTAATTGAAGCTGAAAATGATGCTTTACGCCTATATGCTGCTAATAAAGCGAAAGAACAAGCTACGTTAATATATGGGAATTCAGTTTATGTACGTGGACTTATTGAAGTGGGAAATTATTGTCGCAACGACTGCTTCTATTGTGGGATTCGCAAGTCCAATTTAAATTGTGATCGCTATATATTAGTCGAAGAAGATATTCTGCATTGCTGCAAAGAAGGTTATGAACTTGGTTTTCGCACTTTTGTTTTGCAAGGTGGCGAAGGAATTTATAAAAAGGATTTTGTCACAAATGTAGTTCAAAAGATTCGTAGTGAATATCCAGATTGTGCGATTACCCTTTCTTTAGGTGAAGAAGATAGAGATACATTTAAGGCTTGGTTTGATGCGGGAGCCAATCGTTATTTATTAAGACATGAAACGGCAAGTAAAAATCATTATGCAAAGCTGCATCCAAAAAATATGTCTTTTGATCATCGTATGCAGTGTTTAAAAGACTTAAAGGAAATTGGATATCAAGTAGGATGTGGCTTCATGATAGGTTCACCTTATCAGACCAGTGAAACTTTGGCGATGGATTTGAAGTTTATTGAAACATTTAAACCTGACATGTGTGGTATTGGTCCTTTTATTTCGCAAAAGGATACACCGTTTAAAGATATGACGTGTGGAACTTTGAATCAAACTTTATTCTTATTGTCTTTGATTCGTTTGATTCAACCAAACATTTTACTTCCTGCTACAACAGCTTTAGGAACGATTGATCCTCAAGGAAGAGAAAAGGGAATTCTTGCGGGAGCCAATGTAGTTATGCCTAATTTATCGCCGGTGAGTGTCAGAAAAAAATATGCATTGTATGATAATAAAATTTGTACAGGCGAAGAGAGTGCAGAATGTAAAGATTGTTTATCAAGGCGTATGGATTCAATAGGATACAAGATTGTAACTGATCGTGGAGATATTAAAAAATAAAAGAGGAGATATAAAAAATGAGTAATTATAACCCAAAATCATTAAAGGCAGAAGAATTTATTAGTCATGAAGAAATTCTTGAAACAATTGAATATGCCGAAAAGAACAAACATAATGTTGAATTGATTGATCAAATTTTAAATAAGGCTCGTCCACAAAAGACAGAGCATGGTGTTCATTGTGAGGGTTTAACACACCGTGAAGCAAGTGTACTTTTAGCTTGTGACATTCCTGAAAAAGTAGAAGAAATGTATAAGCTTGCCAATGAAATTAAACAAGCATTCTATGGTAATCGTATTGTGATGTTTGCCCCATTATATTTATCAAATTATTGTGTAAATGGATGTGTATATTGTCCTTATCACATGAAGAATAAACATATTAAACGTATTAAATTAACACAAGATCAGATTCGTGATGAAGTTATAGCGCTACAAGATATGGGACATAAACGTTTAGCTATTGAAGCAGGCGAAGATCCAGTACACAATTCAATCGAATATATCTTGGATTCTATTAAAACTATTTATTCGATTCAACACAAGAATGGTGCAATTCGCCGTGTCAATGTAAATATTGCGGCTACAACGGTAGAAAACTATCGTAAATTAAAGGAAGCTGGAATAGGAACTTATATCTTATTCCAGGAAACATACAATAAAAAGAGTTATTTAGAGTTGCATCCAACAGGACCTAAACACGATTATGACTATCATACAGAAGCTATGGATAGAGCCATGGAAGGTGGAATTGATGATGTTGGATTGGGTGTATTATTTGGTTTGGAAGGCTACCAATATGAATTTGCCGGCTTAATGATGCATGCAGAACACTTAGAAGCTGTTCACGGTGTAGGTCCACACACAATTAGTGTGCCTCGTGTAAAACATGCAGATGATATTGATCCAGAAGCGTTCGATAATAGTTTGGATGATGAAATCTTTGAAAAGATTGCAGCATGTATCCGTATTGCCGTTCCATATACTGGAATGATTATTTCTACACGTGAATCTCAAGAAGTTCGTGAAAAAATGCTTCACTTAGGTGTATCTCAAATTAGCGGGGCAAGTCGTACATCTGTTGGTGGATATACAGAAGAAGAACGTCCTCATGATTCAGAACAATTTGATGTATCTGACCAAAGAACATTAGATGAAGTTGTGAACTGGCTGATGGAGTTAGGTTACATTCCATCTTTCTGTACGGCATGTTATAGAGAAGGAAGAACAGGAGATCGTTTCATGTCTTTGTGTAAGACAGGGCAAATTCAAAATTGTTGTCATCCTAACGCATTGATGACTTTATGTGAATTTTTAGTGGATTATGCGAGTGAAGATACAAAGAGAATTGGTTTTGAGTTGATTGAAAAAGAATTTAACAAGATTCCAAATGCGAAAGCTCAACAAATTGCTCGTGACAATGTGGATGCGATCAAGTCAAGCAATCGTAGAGATTTCAGGTTCTAATTATGTCTAATTTAAATAGTACGATAAGCGCAAATCGTACACACATTGGATTTTTCGGTTTAAGAAATGCTGGAAAATCCAGTGTAGTCAATGCGATTACCAACCAGAGTATGTCTTTAGTTTCTAATATAAAGGGAACTACGACAGATCCAGTAAAGAAATCAATGGAAATCTTGCCGATTGGACCTGTTGTGATTGTGGATACGCCGGGTATGGATGATGAAGGTGCTTTGGGTGAATTGAGAATCAAAAGAACGTTAGAAGTTTTAAAAACAATGGATATGGCCGTATTGGTCGTTGATGCGAATGTAGGTCTACAAAAAATAGATTTGGATTTGATTGACATGTTTAAAGAAAATAAATTACCTTATTTTATAGTTTTTAATAAGTGTGATTTGATTGAAGAAAAGAAAGAACTGGCTTCTAATGAAATCTTTGTGAGTGCTCTAAACAATGACAATATAGATGGATTAAAGCAATTGTTGGCTAGTGTCGCAAAGAAACAGAAAGAAAAGACAATTATTGGTGATTTAATTGATTCGGGCGATGTTATTGTGCTTGTTATTCCAATTGATCAATCGGCTCCTAAAGGAAGATTGATTTTGCCTCAACAACTTGTATTAAGAGATATTTTAGATCATCATGCGATTGGTATGACTTGTCAGGTAGAAGAATTGGATGCAACCTTAAAGAAGGTTACTCCAAAACTGGTTATTACAGATTCCCAGGCTTTTAACAAGGTAAGTCAAATCGTAGATAAATCTATTCATTTAACTTCTTTCTCTATTCTTATGGCACGCTTAAAAGGAAGCTTATCTACAGTGCTTGAAGGGGCCAATCAATTGGATCATCTTCAAGATGGGGATTGTGTATTGATTAGTGAAGGGTGTACGCACCATAGACAGTGTGGTGATATTGGTACGGACAAGCTTCCAAAATGGATCTTGAATTATACAAAGAAGAATATTACGTTTGAATTTACTTCTGGACAAGGATTTAAAGAAGATCTTTCGAAATATAGTGTTGTGATTCATTGTGGTGCATGTATGTTGAATGAAAAAGAAGTGCAGTCACGCGTAAAAGAATGTAAGAAACAGCATGTGCCATTCACAAATTATGGTATTGCGATTGCGAAAATGAACGGAATATTAGATCGTTCTGTAGAGGTGTTTTAGATGAAGAAAATATATATATCAGCCGATATTGAAGGTATTTGGGGAAACAGCAATCCGGCAAATACATCTAAGAATGGATACTTATATTCTGAATATTGTACAAATATGATGAATGAAGTAAATCTTGTGATTGATTTATTGTTTCAAAATGGCGTAGAAGAAGTTGTGGTCAATGATAGTCATGGAAATATGGATAATCTTCTTCCTTCAAAATTAGATCCTAGAGCTGCTTTTGTGTCCGCAAATGGAGCTTATAAGGAATTTGGGATGATGGAAGGTTTAGATGATTCTTTTGATGGAGCATTATTTATTGGATATCATTCTCGCTGTAACTCATCAGGCGTTATGGCTCATACGATTTGGGGTACTATGGTACGAAAAATTGTAGTAGATGGGAAAGAACTCGGGGAAAGTGGCATAAATCGATTGTTGGCAAACGAATTTGGAGTGCCAGTTATCTTAGCAAGTGGTGATAGTGAATATGGTAAGCAGGTAGAAGAAGAACTTGGTTGTGTATTTGTGGAAACAAAGAAAACATTAAACAATCAGTGTGCTTTGTGTTGTAGCTTTAATGAGTTGAAGAATAGATATACATATGGCATTCAAGAAGCTTTAAAAGCAGATGAAAAACCAGCTATATCTTCATCTCACACAATGGAAATAACATTCCATCATAGTCGAAATGCGGATTTTGTATCTCGTATGGACAATGTAGAAAAGATGGATGATTGTACGGTTCGTATCAAAAAAGAAACATATAAAGATTTATATGCCTTGATGCGTTTTGTGATTAAAGTATGTAATGCGTATGCCTAAAATAAGAAAACCATTCTAGTGTTGGCGTCTAGAATGGTTTCTTTTTGTTTATTATTATTTTTTTAGGAGAGAGATATGAATATTGGTTTATTTCT
>NZ_JAHQVB010000072.1 GCF_019052655.1 Holdemanella porci
TGCTTAAAAACCACAATCTAGCCCAGTCTATATCGGATGTATCCTGGTCAAAGTTTACAACACAGCTAGAATATAAAGCCAAGTGGTATGGAAAAGTAATCAAGAAAGTAGACACATTCTATGCGAGCAGCCAGATTTGTCATTGTTGCGGATACAAGAATGAAGAAACAAAAGATTTAAATGTAAGAGATTGGACATGTCCAAAATGTCATTCAAATCATGACAGAGATGTAAATGCATCTATCAATATATTGATAGATGCATATTAGCAAATTAGTTAAAATTAATAAAACAACCGCAGGAACTGCGGGGATAGCTTGGTAAGAAAGGTTTCGATAGAAGCCTGTTCCCAAGAATCTTGTCACTGCGGTGATGAGAGGTTCAAGTATTAACGACAATTGACATTTTCGTTCTTTGTTTCATGTGCGTTTTGACGCAATTAAGTGAATCGTTAAATAAAAAACAAAATCGTGGATTTTTATTTGCGTTTGGATTGATTGCACTGATTTCATTATTAGAAGTCGTTACATTAAAAGTGGATGGTTTACCAAAGAAATTTCGTTGGATCAATATAGTATCAAACTATCTTGGTTTTGGGCTTACGCCATCGGTTTGTATATGTTTGGTGTATGTATTGGATAAGAAGACAAAACTTAGGTGGGAATTCAAATTGGCAATTTTATGGGAAGTCGTATATCTTTTGATTCTGGCCCTTTCGATTCCGTTGTATTTTCAGTAAGTCAAGAAAATATATATTCTAGGGGGCCTTATTTCTTTATTTATATCTTTGCGTATTTTATATCGATATTATATTTATCTTTGTCTACGATTTTTGTTTCGAAACAGTTTTAAAAATCGCAGTAAAGCATTGATTTATCCATTGATGATCTTCTTGGTTGCAGAAACTATCATACAAATCTTAGTCCAGATCTTCATGTAAGTTGGCTTTGTGTCACCTTACTTTCGGTCTTATATTTTATATATTGTAGCGAAATGTGGAATCAGTTAGATGGTTTGACCGGATTATTAAATCAGAATAGTTTTTTGAATCGATCTGAAGAAATGAATTATACAAATGGTATGTTGATTGTCTTTGACGTGGATGATTTAAAACATGTCAATGATGTGTTTGGTCATATCAAAGGGGATTTGTGTTTGAGTATCATTGCGGATTGTATTAAGAAGGCATATGCCGAATATGGCTATTGTTACAGAGTTGGTGGCGATGAATTCTGTGTCTTATTAAAAAACAGTCAGATTGAAGAGGCGTGTTCTGTACAGTTTGAAAGTTTCATAAAAAAGAAGCGTAATAAATATACATATTTGCCTTCTGTATCTTATGGTTCGGCCATGTTGCTGACGGGGATATTGTGAGTGTCAAGGATTTGGCGGATCAAAATATGTATTTAAATAAGAAGAAACATAAACAGCAGCAGTGATTGCTGCTGTTTTAAGGTAAAAACCAAGTAATCAAATCGACAAGCCATGCAATGAAATTCGATCCTTTCTTGATTTCATTATTATATTGATGGGATTGAATCATTTCTTCTTTGGTGAAGCCTTTTTGTGTAAGAGAATCTATTTCTTTTTGAGTTAGGCCTTTGTTGAATAGTTCATCTATGTCTTTCTTGTTCATAAATGAAGTATAACACATAAAGAAAAAAAGAAGAATATTCTCTTCTTTTTTATCTTATGCATAATTTTTTTAAGGATCCTAATTATCTAAAATTAAATAGCGTTTTGTTTCTTCAAAGTTTTTAATGTTCTAGCTGAAACACGGATAGTTTGTGGCTTTCCATCAACTACAACACGAACTTTTTGAAGATTCACGTTCCATTTACGGCGAGAAGCACGCATTGAGTGAGAACGTTTATTTCCAGATAAAGGACCTTTTCCAGATACTGCACATACTCTTGACATCTTAATGTCCTCCTTTTTCTTTCATTTACGCAATCGCTTAACTATAATACCATTAACAAGCCCTTATTTCAACCCCTGAATTAAAATTTGTTCAAGACTCAATAGAATGTTATAATGATAATGTTTTAAAAAAAGAGGAGAAGATGGAATGTTGAATTCGAATTACTTAATAATCTTAGGCATGTGTTTAGTTACGCTTGTGATTATGTTGCTGATTATGCCTGGATTGATTGATTATTTACATAAAATTAAGTTTGGACAAACAGAAAGAGAGGAGGGGTTGGCAAGCCATAAAAAGAAGAATGGTACGCCTACTATGGGTGGCTTAGCCTTCATTATTGTACCGACACTTGTTTATATTATAGGTTCTTTCTTTACTCCATTCAAACTGGATATGAATACAATGATTATTCTACTTGCCTTTGTAGGATATGGTGTTGTTGGATTTATAGATGATTATATTATTGTTGTACAAAAGAATAATGAGGGGTTAAAACCAGCTCATAAGTTTTTACTTCAGTCTATTTTAGCGGTTGTGTTTTTCTTCTTATATCGTACAAGTTCAACTACAGATATTTGGATTCCTATTTTTAATGTGACAATCGATTTATCATGGTTCTACTTTATTTTAGTATTCTTTATGTTTACAGCTGAAACGAATGCGGTGAACTTAACGGATGGTTTAGATGGATTGTGTGCAGGCCAGATGGTAATTGCGCTTGTTCCATTTGTGGTATTCGCATTGATGCAAGGATTATATAATGTGGCATGTTTGATTTGTCTAGTGATCTTTGCGTTACTTGGATATTTGAAGTTTAATAAGCATCCAGCTCAAATCTTTATGGGTGATACGGGATCATTGGCTTTGGGTGGCTTGATTGCTGCTGTGGCAATGGTCTTAAAACAAGAAATTTTATTGATTATTATTGGTTTTGTTTTTGTCGCAGAAGTTTGCAGCGTTATTATACAGGTTACGTATTATAAAAAAACACATAAGAGAATTTTCAAGATGGCGCCTTTGCATCACCACTTTGAAATGTGTGGATGGTCTGAAGAAAAGGTTGTTACACGTTTTAGACTTGTTGGTGTTATCTTAGCGGTTCTTGGACTTGTTTTGGGGGTAATGTAGATGGAAACTGTATTAGTCATTGGAGCTGCCCGTAGTGGGATTGCCGTTAGTAAGCTCTTATTAAAGAATGGGTATCATGTTGTATTAACGGATTCGAATGCGATTAAAGAAAAGACAGAATTAGAATCATTAGGTATCGAAGTGTTTGATGGGGGACATCCAGATTCATTAAAAGAAAAGAAGTATGCGTTTATTGTAAAGAATCCTGGTATTCCTTATCGTGTTCCTTTCGTACATTATTTTGTAGAACAAAACGCAAAAATCTATACAGAAATTGAGGTGGCGTATCGTTATGCCAAGAACTTTAATTATGCAGCCGTAACAGGTACAGATGGTAAGACAACCGTAACGACGTTATTATATGAGATGTTGAATCGACAAAAGAAGAGTTTGGTTGCTGGAAACATTGGTACGCCTTTGTGCGAATTGGCTTTAGAATATACGGATGAAGACTATAATGTAGCTCTTGAATTAAGTAATTTCCAATTGTTGGGAATTGAAACATTTAGACCTCATGTATCAACTGTGACAAATTTGGCACCGGATCATTTAGATTATATGGATAGTCTAGAAGCGTATTATGAAAGTAAGATGCGTATTTATGAGAACACAAATGCGGATGATTACTTTATTCGTAATGTGGATGATGAAAATATTGTGAAGTATGCTCAAAACATTCCTTGTCATGTGATTGATTTTTCTTTGAAAAGAAAAGATGTCGATTTATATAAAGATGATAAGTATGCCTATTATAAAGATACGCAGTTGTTTACTTTATCGGATTTAAAAATTGTTGGTGAATTCAATTGTGGGAATGCGATGATGGCAAGTTGTATGGCCTATTTGATGGGTGTTTCTTTATTTAATATTCAAGAAGTGATTCGTGAATTTAGTGGTGTAGAACATCGTATTGAATATGTCGATACTATTGATAATGTTCGTTTCTACAATGATTCTAAGGCTACAAATACGCATGCGGCTTGTGCAGGTTTATCTGCATTTGAGAAGAATGTGATTCTACTTTGTGGTGGCAAAGATAAACATATTTCTTTTGATGATTTGAAACAATATGATGGTGTAGTGAAGAAATGTATTTCTTTTGGTCAGACAAAAGATAAGTTTAAAGATATCTTTACAAGTCAAATGAGTGTTGAGACCATGAAGGATGCATTTGAAAAGGCTGTGTTACTGGCAAAACCTGGTGATATTGTCTTATTGTGTCCTGCATGTTCTAGTTTTGACCAGTTTAAAAATTATGAGATTAGGGGCGAAATTTTTAAACAGATGGTTCATGCGTATGCAGCTAAAAGGAATGAAGAATGACATTTCTAAGCAGTATTGTTAAGACAATCTTATTAGGAATCATACAGGGGATAACGGAATGGCTGCCGATTTCGTCGACAGGACATTTAATTTTATTTGCGAGTATTTGGCCACTTGAACCGGTTACTTTCTTTGAAGTGTTCAAGGTGGTTATTCAGTTTGGTAGTATTTTAGCGGTTTTAGTGTTGTACTATCAGAAATTGAATCCTTTTGATCAGCGTAAATCGTTTAAAAAGAGAAAACAGACTTTACAACTTTGGTCTAAAGTGATTGTGGGCGTCATACCAGCTGCCATTATTGGCTTATTGTTGGATGATATTATTGAGGGATATTTGTCGGCAAACTTTGTGATTGCGGTAGCACTGATTGCGTATGGGATTATTTTTATCTTGGTTGAGAAGAATCCTAGACAAGAAAAGATTGAAACGATTGAACAAGTTGATTATCTTTCGGCTTTAAAGATTGGCTGCTTTCAATGTCTAGCCTTGATTCCAGGTACTTCAAGGTCTGGCGCAACGATTTTGGGTGGCTTATATTGTGGCTGTTCTAGAACGGTCGCAAGTGAATTTTCGTTTTTCTTGGCCATCCCTGTCATGTTTGGAGCGAGTCTTTTAAAGGTCATTAAATATTTTATAAAGGTAGGTTTATTTAATTTTGGACAATTGTTCTTATTACTACTAGGAACTTTCGTGGCTTTTGTGGTGAGTTTATTTGCGATAAAAGCTTTATTAAACTATGTGAAGAGCCATGATTTTACAATTTTTGGGTGGTACCGCATTATTTTAGGTATCTTTGTGATTATATTTTTCTATGTGATTTAAAGAGGGTTATAAAAATGAATGAATTTGATTTGCATATGCATTCCTGTTATTCGGGGGATGGGCAGTTTACGCCTGAAGAATTGATTGGAATCGCAAAAGAAAGAGGATTAAAAACCATTGCATTAAGTGATCATGATTGTATCAGTGGTGTTAAGGAAATGATCAAACTTGGTAAAGAAGCGGATATTGAAGTGATTCCTGCCATTGAGTGTTCAACAAGTATTGGTTATACAGATGTACATTTACTTGGATATGGTATCGATTTAGAGGATACCTATTTTCAAAATTTATTGGAAAGAACACAAGTGAAGTCTAGAAATGCATTTTCAACTCGTTGCGATAAATTAAGAGCGAAGTATGGTGTTGAAATTGATGAAGAGGCTGTTTTGAAAGAGGCGAATGATAAGAATCCTTGGTTTGTGATGTGTACGCATATGTTCAATGATCCTCGTTATCAAGATATTCCAGATTTTAAGGATTATATTCCAGGCGGAAAAAGAAGTGATCCGGCACCCGTTAATTTCTTTTGGGATAAATGTCAATATGGATCCGATTTATTCGTATATGTGCCAATGCCTGATTTTGTCGAATCGGTTCAAAAGATTCATGAGGCTGGTGGACTTGCGATTGTAGCACATCCGTTTAATACGTTTTATAAAAATGATGAGATGTTCAAGGTGTTATTGGATGCTGGAGTGGATGGTATTGAAGCTTATAGTAATTATCATACGCCTGAACAGAATGTATATTATGAAAAACTAGCGAAGGAACATCATTTATTGATTACTTGTGGAAGTGATTTCCATGGGGAGAAAAAACCAAGTATTCAAATGGGTGAGTATGGATTGGATAAAGATGGTTCTTTATGGCTAGAACAATTTAAGGAAAAACTAAAGGCAGCTAGGAAATTCTAGCTGCCTATATTGTGAATAGGAATGTAAAAAGTATGCAATAGCTTAATAGATTGTTGGAATGACTTACTCGAAATAGAGATTGATGTCCCATTTCTGTGATGGCACAGAATTTATCTACAGCTTGAATGATCCATCCAACGCTTGTGCTTGGGTGGCTTGTTTTTAATGGCCACATGTGATGTAGAATGGCATCGTCAATGGTTGGATTTGTTGATGTGATGTTTTTAGCGTTCTCAAGGGCAATGATTGGGTGAATCATCGCATGATGTCCTTCAAGAGGACGCTTATCATCTGTTTTCCAATCATAGTAATATAGATCATGTAATAGACCGGCACGTGCTGCACTATAGGTGTCAAGACCGAATTTTCTGCAAATTAAAAAGGAATAGTAAGAAACGTTTAAAGAATGTTGAAAGCGAGATGTAGCCATGTGTTGGCTGCATTTTTTTAGGGCTTGTACTTCTTGTGTATCAATTAAGTCTGATATTGTATCAAAATATTCTTGTGCAATATGAGTATCTTGTCGTTGTAAATTGATTCTTGATAAAATAGCTTTTTCCATTTCTTGACCTCACTAGGGAATAATATAGCATATTTAAAATTAAGATACAAATATTTAATTCAAACCTAGTATTATGATATAATTCCTGACTTTAGAGGTTGAATAGTAAAAAATGGTGCAACACTCGATATTTGATTATCGAGTATGCATCATTTTTATTTGTTTATCTGTTAGATAATAATTTGTTATTGGTTGATTTAATTTTTTGGATAAATCTGTTACGAATTCTTTGCTGGTTAATAGATTTATGAATCTTGTTGAGTTGATTCTTACAACTCGGAATTTTCTCATGAAATCGTATATTGTACTTGCTGAGTATTTATTTTCCAGAATCTTGAATTGAAGGATTCGTGATAATAACACGGCTGTGTAACAGATGAAGAAATGCCCTTTGATCCGATTTTCTTTTTGTAGATAGACCGGACGTGTATCAAGTTCGGTCTTCATGATGCGGAAGGATTCTTCAATTTGCCAAAGCTGATGATAAGCATTGTATATGTCTTTTGATGACATATTGATTTCAGATGTTACGAGCATATTATATCCGGCTAGTTCTTTGTCTTTGGCTATAGCTTTTAGATTTAGCTGGGGTTTTATACTTTTTCCCTGATCATCTAGAAACTGCATATATTTTGATGATTCACCATATTCTTCTTTTTTGGCCTGGCATGCACGGTGTGCCTTGGCTTTTTCAATCATTCTATTGATTTCCATCAGTTTCTTCTTCGCGAGACTGAAGTTATAGGTAACTGTTCTTTTTTCTTTTATATTACGAGTTATGACATTCCCGTAATCATCCTTGTATGAATAGGTAAACGTATCGATGCATTCCTTGATTTTATAAACGGGTTCTCCGTTCTGATTAAACACTGTTTCGAATCCGTCATCAAGAAGAACCCATTGTCCTTCTCTTTCAGGAAGGGTTTTTACAGATTTCGAAAACAGATAGCCATCTCCATTATCGATAGCTTCAATAATATTTTTAGCACAGTTAAGGCCTTTATCAGCAATTTGGATGGTACGGCCCTTGATATTGTTTCTTGATTTCAAATCGTGGATTAGATCACGCATGACCGACTTTTCAGATTCATTGCCTGGGAATATCTTCATGCCGACTGGTAACATCTGTGCGTCTAAAAGAAGGCCCATTCCCACAATAGGGTCCCTTCGATTTTCTTTGGAAGGACCTCTTTTTTGAAGAGTAGATTCCTTATCGATTTCAAAGTAATAGTTTGTACAATCAAAATAAGAACGGCTGGAATCCAGAATAAAATTGTCATCAGTCGCAACGGTTAGTATTTCAACCAGTTTCTCATATTCTTCGCCCATGAATTCCAAGCCCTCCAGGAGTTGATCATAACTGAAGTTTTTTTGAACATATAGCTTTGGAAGAATATCATGAAAAGTCTGATGTTTGGATAAAGGCGCAACAACACGAGCATATACAAGAGCGGAAAAGACATCATATACATCGAACTCGAACTTCCTTGAAGAACTTAAATACCCAAAATGTTCTTTTACATCCAGTATGTTCAAGATTTTCGCAATTGGCACATAACCCAGACACAGTTCTGGTGAAACGTCAGAAATCTGTTGAAAGTTGATGCGACACTTTTCTGTCTCCCGTTTAGAATTCAGTTCATTTACTTCTTTCTGAAAATGAGAGATTGGATCATCTATACCCTGTTCGATAAGAGCATCAACGAACCCGATTTTACGAAAACTTTTATGTCGGGTGTTCTTGGTTTCTGGAGAATAAAAACTCTCATAGATGGAAAGATAAAGTCTGTCATTTCGTTTTGTTTTTTTAAGAAAATAGGCCATAGAAAGTGTCCTCCAAAGATTACACGTTTACACCATAATTATACCAAATAAATAAAAAAATAAAATAAATTTAAAGCACAAAAAACAACGATAAATACTGGAGAATCTCAACTTTTTCTCAGAATAGCCTCTAAACATTCATGGTGCAAACCTCTAAAGACGGGGCGTCAATACCGAATTTTCTGCAAATTAAAAAGGAATAGTAAGAAACGTTTAAAGAATGTTGAAAGCGAGATGTAGCCATGTGTTGGCTGCATTTTTTTAGGGCTTGTACTTCTTGTGTATCAATTAAGTCTGATATTGTATCAAAATATTCTTGTGCAATATGAGTATCTTGTCGTTGTAAATTGATTCTTGATAAAATAGCTTTTTCCATTTCTTGACCTCACTAGGGAATAATATAGCATATTTAAAATTAAGATACAAATATTTAATTCAAACCTAGTATTATGATATAATT
>NZ_JAHQVB010000073.1 GCF_019052655.1 Holdemanella porci
CATTAGAATTTAAAATTTATCTATTTTATGAGTCCTTTTTCTTGACGTAGTACCAGACTTTTTATTTTAGTTATGGTAAATGAAGAGGATGCTTTTGCGAGTGTTTTGACACTGAAAAAGAATTATATGGTCATGGTCATCTGTGAAATATTGATTCTCTTATTGTATTGTGGATTCTATATCACAATAGTTCGTAGAATTTCTAAAAAATCTGATGAACTTAATGAAGATTTAAATGGACTTAAAGAAATTAATGATAAAATAGGACATATCGCAGGTGATACACTCATTATTACTGCATCATATGCTCTACAAGAAATCTTCTTAGATAATTCCTATCGTGTAGGTGGAGATGAGTTTGTGGTCATTGGACAAGATGTATCCGAACTCTTATTCTTTGATCAATATGCAAAATTACTTAAACGAATGAAAGAATTAGAAATCAGTGTTGCGACAGGTTGTGTGTGGAAAGAAACTTGTTCAAATCTATCTGAAACTTTACAAGAAGCGATCAAAAGATGTATGAAGATAAAGAGTGATAGTATTCTTTAGTTGAAAATGATCGAAGAAGACAAAAAAGATTGGAAATTAAACTCCAATCTTCTGTGTGTTTTTGAAATGAAGCTTTGCCACTTGGTAAAGCTTTTCTTTTCCAAATTTTTGTACGAATTTCTTGCCGCACACATCCACCTTGCTTCCGGCACCTTTCTCAAATTTAAAATCATATTTTTCTTCCATAAGATCCCACGTTTCTAGAAAGGCATTTCTTGCCAGGATACTCGCACAAGCTACTGCTAGGTATTTGTTTTCGGCCTTGGTCTCAAAAGTGATACCTCTAATGACTTCAGGAAAGCCTTGTAAGTAGCGATAGTAACTTTTTTCTTGCACAAACTGATCAATAACAATCTGCTTAGGAAGCGTATATCCTTTATGCACCAAATTTACATAAGCCTGGTTATGCAGGCGACACTTCATATCCACCATATTACAAGTATCATGCATGTCATTATATTTTGTATTGGGAACAATCAAAATACTATGTGGACACACTTCCTTGATGATAGGTGCAAGCTTACGAATCTTAACATCATCCACCTGCTTTGAATCTTGAATGCCAAGATGTGCAAGTTTTTTTCGAGCCTCTTTTGTGACAATACAGCTAGCCACTACAACTGGACCAAAATAATCACCAGTACCCACTTCATCGCTGCCCGCTTGATCTTGTGCTTCACTATTTGTTTGTTTTGGTTCTAACCAAGAAAGATCGGCTCCCTGAAATACAACTTTACCACTTGTATATGCCGTAATCGAACATTCTTTCGTCTTGATTTGATAGTACGTATACTGTGGTGTACTTTCTTTTAATATAAAAGGAGATAATCTATTTTTTAATTGAAAGATCTCTTCTTTTGTCATATTCTTTGTCAATGTTGCCATTTTAATCACCTTATTTAGTTTACCATAAATTTTGTGTTAAAATAGGTGAGAACGGAGTATTTTATGGAACAAAATTTTAGAAACGAATTAAACCAGGCTATTGATTTTTCAAGTGTATTAACACAGGTTTCTGCATTTTCTAGCTTTTCTTGCGCCAAAGAAAAAATTTTAAATGCGTTACCTGTATTTGATAAATTAGAAATACAAGAACAATTAAACTATGCCAAAGAAGCCATTCAGTTTGAACAAGCCGGAGGCTTACTTTCTTTATCAGGAGCGAATGATATTTCTTTACCAGTCTCAAAAGCTTCGAAACAGATGACACTAACAAGTAAAGAATTGATTTCCATCTACCATTTTTTAACGGCTGTTAAACAAGCCAAACAAAGCCTGGATGAATCTGACTATCCAAAACTGACAAATTTAGCTCAATCTATGGATGGATGTACACGTTTGATGGATTCTATCATTTCAAAGATTGATCTAACAGGATCAGTCAAAGAAGATGCGACACCCGCATTAAAAAGTATGCATAAGGCGTTGGTAGATACGCGCTTAGCATTACAATCAAAATCAAGACAGTTTTTAAAGAAGAACAGTTTAAAACTTATGGAAAATATGACGACAACTGTATCTGGACGTGTTGTTGTCTTGGTTCGTGCCCAAGACAAGAATGCCTTTGGCGGTATGATTCATGGACAATCAAGTTCAGGACTCGCCTATTATGTTGAACCATCCAGCTTTGTAGCTGATAATAATGAGATTTCTTCTTTGATGATTCGTATTGAAGAAGAAAAGAAGCGAATCTGTAGGGAATTGTCGATGCAAGTTAAGAAAAATGCGTTGTCTTTAACTTCGGCATTAGAAACATTAACTGTAATTGATGTAGCTTTCACAAAGGCAAAATGGGCAGTGCGCTATGATGGATGCATTCCATCTTTACAATCAAGAGATCACTCTATGTATTTAGAACATGCCAAACATCCTTTGATTGATGAAAAGAAAGTGGTTTGTAACACATATGAATTAAATGATAAACAAGCTTGCCTTATGATTTCAGGACCAAACATGGGAGGTAAGACTGTCACATTAAAGACAATTGGACTCTTTGTGGCTTTGGCCCATGCAGCCTTTCCCGTATTATGTCATAAAGCCATTCTACCATTCTATCAATCGATGTATTTTGACATTGGAGATCATCAGTCCATTGAAAATAACTTATCGACTTTCTCAAGTCATATTTCTCGTTTGTCTCATATTTGTCAGAAGAGTGATGAGAATAGTTTTATCTTATTGGATGAAATTGGAAATGGTACCGATCCATTAGAAGGAGCCAGTCTTGCGGTTGCGATTTTAGAGTATTTGATTTCAAAAAGAAGTACGATCATTACTTCAACTCACTATTCGCAAGTAAAAACATATGGAAAAGCAAATGATTCTGTATTAGTATCGAGTGTTGAGTTTAATCCAGAAACATTAAAGCCAACCTATAAATATATTCCTGGTGTATCTGGAGCAAGTTATGCCTTTCATATTGCCAGAGAATACAATTTAGAAGAGTCCATTTTAGAAAGAGCGGATTTTTTGAAGAATGAAAATGAAAAGCAGACAGAAAAAGAATTGGAGAAATTAGAAAAACTTCAAAATGATGTCTTGAAACAAAAGGAGCGTTTTAATCAATTGATTGAAGATGCGCACCGCGTTCAAAAGGAGGCTTACGAAAAAGAAAAAGAAATCGAAAAGCGTAAGGCCCAATTGGATGCATCGTATCAGGAACAATTGAATGAGATGCTCGAAAAGAAAAAGGCAGAGGCCAAAGAAATCTTAACTGTGCTTCGTAAAGAAAAGACGGGTAAGCAGCATAAGCAGATTGAAAAGATGCATGAACTAGATCTTTTAAATGAGCATGTTGAAGAAATCGAAGACGATAAGAAAGAATTTAAGGTTGGTGATTATGTAAAAATCATAGGTTTAAATTCGCATGGTGAAATTGTGGATATTCGAAGAAATGAAGCTACCGTTTTAACGAATGGTATGAAGATGAAGGTGAAAATTTCTAAGTTGGAGCCTATGCATAAGCCACAAATCAAGAAAGCAACTTATAAAGCGCATGTAGAATCGGTATCCAGTCGTTTTCCTTTGGAGTTGAATCTAATTGGAATGCGTGTTGAAGAAGGCGTTGCTGCTTTAGATAAATATTTAGATCAAGCTGTCGTTAAACACATTAAACAAGTACGTATCATTCATGGTATGGGTACGGGTGCTTTGCGTACAGCCGTATGGAAGGATTTAAAGAAACAACCAAATGTTTCTAAGTTTAACAGTGCCGGTCCAAGTGAAGGTGGACTTGGTGCAACTATCGTTATATTAAAGTAGGGGATAAAATGAGTGTTTCTAAACATTTACAAGATAAATTAGCCTTACTTCCAGATTCTCCTGGTTGTTACATCATGAAAGATGAAAATCAGAATATATTGTATGTGGGAAAGGCCAAAGTATTAAAGAATCGTGTGCGTTCTTATTTTCATGGTACCCACAACAATAAGACGACGCGTTTAGTGTCGCACATTCGTGATTTTGAATTTATCGTGACGGGCAGTGAAAAAGAGGCTTTATTATTAGAAATCAATTTAATAAAAAAACATACGCCACCTTACAACATCATGTTTATGGATGATAAGACATATCCATATATTGAGATTACAAAAGAGAATAATTTTGTGGTGCGTACAACACGAAATATCAAAAATAAAAAGAGTGAATATTTTGGGCCGTATCCAAGTAGTCAGTCGGCTTATGAAATCGTGAAATTGATCAATCAGATCTTTTGCGTACGTAAATGTCGTCATATTCCAGATTCTCCGTGTTTGTACTATCACATGCACCAATGTCTAGGACCTTGTATTCATGAGATTGATCCTAAGGAAAACGAAGTGACGCGTAAAAAAATTAAGAAGTTTTTGCAGGGAGACACCAAAGAGGTGATGGATTCTTTGCAGGCTAAAATGATGGAGGCCAGTGAAAACTTGCAGTTTGAAAAAGCACAGGAAATCTATAATACGATCCAAGCATTAGAGCATGTCATTGAAAAACAGACGATTGACTTTAAAGATCGTGCTAATCGTGATGTATTTGGATATTATGTGGATTCTGGATATATTTCTTTTCAAGGTTTCTTTATTCGTCAAGGAAAATTATTGGAGAGAAATATGTCAATTACACCGTTATATGAAGATGAGATGGATGCCTTTACTAGCTTTATCATGCAGTATTATGAAAAAAATGTGGTGCCAAAAGAAATTTTGGTGCCGTCCGGAACGCCTGTGGATGTTTTAAAGGAAGCTTTAAATACGAATGTGCATATTCCAGTTCGTGGTGAAAAAAAGAAACTGATAGATTTAGTTTATAAAAATGCAAAGGAAGCACATGAACAGAAGTTTAAACTGGTATTTCGTAAGGATAATGAGTTGCGTCAGGCCAATGAAATGTTGTCAAAAATATTCAATGCGGATATTCATACGGTTGAAATGTTTGATAACTCCCACATCCAAGGTACGTTTAATGTGAGTGGTTTGGTTGTCTTTAAGGATGGCTTACCCGATAAGAATTCATATCGTCATTATAAATTAGATGGGTATCGCAGTGATGTGGACAGTATGAAAGAAGTCATTTATCGAAGATACTTTCGATTGTTGAAAGAACATTTGCCGATGCCAGATTTATTGTTGGTGGATGGTGGTGCTGCACAGATTGCTGCGGCCAAAGAAATTATAGATATGTTGCAGCTTGATTTAAGAGTGGCAGGACTTGTAAAGGATGATAAGCATGCGACAAGAGCGTTGATGGATGTGAATTTAAATGAAATTCAGATTGATTCCAAATCGAGCTTATTCTTCTTATTAACACGTATGCAGGATGAAGTGCATCGATTTGCGATTTCATATCATAGAAAACTTCGAAATCAGTCTATGACAAAATCTGTATTGGATACGGTGAGTGGTATTGGGCCGAAGCGTAAAAAGGAATTGTTGAAGCATTTTAAAAGCATGAAGCAGATGCGTCTTGCGAGTGTAGAACAATTGAGTGAAGTGATTCCAGAAGATGTGGCTAAGATTCTATATGCTCGTTTGCATGAGAAGTAATAGTCTAGTATAATGGGGTGCGTGAGGTACTTATTTTGATTAGTAAAAAAGAATTGCGAGCACGTATTTTATTGATTGTGGTTTGTCTAGCGGTTGGCTTATATTGTCTATATACTATGGATAAATCGTACGATCCTTTAGCTCGATATCCTTATACAACCGATGAAAATCGTGATGTTTTATTAAAATATCTAGATAGTGATGATATTGATTATTTGGTAAATCAACATATTACTCCGGATAAATTTATGGATTTTATAGAGTTGAAAGATTTCGATTTAAAAAATACGTTATATTATAAAGAAGCCAAGGAAACGCAGGATGCAGATAATGAATACATCGTCAATTTTGTGAATCGTTTTCGAAAGAATTTTTCGTATGATTCTTTAAAACAAATGTTGATGCACTATTCATATATTGATTTAACGACGTTCTATGAAAACGAAGCTGTATTATATTCAGATTTAAGATTGATTGCTGATCCAACCAATCCGTATGCTGTATTAAATCAGGAAAATACGGTATATAAGTATATACCAGAAAAGATTACGACATTTAATACTATCTTTGTTCAAATATGTATGGTCGAAGATCTAACGAATATGTTAGATTCGTATGCGTCTGTTATGGATGGTCAGGATCATTTGAATTTGGTCAGTGGTTATTTGAATTATGAACAAATTCTAGATCAATATGTCAATGCATCCAAAGAATATGAGGGTGTTGACCACTATATGTTTAGTGCCGGCAAAAATGAGCAGCAACTCGGGTATACGATTGTATTAGAGGGCCATGATGAATGGATCGATCTATGTAGGCAATATGTCGATGATGAATATGATTATTCAAAAGTCGAAGAAGAACTGTCTGAAGAAAGTAAAAAGCGTATGGAATGGATTGAAGAAAATGCGTATCGCTATGGTTTTGTAATTCGTTACCAACAGGAACAAGAAAAGAAGACGGGACATTGGTATCAGCCTTTTATGCTTCGTTATGTGGGTGTAAAAACCGCAAAATTAATGCATGATAGCGGCAAGGGTATGGAACAAATGTCATTTCCGGATGAATTGGAGTAAAAGACTTTATGAAAATAGTAGTTGTGAGTGATTCTCATGGAAGAAACGATATATTAAAAACAATCCAGGAAAAACATCCAAATGCGAAATTGTTTATTCATTGTGGTGATTTAGAGGATGATCCGATGAATTTTCCAGGCTATATCATTGTGCGTGGAAACAATGATTATTTTGGTCGTTTTGAAAATGAAAGAATCATACCGATTGGTAAACATCAAATTTATGTAACACATTCTCATCGGTTCTCTTATTTTTTAAGAAGTGAGCAACTGGTGAATCGTGCTAAAGAATTGAATTGTGACATTGTATGTTTTGGACATACACACGTATCCTTTTTAGATCGTTTCGATGGTGTTACATTAGTAAATCCAGGATCTTTATCGCATTCTAGAGATGGAAAGCCATGTAGCTATGCGATTTTAGATATAAATGAAGATGACGTTCAGGTTGAATTAAAATTTGAACCTGAGTGGTAAGAAAGAGGGAAGTTTTATGTACAAAATAAGCGAATTATATGATTTAGATCATACTTTGGCAAAAGAATATTTAGCAAAGTTTGAATATCCTTGGCAAGCTTTGTCGGGAATCAAAGACTTGATTTTAGAACTGGGTAAAAACTTAGGAGAAGATTATGTGGAAGTCAAAGAACATGTATGGGTACACAAGAGTGCCAATGTCTTTGAAAGTGCATATCTAGGAGCTCCATGCATCATTGGTCCTGAAACAGAGGTTCGTCATTGTGCTTTTGTGCGTGGAAGTGCTTTAGTGGGCGCAAACTGCGTAGTTGGTAATAGTGTGGAATTAAAGAACTGTATTTTATTTGACAATGTAGAAACACCTCACTACAACTATGTAGGAGATAGTATTCTTGGATATCATTCTCACTTGGGTGCTGGGGGTATCACAAGTAATTTAAAGAGTGCTCGTGACAATATCATCTTAAGAAGAAAAGATGAAAATTATAATGTGGTTGAAGAATTTGAAACAGGATTAAGAAAAATCGGTGCCTTTATGGGTGATTATGTAGAAGTTGGATGTAACTCTGTACTTTGTCCAGGAACGATTATTGGTCCACACACAAATGTATATCCACTATCTCGTGTGCGTGGTCAGATTGCGGCAAATTCAATCTTTAAAGATGATTCACACGTGACTTTAAAGGATTAATCTTACGAACTTGTAATTTTACAAGTTCTTTTTCTTATGTTAATGTTTAGGTATGAAAAAGTTTGTTAAGTTTATATTTAAATTATTATTAATCTTGATTATTGCCTTTGTAGGCATCTTTTTTGGCAAAGGATATTGGGGTTATTTAGAATTAACACAATCTCAATCTGTGGATGATGTGGTAAGTGAAGTCACATCTAGATCTACTTTTGTCGGATATGATGATTTATCACCTGAACTCGTACGGGCAACAGTGGCAATAGAAGATCGTCGTTTTTATGATCATAGAGGCGTTGATTATATTGGGCTTATGCGTGCACTTGTATCCCAATTTGATGATGATCTATTAAAGAGTGGTGGTTCTACGATTACGCAGCAATTGTCTAAAAATTTATATGGTATGTTTGATGGTACGTGGGATCGTAAAAGTACAGAATTATTTGTAGCGCGTTATTTGGAGAAGCATTATTCTAAAAATGAAATCATTGCCCTATATGTGAATGTGATCAATTATGGAAATAACTATACAGGTATCTATGAAGCAAGTTATGGATATTTTGATACAGATCCAGAAGATCTGACTATAGCGCAGGCTTCTTTACTTGCAGGGATTCCCCAATCGCCAAATAATTATGAATTAGTTTATCATTTTGCCCAAGCCAAACAAAAACAATATGCCGTATTAAAGGCGATGGCTGAGTGTGGCTATATTTCAGAGAGTGATATTGCGACATATTATAATGCATCTGTTTAAGGATGCATTTTTTTCATCTTTTCTAAAATAGTTTAATAAATTTCGTATATAAGTATGTAGAAAGTGCCTACTAGAAAAGAGATGCTCATGAGGAGTGCAAATTTATTAAATGATTTCGCCTTTAAATATGTCTTTGGCGAAGATTGTAAAGAGATAATATGAAGTGACCTCCTATTGTCAATACGTGGATTACGACTCATAATTG
>NZ_JAHQVB010000074.1 GCF_019052655.1 Holdemanella porci
GTGATTATTTTGTATAACATTTTTTTGATACCACCCGCATAGCAGGTGGTTTTGTTGTTTCGTACTTCGTACTCAACCAGCTAAAGCCAAAAGCATAAAAACAAAAAGGAATTGAATGATTTCACACACTCAATTCCTATTGCTCTTTCATTTCATTAAATACTTGTAAAGCTAGACAGCCTAGTCCCGTATGAATTCCAACTGCACTTACTAAATTGATTACTTTTACTTTAGCGCCTTCAATTTGGTTTTCAATCTTTTGCGCATATTCTTTTGCAGCTTCTAACGCGTCTACGTGCGCAACAATAAATGTATAATTAGAATTTACATTTAATTCTTTTAAATGTTTAATAACACGATCTTGAGCACGTTTCATTGTACGAACTTTATCTAATACATCTACTTTTCCATTCGTACTTTTATCAATGTGTAAAACAGGTTTGATTTTCAATAAACCACCTAGTGCCGCAGCCATTGGTGTCAATCTTCCACCACGTTTCATATGATCTAAATCATCACACAACAACACAGTTTCACAACTATCCGCAATGTTTTGTAGTTTTTTAATAATTTCATCAATTGGAATGTTTGCTTCATACATCTTTTTAGCTGCTTCAATCATACATCCTTGTTCAACCGCTGTGCAATAACAATCAACGCCTACAAATTTCATTTCTAATTGATTCGCAATCATTTCCATAGAATCCAATGTTCCGGATAATCCTCGACAAATAGGAACCGCAAAAATTGTGTCATATCCTTCATTTTTTAATTCTTTAAAACAATCTTGAATTTTACCTAAACTAGGCAAGGATGTTCTCAACACTTTTTTTTCATGTAATTTTTGAATCACTTCAGAATATGTAATTTCTGTATATTCATCTTTTGATTCTTCATCACAAGTAATTTGTAATGGAAGACAATAAATTCCTTTTTCTTTCCAATAGTCTGGATGCTGGCCTGTTCCGGTATCCGTCACAAATGCAATCTTCATAACTAGGCCCCCTTTACTTTTTTCACAAATTGAACGCCTACAGCACCTAATCCTGTATGTACTGCAATAACGGCATACATTGGATCTATATGAATTTGAATGTCTTCGCCAAACACATCGTGTAGCTCATCAATCACCAATTGTGTACCTTCTTGATTTTCTCCGTTTAACACATAAAATTCATAATCTTGTGCATTCGCATCTTTTGAAATCACTTTAACAGCTTTTTTAATAGCTTTGGACATTGTACGTACTTTATCAAAAACATCGACTTTTCCTTCAGTATTTTTAGATACTTCCAAGATTGGTTTGATTTTCAACATTCCTGCAAGCTTAGCTGCCATTGGAGTTAATCGTCCCCCCTTAGCTAGATGATCTAAATCTTCTGGAATTAAAAAACCACGTGAATGATCTACACTGTCTTTTAAACGTGAAATGATTTCTTCTGGGTGTATTTCTTGTTCAACTAATTTTTGAGCTGATAACACCAAATATTTTTCCACACCTAAAGTAGTATATATATCTAATGTATGAATTTTAACCCCATGCCATTTACCAGATGCCTGTATTGCCTGATTTGTTCCTGATAATCCATTTGATAGAGTTATCAAAATAACATCCGTAATACCATTATTTTTATATGATTCTAATAAAGCCTCAATATCGCCTAATGGTGGCATGCTTGTTTGAGGCATAAAGCCTCTTTCTAAGAATGAATTTAATTCTTCTACTGTTAAATTCACCCCATCTAAATATGTTTTATCTTCTATTTGAACCTGTAAAGGTAAAAAATCAATTCCTAACGCTTGTGCTTCTTGTTTGGTTAATCCACAACCACTTTCTGTCAATACTCGAGCCTTCATTAAAACCCTCCTTTTTTCGAAATCATCCTAATCCTAACATGAAATATTAATTTTCTCAAATGTCTGATATAATTAGTTTGAGGTGATTTATATGAGCGCTTTCATTTCTTTTGAAAATGTAAAAAAGACTTATCATATGGGCGAAATCGACATACATGCCTTAGATAATGTGAGTTTTGAAATACAACAAGGCGAGTTTGTGATTATCGCAGGAGCCAGTGGTGCTGGTAAAAGTACTATCCTAAATCTACTGGGTGGAATGGATACTGTCAGTGAAGGAAGAATCATTGTAGATGGTCGTGAAATCAGTTCTTATAAAGAAAAGGATATGACACTTTATAGAAGATATGATGTTGGATTTGTTTTTCAGTTTTATAATCTAGTTCAAAATCTTACTCTTCGCGAAAATGTTGAACTTGCAACACAAATTTGTAAGAAACCACTTGATACAGATGAAACTATAGAACTTGTTGGACTAAAAGATAGAATGTTCAACTTCCCTAGCCAGCTTTCTGGCGGTGAGCAGCAGCGTGTTGCAATCGCAAGAGCATTAGCTAAAAACCCAAAGCTTTTACTTTGTGATGAACCCACAGGTGCTTTGGATTATCAAACAGGTAAACAAGTTCTTAAGGTCTTACAAGATACGTGTAGAACGCAAAATAAAACTGTCATAGTTATTACCCACAACTTAGCATTAACACCAATGGGAGATAAGGTCATTAAAGTTCGTAGTGGAAAAATTGAAAGTATTACATGTAATGAGCATCCTATGGATGTAAATGACATAGAGTATTAATATGCCTTCTTCTTATTTAAAAGATATTTTCCGTGAAATTAAAATCTCCCTCGGTCGTTTTCTATCTATCCTTTGTATTGTCGCAATTGGTGTGGCATTCTTTGCCGGAATTAAAGCGAGTGCACCGGATATGAAAAACAGTGCCGATATGTATTTTGATACATATAATGTTCAAGATATACAAATCTATTCAACTTTGGGACTTACCAAGAAAGATGTAAAGGCCATTCAAAAATTAAAAGGTGTCAAATCCGTACAGCCAAACTTTTCAATGGATACATTGTCTCAGATTGATTCAACACAAATGGTTATTAAAGTCATTTCTTATGAGATTGATCAAAAGATGAATAAGATCCGTGTAGTCGAAGGAAGAATGCCTGAAAGAGAAAATGAGTGTTTGATTGAGGCTAGCTCTGCTACAAATAAATTATATGGTACTTTCCATATTGGAGATACAATCAAATTACAGAGTGGTACAGATGAAGCTTTATCTAACTCCTTGAAAAACACAAAATATAAAATTGTAGGTACTTGTTATAATCCGAATTACTTATCTTATGAGAAAGGATCAAGTAATATTGGATCAGGAACGGTAAACTCTTTTATATATATACAAAATTCAAATGTTTTAAAGGATTATTATACAGAAGTTGATGTTTGTGTTAAGGGTGCAAAAGAATTAGATTGTTATAGCGATGCATATTTTGATGTTGTTGATCCTGTATTAAAAAGAATCAAAAAAATCGCAAACAAACAAATCGATGTACGTATTCAGTCTTATCAATCTGAATTAGATGGAAAAAAACAGGAAGCAAACGATGAATTGAATGATGCAGAAAATAAATTAAATGATGCTCAAGATAAGATTGATTCGGGGCTTGCAGAGATTCAAAGTAATGAAATTAAGCTTCAGAATTCTAAAAATCAAATTGATCAATGGTGGAATGAATATTATGCAAATTTACAATTATTAGATAATATTCCTACTTTACAAAATGCGATTGCTCAAATTGAAGAGAGTGAACAAAAACTTCCTGAGTTATTGTCTCAGAAAGAACAAGCTGAAAATGGTTTGAATCAAATTAATGCCGCAATGGATGACCTTAATATGCAACGTAAAATGATTCAAGATTCTATTCATTTGATAGACATCTCAATTGAAAAGGCTCAAAACACACCTACTACAGATGAATCATCTGAAGCTATAAAGAATAAAGTAATTGAAAACCTAAACAATGGAAAAGTATATCTGCAAGGAAAAATCGCTGAAATTGACAGTACAATAGCTAAAAAAGCTGAGTTAGAAGCGGCTATACCACAACTTCAGGATGCGATCGACCAAATCCAAGCAGGTGTCGCAAAAAAGGCTAAATTACAATCTCAGTTAAATCAGTTATTAAATGCAAAAAATCAATTAAACAGTGCCTATGTTAATTTAATAAATGGTGAATCTCAATATGAGGATGGAGTATCCAAAATTCAAGATGCCAAAAATGCAATAAATTCAAACATTGAAAAGCTAGCACTATCTAAAGCAGAGTTTAATGTTCGAAAACACGATGCCTTAAAAGAAATAAATGAGGCACAAGAAGAAATTGATAAGATGAGAGGTAAATGGATTGTTTTAGATCGTGACTCCCATTATTCTTATCGTGATTATGGAGCCTGTGCAGACCGTATGGATGGTATTGCCAAAGTATTCCCTGTATTCTTCTTCTTAGTGGCTGCTCTAGTTTGCATGACAACGATGACAAGAATGGTTGATGAACAAAGAAATGAAATGGGAACTTTAAAAGCTCTTGGTTATTCAAAAAGTCATATTGCACTTAAATATATAATCTATGCATTTAGTGCAAGTGTTTTAGGATCTATTTTAGGATGTTCTTTAGGAATGTATTTGTTCCCAACTGTCATCTTTAATGCTTGGAACACTTTATATAACATTGAAAAAATTCATTTTTTATTCCAGCCTGGTCTTATCTTATTAGCCAGTGGCTCTGTAACTGGTATTACTTTACTAGCCACACTATATTCTATTTATAGTGAATTAATTGAAATGCCTAGTCAGTTAATGCGTCCTAAAGCTGCAAAAGCTGGTAAGAAAATTATGCTTGAAAAAATTCCACTTATATGGAAACGTTTTTCTTTCTTACAGAAGGTAACCGCAAGAAATATTTTCCGTTATAAAAAACGATTCTTCATGACTATTATAGGAATTGCAGGATGTTCTGCCTTATTAGTGGCTGGCTTTGGTATCAATGATAGTATTTCAGATATTGTAAACCAACAATATAATGTCATCTATCACTATGATGCCACAATTTCAGCCAAATCAAGTGAAATGACATCTCAAATACATTCTTTAAAGGGGATTAAAGATGTATATGAGGAAGATCATCTTGCGGTAACTACGAAGATTGACAATAAAGACCTTTCTACTACGGTCCATATTATTTCAAATCATGATAAATTTAAAGATTTCTGTACTTTATTTAACGGTAACAAAGAATTTGATCTTGATGATTCTTCAGTATTAATATCTCAAAAAATGGCTACTAAATTGAACAAAAAGGCTGGAGACATGATTACATTAAAAGATACCAATAATAAAGTTATTAAAGCTAAAATCAAGGGTGTATTTACAAATTATGTTGGCCACCACATCTATGCAAGTGAATCGTTATACAAGAGTTGGAATACAAATGCAAAAACAACGCATATTTACTTAATTAAGTCTAAAAAAACAACTAAGAAGTTTGAACGAAATTTAGGTAATAAAATTATGAATATTGACGGTGTGCAAAGCGTAACTTTCTATTCATCTCTACAAAAAAACTTTAAAGACATGATTAGTAGTATTTCCTATATCGTTGTTGTACTTGTTATTTCAGCAGCATGTCTTGCATTTGTAGTTTTATACAATCTAAGCAATGTTAATATTTCCGAAAGAAAACGTGAGATTGCAACAATTAAAGTTCTTGGTTTTACAAGAAAAGAGGTAGATGCATATATCAATCGTGAAACCGTTCTATTAACTATTTTAGGTTCATTGATTGGTTTAGTAATTGGTGTAGCATTACATCACTTAATTATGAACTTAGCTGAAATGGATGATATTATGTTTGGTAGAACAATCAATTCAATATCTTATGTGATTAGTTTTGTGATGACAATTGTTTTCAATGCAATCATCAATTTGTGCATGCATAAAAAATTAAATAACATTCAAATGGTTGATTCATTAAAAGCTGTGGAATAACCCACAGCTTTTTTGTATTAAAAAGCCCTCAAAATGAGGGCAATGTTAACTAGATTTGAGCAATACGCATCATATTTGTGTTGCCTGATCCGATTGGATATCCAGCAACAACAATGATGTGATCTCCTGTTTTGAATCCAGCTTGTAATGCTAAGTTACGAGCTAAATCAATATCATTTTCTTTATTATTTTGAATATTTGAAACGACTGGAGTTACGCCATTAACTGGTAATAAACTACGTTGAGTCACTTCATCAAATGTAACAGCTAAAATTGGAGCACATGGACGGAATTTAGCTAGACGACGAGCTGTATTTCCACTTTGTGTAAATGCAATAATACATTTAATATCAATTGCCAATGCAGTATCAGCTACTGAAATACCAATTGCATCGTTTAAAGTACGTTTACTTGATTTAACATTAGCTTTCAAACGATCTTTATAAGGAATCATTGGTTCAATAGCATTTGCAATCTTAGTCATTGTTTGAACAGATTCAACTGGGTAATGACCTGCAGCTGATTCACCAGATAACATGATACAGTCTGTTCCATCCATAATAGCGTTAGCCACGTCACTTGCTTCTGCACGTGTTGGACGAGGATTTTCCTGCATAGATTCTAACATGTGTGTTGCAGTGATAGCTGGTTTACCAACTTCGTTTGCAGCAGCAATCATACGTTTTTGATAAATAGGTACTAATTCTAAACTTACGTCTACACCTAAATCTCCACGAGCAACCATTACTCCATCTGCAACCTCTAAGATTTCGCGGATGTTATCAAAACCTTCCTGGTTTTCAATTTTAGGGAAAATTTGAATCATATCTTTATTTTCATCAATCAAAATTTGACGAATTGCTAATACATCATCTTTACGACGAGTAAAACTTGCTGCAATATAGTCAACATCCATTTTACATCCGAAACGAATATCTGATTCATCTTTTTCAGAAATAAATGGCATACTTAACTTAATGCCTGGTAAATTACATCCTTTACGACTCTTTAAGAAGTGAGGGTTGTTTACAACACCATGAATACGATCAGGAGTTACTTCAGTAAAAGTGACTTTCATTTTTCCGTCATCCATTAAAATGTAATCACCAACTTTAACGTCGTTAAATACTTCCGGACAACGTAATGTAAATCTTTCGTGGTTTCCTAAAACTTCATCTTTTACTAAATCGATTTCGTCACCTTCAACAAAATTACATCCACCATTTTCGAAATCACCTAAACGAATTTCAGGACCTTTAGTATCTAATAAAATACCAATAGGTTTTCCTGTTTCTTTACTAACCTCACGAATACGTTTAACACGTTCCGCATGTTCTTCATAGTCTCCATGAGAGAAATTTAAACGTGCGATGTTCATTCCAGCTTCAACAAGTTTTGTTAAAACTTCTTTGCTCTCACTAGCTGGACCAATAGTACAAATAATTTTTGTTTTTTTGCTCATATGTATATCCTTCCTTCTAATATATCCTAAACCAAACGATCAAATAAATTCATTAGTGGTTTACGAGATTCTTGTGGCATGCTCAATGCTTCTTCAATTGGATAAGAAATAATCTTGTTATCACGAATTGAAATACATTGTCCACCAATGCCTTGCATCAATAAATCTACAGCTTTTTCCCCCATTTGTGATGCTAACAAACGGTCAAATGGACATGGAGATCCCCCACGTTGAATATGGCCTAAAACAGTTGCTCTTCCTGAAAAGCCCGTATTCAAACTAACCTTTTTTGCAAATTGATCTACATCAGTAATCTTTTCACTAATTACAACAATTGAGTGTTTTTTCTTTTTAATAATATCGATATCTCTTAAACGATCTAAGACATCTTGTTCATCAAATCCTGTATCACTTGTTACTACAATTTCGGCACCACAAGCAATACCTGACCATAACGCTAAGTCTCCACAACGGTTTCCCATAACTTCAACAATAGAACAACGGTGATGTGAATTAGAAGTGTCTCTTAGTTTATCAACACATTCAACTACAGTTTCTAAAGCTGTTTGAAAACCAATCGTATAATCTGTACAAGTAATATCGTTATCAATTGTACCAGGTAATCCGATACAGTTAATGCCCATTTCTGTTAAAGATAATGCTCCACGATATGAACCATCACCACCAATAACCACGACGGCTTCAATACCTCTCTTTTTTAATTGAGCGATTGCTTTTTTTCTGACTTCGATGTCCTTGAATTCTGGTAAACGAGCTGATCCTAATATAGTTCCACCTCTGTTTACGATATCTCCAACAGTTTCACGAGTTAATGGTTCAATATAACCTTCAACCATTCCTTTATAACCATTGTAAATACCAAATACTTCAAGACCACTATTTAATCCAACACGTGTTACCGCGCGTATTGCAGCATTCATTCCCGGTGAATCACCACCAGAAGTCAAAATACCAATTCTTTTAACCATAATATGTCCTCCATAGACTCATTATTAATCATCATAAATATACCACATAAATATTGTTAAAAAAAGAGTAAATTGACCTGAAAACGCTTTTAGGTAAAAAAGATTTATAACTTATTAAATGTTTGTGAAACATTTGACATTTTGTTAACAATTACTAAAAACATATAATGTTATTTTAAAATATATCTAAATATTTATGTACGAAAAAAGCCAAGTCTAAGTAAATAAAAGACTTGGCTTTTGAATATAAAAGGCAAAAAAAAGGACCCGGCAGCTAGCTATCTTCGCAGGGGCAAGCCCAACTATTGTC